>DAINQP010000015.1:0-49930 GCA_036742665.1 Vicinamibacterales bacterium | reverse complement strand
CATCAGTTCGGCCGCTTCCTTGGAGAACGATTTGCCGTCGAGCGGCAGCCCGTTCGCGGCGCAGTAGCGCGCGAGGAAGCGCTGCGCCAGGACGGGAATGTCGGTGGTGCGCTCGCGCAACGACGGCAGCCGGATCGAGAACGCGTTCACCCGGTAATACAGGTCCTCGCGGAACCGGCTGTCGCGTACGAACTGGTCGAGAGGCCGGTTGGTCGCGGAGATCAGGCGGAAATCCACTTGCACGGAACGCTGTCCGCCAAGGCGCTCGAAACGACGATCCTCGAGCACGCGAAGGAGCTTGGCCTGGGCGACCAGCGACAAGTCGCCGATCTCATCGAGGAAGAGCGTGCCGCGGTCGGCAAGCTCCACGCGTCCCGGCTTTCGATCGTGCGCGCCGGTGAACGCGCCTTTCTCGTAACCGAAGATCTCCGATTCGAAGAGCGTATCCGGCAGCGCAGCGCAGTTAACCGCCTGGAAGTTCTCTTCGCCGCGCCGACTCAGCTCGTGAATCATGCGCGCCACGACTTCCTTCCCGGATCCTGTTGGCCCGAGGATGAGGACCGAGATGTCGGACTTGGCGGCGGTACGGATCCACTCGAAGACGACCAGCATCTTCTCGTCTCGCCCGATCATTTCGCGAAAGCGCTGGACCGACGGCGCCTGATCTTCAGTGCTGATATCTGCGCGCCGCTCGAGGAACGTATCGAGCAGCCGATTGATGGCATCGCCCTCGGGGCGGACCGCCGAGTACTGCGCCGGCGAACCCGGCGCGCGCCGGATAATGCCGAACTCGACGAGCTCGCGGAGGCAGTTTTCGACGTCCAGGCGCAAACGACCGAACGTGGCCATCAACGACTCGACTTCGAACGGCTCGCCGGGACGTGCACTCAGGAATCGGAGCAGGCCCGCGCGAAGCGGCGACTGCACGAGGGTACGGAATCGTGCCTCGACGTCGCTGGTCGCGTCGGTCCTCGACCCTAATGCACGAGAGGTGGCAACACTCATATTTCTTCAGACACTGACACGTCTTGACACGTCTAGAGGCTCGCCAGGTTATCGGCGGATCCCGCCGGCAACGACAGCGCATGCCGGTTTCAGCGAGGTGGTGATGCTAAGCTACATCTCTGATGCCCCATCGCTCGCCTGGTGCACCAGAAAAACCCCGCCGCAACCACCTGAGTGGCAAGCCCATCCGGTACTACCGGCCACGGGGCAGCGCCGATCTCAGGCATCTCATCGATGAAGGCTTTCAAGCCTTCAATGCGGCGCGCCTCGGAGAAGCCTGCCGCATCTTCACGGAGAAAATGCTGCTCCCCGAGCACGACACGACGATCGGGCTCACGGTGGCCGGCGCCTTGACGCCGGCCGGACTGGGCGGCTGCATGGTCGAACTGATGGAGCGTGGTCTCATCGACTTCGTCATCAGCACTGGAGCCAATCTCTATCACGATCTGCACTACGCATTGAACTTCACGTTGCACAGAGGTTCGCCATTCGTAGACGACGTCCAGCTCTACGAGGACGGCGTGATACGAATCTACGACGTGCTGTTTCCCGCCACGGTCCTTCTCGAGACCGACTCCTACATCCGCGACTTCCTCGTGCGATCCGGCTTGAACGGACCGATCTCCACGGCCGAGCTGCATTACGCGCTTGGACGCGACCTGATCACCCGACAGCCAGGATGTGAGCAGTACTCGGTAGTCGCCGCCGCCGCAGCTAACGGCGTACCGATCTTCACTTCGTCACCTGGTGACAGCTCAATCGGCATGAACATCGCCTTTCACGAGCTGATGAACGACAGCCGCCTGATGATCGATCCGAACAAGGACGTCAACGAGGTGTGCGCCTTCATCCTTGCCGGCAAGAAGAACGGCTGCGTGATCCTCGGCGGCGGATCGCCGAAGAACTTCTACCTGCAGGGGCAGCCTACGCTCTGGGAAGTGTACGGCATCCCGAAGGGCGGCAACGATTTCTTCATCCAGATCACGACCGATCAGGTTGTGTGGGGTGGGCTCTCAGGGGCGACTCCTGCAGAAGCGGTGAGTTGGGGCAAAGTGAATCCTGGTGTGCTTCCCGACACGGCCGTCGCGTATGTGGATTCCACGATCGGATTCCCGCTGTTCTGTGAGTACGTCGTCAGTTCGCCCAACGGCCGCCGGCCTCACAAAGAACTCGTGCACCAGCGCGATCAGCTCGTCGCTGCGCTGAAGCAGCAGGCCACGGAGGCCAAGCGCTAATGGGCACGCTGGCGTCGGAACTCGGCGGCCATGCCCAGCAGTTGTCCGGACAGCCGCGCGTGTACGTTGACGCGAATGTCCCAGCAGGTCTCGTGTTGTTCATGCGGACGTCGCTCTCGTGGGATGTGCTGTTCGTCCTCGAGCACGATGATCTGCGCCGTGCGCCGGACGGCGAACACTATCGGCTGGCGCGGCAACTGCGCCGTACGTTGATCACACTCGATCGTGACTACCTTAACGACCGCAAGTTTCCGCCCGATCGCAGCGGCGGCGTCGTCGTATTGATGGCACCGACGCAGGGCGGGTTCATTCATCTGCTGAAGCGCCTCGATCGCGAAATACTGCGCGCGGTCATCGCACCGTCGCCAGAGCACTCCGAAGAGTCCCTCCCACTCGAAGGCCGCAAGCTGCACGTGCACGTTGACTGGGACGGTCGATGATTGTCCTCGCGAGGGGTGACGTGGTGCTGCCGGACCGCGTCCTCAGCGAAGGAACGATCATCATCGACGCGGGACGCATCGCGGCCATCGAGCCGGGAGCCGTAGATCCCGGCCGGGCCACGACCATCAACGCCAGCGACTGCTATATCCTGCCCGGATTCATCGACGTTCACGTGCACGGCGTCGAGGGGTACGACACACTGGACGAGGGCGAGGCCGTTGCCGAAATCGCGTCGCGGCTTCCGCGGTACGGCGTCACGGCATTCTGCCCGACGACCGTGGCGTGTTCTCCGAAAGAGCTTCGCGGGGTTTTGCATCAGGTCCGCGACTCACGCATTGCCGCCGTTCCTGGTCGTGCTCGCGTGCTGCCCGCGCATCTCGAAAGCAACTTCATCAGCCCCGACTTTCGCGGCGCGCAGCCGGCGGCATGTCTGCGCGCGCCCGTGACGAGCGTGAGCGAAGGCGAGTTCTCGGCGCGCGACATCCTCGACACCATCGCTTCCTGTCGCCCTGACGTTGGCATCGTGACGATCGCACCTGAACTGCCTGGTGGGCTCGATCTCGTCGCGTCGCTCGTCGCGTCTGGTCATCGCGTCTCGCTGGGGCATTCCGGCGCCGACTACGACACAGCGATCGCTGCGATCGACGCAGGCGCCCGGCATGCCACGCACCTGTTCAACCGAATGACGCCCATTGCCCACAGGGCGCCTGGTCTGGCTGGTGCCGTGCTCTCACGCGAAGAGGTCGCCGCGGAACTGATATGCGACGGCTATCACGTGCACCCGGCGATGTGCCGGCTGGCTATCGCGGCGAAGGGCGCGCACAGTGTGATGGCCATCACCGATGGAACGGGCGTCTCCGGACTGCCGACCGGGTCCACCGCCCGCCTCGGCGGCCGGCGAATCGAGGCCGGCAGCGAGGCAGCCTTTCTCGAAGACGGCACCCTCGCCGGCAGCATTCTGACGATGGACAGGGCGTTCCGGACCATCGTGAGCCGGTTCGGCAGCTCGATTGTGGAGGCCGCGACGATGTGCTCGACGACACCCGCGCGTGAGCTTGGCCTTACCGGCTTCGGGGTCATCGCCGTTGGAGCCGTCGCCGACCTCGTGGTGCTCGACCGTGGATTCCGGGTCGTGCGGACTTTCATCGGTGGAGAACTTGTCGGCTCAGTGAACAGCCCTTCGCCGGCTCCCGTCTAAGGCCGCTGAGAGGACGAGATGCAGAAACTCACTCCTGTGCTGGCGGTACTCGGTACTTCACTGCTGTCGATTGCCACTTCCGCCTGCAGCATCGATGTGCGCGGCGAAGGGGTCGTCGCGCGGGAAGAGAAGCGCTTTGTCGTCAGCGGGCAGGCTGACCTGATGCTTCGCACGTTCGATGGCTCGATTCAGATGAAGTCGTGGGACAGGGACGAAGTCCTTGTGGAAATTGAACGGCGCGGACCGGATCAAAAAGCGGCGGAGGCGTTGGTCGTCAATATGAGTCAGGAGGGCGACCGAATCGTCGTCGACGCGCCAACACCGCGCGAGCAACGCGGGATCCATATCGGGTCATCACCCTCGGTGAGCCTGATTGTGACGGCGCCTCGCAAGGTGTCCGTGGATGCGCGTACTGGCGATGGGTCGATCAATGCCGACGAGCTGTCCGGCACGGTTGGACTCAGTAGCGGTGACGGCAGCATTCGAGCCCGTCGTATCGAGGGCAGCCTGCAGGCCCGTACGGGTGATGGTTCAATCTCGGTGACCGATGCCGCTGGCCGTGTCGAGGCCGATTCTGGCGACGGTTCGGTCGAGCTGACCGGTCGCTTCGACGCCGTCGAGGTCAGGACCGGCGACGGCTCCGTTCGTCTCGAGGCGCTCGACGGCAGCACGCTGAAGACTGATTGGAATGTCAATACGGGCGACGGATCGATCACGCTTCGCTTGCCGGCGAATCTCGACGCCGATCTCGATGCGCATACCGGCGACGGCGGTGTGCACGCCGATGGCGTGCCCGTGCAGGCCGAGCGAGACAACGACAATCGCGGGAATCGCGATTCGCTGCGCGCGCAACTCGGAAAGGGCGGCCGCACGCTGCGGCTTCGCAGCGGCGATGGCGCGATCAACATTTCTCGGTAGCAGGGCCGATGCATGCATCGGCCTGGACCGTCGCGTGCGTCGCCCCTACGAACGTCATCTACCGGCTGGGCGTTGACGCGTAAGCCGTAGGATCGTCGATGCCCGCTTCGTGAAAGGCGTCACGTCGCTCGCGGCATTTGCTGCACTGCCCACAGTGCAGTCCCTGCCGCGGATTCATGCACGACAGGGTCAGTTCGAACGGCACCTTCAGCTCCGTTCCAAGGCGAATCACGTCGCTCTTGTGCATCGTGACGAACGGTGCGTCGACGGCGATCTCGTGCGCGAGCCCCAATGACAGCGTCCTGGACATCGACGCAAAGAATTCAGGAGTCGCGTCTGGAAAGGGGTTGCCCGCGAGAGGACCGATCGCGATGCGCGGCAGCTTGTGCTGCGCGCAGTAGACACCGGCCTTGCTCAAAAGCACGATGTTGCGACCGGTCAGGTAGACATCCTCGTCAGGCGTGTCGAATCCTGGAGGGGTGCCGCGCAGCGCCCAGTGGGTCGCCGGATATAGGTCGGCGACGGTGAACGTCAGACGCGCCACCGGCGCCAACGCCCGATACACTGGCGACGCCAGAAGGCGTTCGACCGCGGCCAGCTCCTCACGTTCCCATGCCAATCCCGCGCTGACGTAAACGGGCTGCACGGTGCGCGTCTGCGCTTCGAGGGCAGCAAGTACGGCGCTGTCGAGGCCCGAGGAGAAAAGGACGGCTGTCGTTTCCAAACTGGACATCGATAAGATACAAGCTATGTACTCGGTCACCAAGCGCATCGACTTCTGCTACGGGCATCGTCTGCTCGATTACGACGGCATCTGCAAGCATCCCCACGGTCACAACGCCGTGGCAGAGATCGAGATTCGCACCGACACGCTCGACCCGCGCAACATGGTCGCCGACTTCAACGACATCAAGCGCATCGTCAAAAGCTGGGTCGATCGCGAGCTCGATCACAAGATGATCCTGCGAGGCGACGATCCGTTGGTGAAGGCGCTGGAGGCGCTCGGCGAACCGATGTATCTGGTCGAGAGCAATCCAACCGTGGAGCGCATTGCGCGCTTGATCTACGACATCTCACGCGAGCAGGGCCTTCCTGTCGCGCGCGTGACGGTGTGGGAAACGCCGACGTCGTGGGCTACCTACACCGCCTGATTGCCTTCGATCTCGACGGCACCATCGTTGACTCGCGTCGCGATCTCGCCGATTCAGCCAATCAGCTGATCGAAGAGCTCGGGGGGCAGATTCTGACCGAGGAACAGATTGGCGGGATGGTGGGTGAAGGCGCAGCGTTGCTGGTTCGCCGGGCGCTCCGCGCCTCCGGCCGCGGCGAACGTGCGCATGCGCTCGAGCGGTTTCTCGAAATCTACGACGAGCGACTGCTGAATCACACCCGCGTGTACGACGGCGTCGCTGAGGTCGTGCGTCAGGCGCGTGGCCGGGCTCGTCTGACGGTGCTGACGAACAAACCGACGGCACCGACCGAGCGCATTCTCGCCGGGCTTGGCTTGCGTGACGCGTTTGATGAAGTCATCGGCGGTGACGGCCCCTATCGCCGTAAGCCGGATCCGGCTGGTCTCAGGGCGATGATGAAAGCCGCGAACACCGTGCCCGAGGACACACTGCTCGTCGGCGATTCAGCCATTGACCTCGAAACCGCCAGGCGCGCCGAGGTCTGCTGCTGCCTGGTGTCGTACGGCTTCGGGTTCCGTCGTGAGCTGGTACAGCAACAGGGCTCTGGTGTACTTGTCGCCTCGAATGCCACAGAGTTGCGACACACGATCGAGGGGTGGCTAGAGCGAGCGTAGAAAAGCGAGAAGCGCGGCGCGTTCTTCCGCCGTACTCTGGTAGTAGCCCTGCATCGCGAGCCCGGCTTCGCCGCCGTGTCCGGTGATCGCGTCTTCTATGGTTGCCGCCGAGCCGTCATGCAACAGCGGACGACGGAAACGCAAGCCCCACAGTGCCGGTGTGCGAATCTCTTCGGGCATGCCCGAGGCCTGTTGAATACCGTCACCGCTCCCAACGTCGTGCAGTAGCAAATCGGAGAAGAGCGGCACGGCGACGCGATCGAACAACGGGTTCGCGCTTGGCCCAGTCGTCAGCGTCGCGGTGTGGCAGGCACTGCATCCAATGGCGCCGAAGACGCGCTCGCCGTTCCTGACCGCATCGTCAAGGGGACCGCGAGCGATTGGCGCCAGGAATTTCATGAAGCTCGCGAAGTTGTCGATGCCGCGGCGGCCGGTGCGCGGATCGCGAATGTCCTCGGGGTCCGGATGCGGGTCGCACACGCGCATCCGCTCGTGCGAGATCCCGACCGCAACTTCATGTGGAAAGAAATCGTTGGTGATGCCCATCTCATTCCGATAGGCGTCGGCGCTGAACGCGAGCAGCGTCGCGTGCTGCGACTTCCACCCGAACCGCCCGACCCTTCGCTCGCCGGACGCGAGATCGGTCACCATCGCCGCACGGCCGCTTACGCCGTCTCGATTGCGATCGCTCGGATCCTCGAGGGCGAGTAGCGCCTCGTCCGGGATCGCTTCGACGAGCCCGGCGCCGAACACCGGGATCGGCACACGACGCACGATGATCGTCGCATCCGCGGGAATCACCGGCTGGCAAGCGTGCCCCGGGACCGAGAAGAGATGGAAGAGCGATTCACCGGACGGGTCGAGCGGAATGAATTCGCCATTCCTGCCGCGCTTGCCGGCTCTCACTTCCGCGATCGCGCTCGTGCCGCCGACGGCGGGAACGCTGTGGCACACGGCGCAGCTAGTGCCGTTGAACGCCGGACCGAGCCCTTCATCCGGAGTCTCAACCTCGAGGAAGTCGTCGAGGCCGAGGCGGAACTCCTGGAATTCGACCGGCGTGATGCCGCCCAAGGCGTCGCCCGGGACAGCGACGCGGACTTGCGCGACGAGCACACCGGTGACGCACAGCAAGCCGAGTGCCGCGGTCCAGAACAACGCCGACATGGACAATCGGGTGCGCCGCACGGTTACTCCGCGATGATGACGCCGCGCATGAACTCGTGCCCGGCGCCGCAGACGCGTGAACATTCGAATGTGTAGCGGCCCGCTTGTGGTTGGAAGTTGACCGTCGCCACGCCCCGTCCGCGCTTCGGCAGTTCGATATCGACCTCCGTGCCGACGATGTGGAAGCCATGCGCGGTGTCGTCGCTCTGTAGCCGGATCTCGAGTCGCGTGCCGGCTTTGACGCGAATCTCAGAGGGCGTGAACGTGAATCGCTCTGCTGCGATGTCAATCAGGCGCGCGTCCTGGGCGCGTCCCGCTCCTTCAGCCATCACGACTCCAATCACGATCGCAAGCGTCAGCAGCCTGATCGAATTGCGCATCAGAACCACCATCCCAGTCCGACGTTGAACGAGTTCGGCGCGCTGATCACCGAACTGTGATTTCGGACGATCGAGTAGTCGACCTTCACTGCGACATCGGGATCGGGCCAGTAATTGGCGCCGACGACCCAGGCATCGCGATCGAACTCCTGCAGCGGCACATAACCCGACGGCATCCGGTACTGCGTATCGAAGTTCTCGTAGCGGACGAACCCGCCCACCTCTCCGAGCCGCGAGCCTGAAAAGAATCGCCGGCTGCCTTCGAGCGAGAAGCCGCGAAGCGCGCTGCCGATGTTCGGATTGACGCCGACTCGTAGCGCCAGCGCGTCATTGAGCATGCCGGCGTTGTCGATCCAGACCTGGGCGAACTCGCCGCGGAATTCGTAGCCGCGCCGTGAATACCGCGCGTCGGCCTCGGCGAGCGAGACCGGAACGTCGAAGCGCGGACGGAACTCAAACCCCGAGCGGCCCGACCATCCACTTGCGCCAAGGGTCAGACCCCGCAAGCCGACATACTCGAGACGTCCGGTGACTGCCGGCCGGCCCACGTTGGACTCCGAACCTTTCTGGCGTCCGTCGCGAATCCCGATGGCGGCATCGAACTCCGCGGCGTTAAGCGGAGCAATGACGTACGCGCGATAACGCCAGCCGCGGCCGACCTCACCGTGGACGCCGGCGCCCACGTCGAACCACGTCGTGGGAATAATCACGGTGTCGATGAACGGCCGCTCGACGCCGTAGAACACCGGCGGCTCGTGCCGCTCGTTGATGATGCCGATCGGCATCAGCATCATTCCGGCGCGAACGTTGAACGATCGGTCGAGCAGGAAATCGACATACGCCTGTTCCAGCTCGAGCTCGCCGGCTTCTTCGAGTCCCTCTACGAACGCATGTTCGAGCTCGAGCTCTCCGACGAAGCGGATGCGCGGTGAGAACGAATGCGTGACGAGCAGGACGAAGCGGTGAAAGTCCAGACGGGCGTCGGTGAACTCCTCGTTGTTGAAATGGAAGTCCATGTAGCCCGACAAATTCGTTCGGGGCACCTCGCGCCGTGCCGGCGCCGTCTGCGCGAAGGCTGGCAGCGCCGACATGCAGAGCAGCAGCACCAGGGCGACCTGGACCAGCAGCTTCGACGCTGCACGCGTGCCGATCGTGATGCGCTGATCGTTCTTGCCGCGCACGCGCACGCTGTCGGCCGCCGCATCGCGCGCTTCGACGGCGATCGCCTCGCCGGGCTTGAGGTGATGGTTCTCGATGAAACGCAGGAACTCTTTGTCCTGATCGATGACCCGCGTGACAGTGACGGTGGTCTCGAGTGGGCAGGACAGCAGCGTCTGCGCGTGCTGCGGCTTCACGAGTCCTTCCGCATTGGGAATCGGGTCGCCATGCGGATCGGTCTCCGGCCGTCCGAGCATTTCGTCGATGCGATCGATCAGGCGATCGGTGACGGCGTGCTCGAGGAGTTCGGCTTCGTCGTGCACCTCGTCCCAGGAGTAACCCATGACCCTGACCAGAAAGAGCTCGATGAGACGATGGCGGCGAAGGACGAGCGCAGCCAGCTTCTGTCCGGCCGCAGTCAGCGCTACCCCGGCATACGGCTCGTATTCCACCAACCCCGACTCAGCCAAGGTCTTCACCATCGTCGTTGCAGTGCCGGGCGTGACGCCGACGGCGGCGGCGAGTTGACCCATCGGCAGCAGCCGCTGACCGCGGCCGAGGCTGGCCGCGCCCGCGTAAATAGCCTTCAGGTAGTTCTCAACGGTGCTGGACGCGAGCATACTCACCCGGACGAGATTAGTTTGAGGTGTAAAAGTCTCCGCATGCTATCATCTACATTGAAATTTTGAAAGCTCAAAATCGCTGGATCTAAATGGCTTCTGACGACGAAACTGATGCATCTCTGAGCAGCACGGCCTTGCCAAAAGCTGAGTCCAGGGGTGGCTGGAGGAGCGTGCCTTCAGCGCCGAGCTTGCGTGAGGTTCACGGTTCCATCGTCGTCCCGTTCGAGGCGGGTTTCTGGCGGAAGCTGCTGGCGTTTGCAGGACCGGGATATCTGGTCGCCGTCGGCTACATGGACCCGGGCAACTGGGCGACCGACCTCGCCGGTGGCGCGCGTTACGGTTACACGCTGCTCAGCGTGATCCTCATCTCCAATCTCATGGCGATTCTGCTGCAGGCGCTCGCCGTCAGGCTCGGCATCGGCAGCGGACGCGATCTCGCGCAGGCGTGCCGCGACAGCTACTCGAAGCCGGTGACGATTGCGTTGTGGATCCTCTGCGAAATCGCGATTGCGGCCTGCGATCTGGCGGAGGTCATCGGCGCCGCGATCGCGCTCAATCTCCTCGTCGGCCTGCCGCTGATCTGGGGTGTCTGCATCACGGTGCTCGACGTGCTCATCGTGCTGTTTCTCCAGCACAAGGGATTCCGCTACGTCGAGGCGCTGGTCGTCGCGCTGATCATCGCGATTGCTGCGTCCTTCGCAATCGAAATCTGGTGGGCGGCACCAGATGCGGCGGACGTTGCCGCCGGCTTCATTCCTCGCACCAGAATTCTGACGGACCCGGCGATGCTCTACATCGCGATCGGTATCCTCGGTGCAACCGTGATGCCGCATAACCTGTATCTGCATTCGTCGATCGTGCAGACGCGCCGTTACCGCGATACGCTCGCCAGCAAGACCGAGGCGATCCGCTTCGCGACGATCGACTCCTCCGTTGCGCTGATGTCGGCGCTGTTCATCAACGCGGCGATCCTCATCGTGTCCGCGGCGGTCTTTCATGGCACCGAGCACGAGTCGGTCGCCGACATCGGCGACGCCTACCAGTTGCTGTCGCCGTTGCTGGGCACGACGGCGGCCGGTGTGCTGTTTGCGGTCGCGCTGCTGTGTTCTGGCCAGAATGCGACGCTGACCGGCACGCTGGCTGGCCAGATTGTGATGGAGGGCTTCGTCAACATCCGGCTGCGCCCGTGGCTACGGCGTCTCATTACGCGGCTCGTCGCGATCGTTCCGGCAGTGATCGTGATCATTCTGTATGGCGAGCGAGGAACGGGCGACCTGCTCGTGCTGAGCCAGGTGATTCTCAGTCTGCAGCTGCCGTTTGCGGTGTTCCCGCTAGTCAGTTTCACTAGCGATCGGCGAAAAATGGGAGACCTGGTCGCGCCGCGCTGGATCCAGATGCTGGCGTGGATTGTCGCGGTTATCATTGCGGCGCTGAACGCATACCTGCTGTATCAGACTTTCACCGGATAGCGATGTATCGATCGATTCTCGTCGCCGTCGAGAACTCGCCGGCGGATCGCACGATCCTGACGCACGTGCGTGAGCTGGCCTCGCTCACCGGTGCCGAGCTGCTGCTCGTCCACGTCGCGGACGGCTGGGCGGCCCGCCATTTCGATGAGCTCAAGCTGCGCGAGTCGGAAGAGATGAAAGCCGATCGCGCCTATCTCGGTCAGCTTGCCGCTGAGCTCACCGCGGCCTCTCTCAGAGTCACCACCGAGCTCGCAATGGGCGATCCGGCGACCGAACTCATTCGGTTGTGCCGCGAGCGCAACGTCGATCTCATCGCGATGTCCACTCACGGCCACCGCTTTCTCCAGGACCTGCTGCGCGGGACGACCGTGGACAAGGTGCGCCACCTGGTCAGGATTCCGGTGCTGCTGCTGCGCGCGCAGTGACCCTTCGATGGGCCCTCAGGGTCATCCTGAGCACGGTCGCAGGATGACGCTGCGCACCGACATCGCCACGCCCGACGGCAAACGACATTACGTCCGTCGCCTGTTTGCCACGATCGCGGATCGCTACGATTTCATCACCGGCTTTCTCTCTTACGGTCAGGACCGCACGTGGAAGCGACGGCTGATTGAGATGGCCGAGTTGCGGGCCAGCGACCGCGTGCTCGATCTCGCCTGCGGAACCGGCGACATTCTGTTCGCAGCCGTACCGCCGGCGCGATCGGGTGTTGGTCTCGACGTCACTCACCGGATGCTGCAGCTTGCGCAACAGCGGCGGAACGATTCACGCACGCCGCTCGTGACGGCCGACATGATGGCGCTGCCGTTTGTTGACGGCCATTTCACCGTCGTCACGACCGGATACGGGCTGCGGAACGTTCCCGATCTCGATCAATCGCTCCGCGAGATTCACCGCGTGCTCGCCCCTGGCGGCCGACTACTATCCCTCGACTTCAATCGTCCCGCGAATCCGATCGTCCGCGGGGCGTATCACGCATATCTGACCGCAGTCGGCTCGCTGCTTGGCCTCGCCCTGCACGGCGATCCGGACACGTACCGTTACATTCCCGAGTCGATTCGCAACTATCCAGGAGCAACAGCGGTGGCCGGGCTCATGACGCACTGCGGTTTCACTGACGCGCGCGTATTACCGGTCCTCGGCGGGCTGATGGCGATTCACATCGCTCGCAAACCGACGTAAGTTGGGAATCCAAGGTCTAACGTTCCAGCCAGGGCTGCAGTGCGTTCTCGAAGAAATCGAGCAAGTCCTGGTCGCTCACTTGATCGGGTGATGCCCCTCGTTTGACCGGGCGTTCCTCTTCGATCGTGCGCGAACCGCGGGTGCGACGTATTCGTCCAATGACGGTCGGCTCATCGGCATCCGTCTCCAGCGCCAGCTCGATGAAATCATCGCGGCCACGATCGAGGGCGAGCCGCAGACCGCGTCCCGGAGTCGAGAGCGTAAACGCGTAGCCTTCAGCTTGCAGGGCGTTGACGATCTGACGGACCAGCGGCGTGGCGACTTGAGTGAGAAAGCCGTCGTAGGCAGTCTCGGCCTCGGATGCGCGCTCGCGACGCCGCTGCGCGCGCTCACGAGCAGCGGCCATCGCCGCCTGCACGCGTTTTCTGACATGAGAAACTTCCACAATCCTCCTAGAGCGCCGCGTTGCGCGGGCCTTCAATCTCGTCGATCGTCATGCCGATCTCGGCCAGCACCTGCGCGGTGTGCTGCCCCAGTATCGGTGGCGCGGTTCGAACAGTGCCCGGTGTTTCCGATAGCTTGATCGGCACGCCCAATACCTTAATCGTCCCGGCTGCGACGTGTTCAACGGCCTGGATCATCTCGCGCGCCATGAGCTGCGGATCCGACAACGCATCGGGCACATCGCGTACCGAGCCACATGGAACGCCGGCACGCGTGAGCAGCTCGTTCCAGTAGGCGCGAGACTGCTGCCGCACAATCGGCGCAAGCCGCTCACGCAGTTCACGGTGATGAACCACGCGTGAGGGGTTCGTCGCAAAGCGCTCGTCGGTGAGCAGCGCCTGCTGCGCGGTTGCCTCGCAGAACCGTTGGAACTGATCGTCGTTCCCGACCGCGAGGAACAGCTCGCCGTCGGCGGCGCTGAACGTGTCATACGGCGCGATCGTCGCGTGACGGTTGCCGACGCGCTGCGACCTCGTCTCGGTCGTTAAATGCATCGACGCGTGATAGGTGAGCAGCGATACGACTCCGTCGAGCATGCCCACATCGACCTGCTGGCCGCGTCCGGTTCGGTCCCGGGAGTACAGCGCCAGGACGATGCCCTGAGCGGCGAGCAGGCCAGCGACGAGATCGGCGATGGCGACGCCGACGCGGTAGGCCGGACCGTCGGCACCGCCGGTGACGCTCATCAGTCCGCCTTCTGCTTGCATCACCGCGTCGTAGCCAGCCTGGTGCCGACGCGGTCCGGTCTGGCCGAACCCGGAGATCGAGCAGTAGACAAGCCGCGGGTGTTTTGCTGCAACAGCGGCGTAGCCGAGCCCGAGGCGATCGAGTGTGCCGGGCCGGAAGTTTTCGACCAGCACATCGGCGCGATCCACCAGACGATCGAGCGCCTGCCGTCCGCCCGGCTGTTTGAAGTCGAGCGTGACGCTTTCCTTGTTACGGTTGATACTAAGAAAGTACGCGCTTTCCCCGGCGACAAACGGCGGTCCCCAGGCCCGCGTCTCGTCGCCGCGACCGGGCTGCTCGATCTTGATGACGCGCGCGCCCATGTCGGCCAGCAACATCGTGCAGTACGGCCCGGAGAGGACGCGGGTCAGGTCCAGCACGGTCAGGCCGGCAAGAGGCCCGGTCGTTGACATCCGCCCATTCTAGTGTCCCAACCCTGTGAGCCGTTCGCTCGTCCCAACGGATATGGGGCCTTTACTCAACGCCGCGAACGACCTAACCTTTTGACCTTTGCGTTTTGCCCTTTGACCTTCGTCGTGCCCTTTGACCTTCGTCAATGACGCCTTCTGATTACGCCAAGGCGCGTCGGGTGTTGGCGCGCCGCGACCCGGTGATTCGCGACTTGATGCGCCGGTTCGGCGAGTGCGGGCTTGCGAAGGCGCAGCGCACCGATCCGTTTCGCGCGCTGCTCCACGCGATTATCGCGCAGCAGCTCTCGACGAAAGCGGCGGCGACGATCGAGGGGCGTTTCGCGGCCCTGTTCGATGGCCGTCCCACGGCTGCGGCCATCGTCGCGATGCCGGACGAGCGGCTTCGCGCCGTCGGTATCAGCCCTCAGAAGCTTGGATACATTCGCGATTTGTGCGCGCGTACTCTGAATGGCTCGCTGGCGCTCGACGCCCTCGAAACGTTGCGCGATGAAGACGTCATCGTTGCGCTGACGAGCGTGAAGGGTATCGGCCGCTGGACGGCTGAGATGTTCCTCATGTTCCGCTTGCACCGCCCTGATGTGCTGCCGGTTGGAGACCTTGGCATCGTGAAGGCAGTCCAGCGAGCATATAGGCTGCGTCTCGCGCCGACGCCTGTCCGCCTGACTCGTCTAGGTGAGAACTGGCGGCCGTATCGCTCCGTTGCTTGCTGGTATCTGTGGGCAAGTCTCGACAACACAGCCACGTAGAAGAGTCACTGTCATGTATACACGACCGTTTATCTCCCTCCTCGCGGCGTTGGTGCTCGCGATTGCCGGGCTCACGACTTCATCGGCGCAGAATCGCGGCACGGCGGCGTCAGTCGACATTCCGCGTTTGCAGTTTGAGAAGTACACGCTACCGAATGGGCTCGAGGTGATCCTGAGTCAGAAGCGCGGGCTGCCGATGGTGGCCGTGAATCTCTGGTATCACGTCGGTCCCGCCAACGAGGAGAAAGGGCGCACCGGCTTCGCGCACCTCTTCGAGCACATGATGTTCCAGAGCTCGAAGCACGTGCCACCCGACTCGCACATCCGTCTGCTCGAGGCCGCCGGCGCGAGCGACTTGAACGGCACCACCGACTACGACCGCACGAACTATTTCGAGACCGTCCCATCGAACCAGGTGGAGCTCGCACTGTGGCTCGAGTCCGATCGGATGGGATACCTGCTCGATAAACTCGATCAGGCGGCGCTGTCGAATCAGCAGGATGTCGTCCGCAATGAGCGGCGCCAGAGCGTGGAAAACGAGCCGTACGGGTTGGCCGAGGAAACGCTCACGCAGACGCTGTTTCCCGCCGGCCATCCGTATTACGGCAACGTCATCGGCTCGCACGAAGACATCCAGGCCGCGAAGCTCGATGACGTGAAAAAATTCTTCCGCCAGTACTACGCGCCCAACAACGCCAGCCTCGCCATCGTGGGCGACTTCGAGCCGGCGCAAATGAAGGCGCTGGTGCAGAAATACTTCGGCACGCTGAAGCGAGGCCCGGCTGCTCCGCCGATCAAAGCAGACACACCGAAGATCACCTCCCAGCGCCGCAAGGTCGTCAACGCCCGCGTGGAGTTGCCTCGCGTGTATATGGCGTGGCTGACCTCGCCGATCCTCAAGCCTGGCGACGCCGAGGCCGACATCGCCGCAACAATCCTCGGTGGCGGACGTTCGAGCCGTCTGTACAAGAAGCTGGTCTACGAGAAGCAGATCGCCCAGGACGTAACGGCGCAGCAGTACTCGCTGATGCTCGGCTCCGTCTTCCAGATTCAGGCCACGGCGCGGCCGGGACACACGGTAGAGGAACTCGAGAAGGCGCTCGAAGAAGAATTGTCCACGTTCCGATCACAGCCGGCCGAGAGGAGTGAGGTCGAGCGCGCTCGCAACATGATCGAGACCAACATCATCGGCGGTCTCGAGCGGCTGGGCGGCTTCGGTGGGATCGCCGATCGTCTCAACAGCTACAACCACTATCTCAAGAATCCCGATTATCTACAGCAGGACGTCCAGCGCTATCGCGCGGTGAATGCGTCCACGCTGCAGATGTTCGCGCGCGATCAACTCGCGCCGACGGCGCGTGTCGTGATGCACGTCGTGCCCGGACAGCCGGCCGCACCGCCACAGGTGGCCACGCCGCCGGCGTCCAAGGCCGCTGAAGGCGAGGGCAGCGAATCGATCAACGCCGACGAACCGTGGCGCAATGAGATGCCGAAGTCGGCCGCCACGCGCCCGCTGCAGCTGGCCACGCCGGTATCGGAGACGCTGCCCAATGGGCTGATATTGATCCTGAGCGAGCGCCGCGGTCTGCCGATCGTCGCCGCCAATCTCGTGCTCCGCACCGGCAGCGATGCCAACCCGCTCGACAAACCCGGGCTCGCCAACTTCACCGCAGCGATGCTGGACGAAGGGACGGCGACGCGGAACGCGCTGCAGATCGCCGACGAAGTCGCCCAGCTCGGCGCATCGCTCGGCATCAGCAGCTCCATGGACGCGACGACACTCGCCGTGCGATCGCTGTCGAAGAACTTCGGCCCGGCCGCCGATCTGCTCGCCGACGTCACGCTGAATCCATCGTTCCCCGCCCAGGAGATCGAACGGCAGCGCGCCAGCCGTCTGGCCGCGCTCGTGCAGCAGCGTGACAACCCGAATCAGGTCGCGGCGCAGGTCACGGCATCGGCGCTGTATGGGCCGATGCACCCCTACGGGTACAGCGAGATCGGCACGGAGGCGGCGCTCAAGAGCGTGTCGCGCGCCGACATGGAAGCATTCTGGAAGCAGAATTTCGTGCCGAACAACGCGGCACTCGTTGTGGCCGGTGACATTTCCATGAATGAGCTGAAGGCACTGGCGGAAAAGGCCTTCGGCGGATGGCAGAAGGGCACACCCGCGCAGCCGGCCCTCGGCATGCCGTCGACGACGCCGGCTCGTGTGGTGATCGTCGACAAGCCGGGCAGCCCGCAGACGCAGCTGCGCGTCGCCAGCATTGGCGCGCCGCGGTCCTCACCTGATTTCCGGCCGATGCAGGTGATGAACCTCGCGCTCGGTGGGCTCTTCTCGAGCCGCATCAACATGAACCTGCGCGAGGAGCACGGCTACACCTACGGCGCCAACTCGCAGTTCTCATTCAGGCGCGCGGCCGGGCCGTTCCAGATCGCCTCTGGCGTGCGCACCGATGTGACCGCGGCGGCCGTGGACGAGATCTTCAAAGAGGTCCGCGGCATGGTGGACAAACCCGTGTCAGCGGAGGAGCTCCAGAAGGCGAAGGATTCACTCGCCAACTCGCTGCCGGGTGCGTTCGAGAGCAGTGCGAATGCGGTGAACAACTTCTCCAACGTGTTCATCTATAACCTCGGCCTCGACTACTACACGCGCTACGCCGAGCAGGTGAACGCCGTCACACCGGATCAGGCGCTGGCTGTGTCCAAGAAATATCTGGTCCCGGGCGCTATGGTCGTCATTGCGGTTGGCGATCGCGCCAAGATCGAACCCGAGCTGCGGAAGTTGAATCTCGGCGCCATTGAAATTCGCGACGCCGAGGGAAAGCCGATCTCCTAGCGGGCGGACTCGCGTTGGTCCCGACCGTATCTCGTTATCGGTTCGCCGGAGCTGCGTGAGAGCCGAACGCTGCTCCGGCGTCAGCCGTCTGTAAATCGCAAATCGCATCAGCGTTCGGCGGACGTTGTGATGCGCGCGCAACGCCTCGACTTGTTCGCTGAGACCCTTGACGGTCATGTCCTCGGCGTTCGCACGCAGCAGGAGACGGCGCAGCAAGCGATCCATCTCCACCGGGACTCACCTTAGCCCGCGGTCGCCGTCTCGGTATTTTTGCCTCGGGAGAATTCCGTAGTTCAGGGCGTTTGCGACAAGTCAACGGCAATGGACCCCACGGCTAACGACACATTCTTGGCGAACGCACCCCGGTACATCTCGTACAAAGCCTGCCGTTCGTCCGGAAACGCCTCGTACAGTGTCTGCATGATGGTGTAGTCAGCATCCTTCACCACCGGATGCACGATGTGCACGTAGGCAATGTTTCCGTCTCCGAGCGGTTGCGTCATGCGCATCACCTTCCAGCCCGCCGCCTGCTCACGACGCATCGGATCCGCCGATTTCATCAGCGCGCTCCGCATCTTCTGCATGATCTGCTCGAAGTCAGCCGTCTTATCCGGCTTGACGGCAACTGTCCACAACGCGGTGTCACCGTCGAACGTCAGCTTCTGGTGCTGGGATCCACCGTTCTGCGCGGCCGCCAGGGTCAGCCCCGCGCCGCCGACAATGGCCAGGAGCGCGCCGATCACAACGTAGGCAAATCGCTGAGACACGATTCTTCCTCCTGTTGGGACGATAGTCGGCGGCAACGCGCCCGCGTATCCCGAGGAGTCGGTATTTCCTCTGCAAAAAACCGACGTATGACCGGTCTGAATCGGCGGTAGGATGCGAGGTATGGGCCCGGTCGTCGAACGGTTGACCATTCGCACAGTGCTGCTCGCCGGCTTCGGCCTGATGCTCGGGCTGTGGCTGTTTGCCGGTTATCAGGTCGCGCAGCGCGTGGGCCAGGCCCAGCGCAACAGCGCCGGCATTGGCTCGCGGTACCAGCAGTCGCAGGAGTTACTCGCGTCGGTCCGTGCGCAGGTGCTCGAAGCCTCGGTGCTGCTCAGGGACGCGCTGCTCGATTCCGATGTCACCGCTCAGGCCGAGCATCGTCAGAGCATCGAGAAGGCGTACGCCGCGATCGACACGCGGCTGAAGCAGTACGTGCCGTTTCTCGACTCGGCGGCGGAACGCGAACGCGTTGATCGATTGCGCGCGGAGATTCGCGAATTCCGCCTTGCCTCCGACGAAGTGCTGGCCACCGACAGCAGCCGCTGGCCGGCCGAGGCGCGCACGCTGCTGCGGCGGTTCATGCCCAAGCGCGAGTCGGCGATTCGCATCTCGGATGAGGTCCAGGCGCTCAACCGCGCCGCGTTCATCGATCAGCAGCGCGACATCACTCAAACACAGGCCGAAATGCAACGCCAGGTCTGGACCGTGTTTGGGGCGGCACTCGTCATCAGCCTGGTGATCGGCTGGTTCGTGTCGCAGCACGCGGCGTCGCTGGAGCGGCGCCTCACAGAGCAGCACGAGTGCGAAGAGCGCATCGCGAGCGATCTGCAACGGCTCTCCGCGCGGCTCGTCCACGCGCGCGAAGAGGAGCAACAGCGAATCGCGCGCGAATTACACGACGATGTCGGACAGGCGCTGAGCGCGGTGAAAGTCCAGTTAGCGGTTGCCGAACGGCGGATCGAACGGATGGGGGCGACGCGCGCGCTGTTGGCGGATGCTCAGACGAGCGCGGACGCCGCCCTGCATAGCGTTCGCGACCTGTCACACCTGTTGCACCCCTCGGCGCTCGACGACCTTGGACTGGTCGCCGCGCTCGAATCGCTGGTCGCCGACTTTCGGCGCCGCCATCAGATCGCCGTCGAATTTATGCATGAAGGACCGGATCGTCGTCTGCACGCCGAGACCGAACGCGCCGTCTACCGAATCGTGCAGGAAGGCCTGACCAATATCGCGCGACACGCGGAGGCGACCGGCGGGACGGTACAACTCGCGCTCGATCACGAGTCGGTCCGCGTGACTATCGCGGACAACGGCATCGGATTCGACGTCGCCGACGTAGAACGGCCGGGCAAGCGGCGCGGGCTCGGCCTCCTGAGCATTCGCGAGCGCGTGACCGGACTGCACGGACAGGTGTGCATTGAGAGCGCGTCTGGTGGCTCACGGATTGAAGTCGAGTTGCCGGCCGTTCTGGCGAGTCGAGTGGACGATCTCGACCCGGATCTCGTCGCGTCGTTGATCGATTCGGAGGTGAACCGTGGATGAACTGCGCGTGTTGCTCGGCGACGATCACACCGTCCTGCGTCAGGGGCTGCGAAAGATTCTCGAGGATCGTCGCGACTGGCGTGTCGTCGCCGAAGCCGGCAACGGGCGCGATGCCGTTCGCGAAGCGATCGAGCTCAACCCCGACGTTGCGGTGCTGGACATCGGCATGCCGCTCCTCAACGGGATCGAAGCCACGCGGCAGATCATCCGCCGCGCGCCGGGGGTCCGCGTCCTGATTCTAAGCATGCACAGCGATCAGGCATATGTGACGCAGTCCGTTCAGGCCGGCGCACGCGGGTATCTCCTCAAAGAGTCCGCGGGCTCCGAGTTGATTGCCGCGATCGCGGCGGTCGCCGCGGGGAAATCGTTCTTCAGTCCAGCCGTCGCGCAGGTCGTGTTCGATGACTATGTCAGGAGCCTGACTGAGCGAGGCATCACGGATCGCTACGACGCCCTCTCCGAACGTGAGCGCGAAGTGCTGCAACTGGTCGCCGAGGGAAAGAGCAGCAAGGAAATTGCCGACGTGCTCTCCATCAGCCCAGCGACCGTTGAAACCCATCGAACTCATCTGCTGCACAAGCTCGGCCTTCGCAACACGGCAGAGGTGGTTCGGTATGCGGCGCGGCGCGGGATTGTGCACTGACGCGTAACGCGCCGATAAGCAGCCAGAAATACAGAAAACAACCGATAACAAACACGGCCAGATCCTTGAGTATGGATCTGTGTGAGACTCGACTGTCCGGAACGGTCGAGGTTCTGCTGTAGAGGTTGCGTGAATTGGCTGAGTGACTACGATCCTAAGATGATCCCCGAGGTCCTCGCCGCGATCGGCGCCCGTCCGCCACGAGCTCATCTCGTGGTGCTGTCGGACTTCGACGGGACTCTGGCGTCATTCGACGTCGATCCGTCGGCTCCGCGGCTGGATGACGACACCCGACACACACTCGCGACACTCGCCTCGCACGATCGTGTGACCGTAGGGCTTGTCAGCGGGCGACGCGTGGACGATTTGGCCCGCCGCACTCAATTGCCAGACCACATCTATCTCGCCGGCCTTCACGGTCTCGAAATTCGTCACGGCAATCACGCGTGGCATCATCCCGATCTCGTGGATTCGCACGAGCTCATCGACCGCGTTGCCGATGCGATGAAGGGCGCTTTTGGCGAAGTGCCCGGCGTCAGGCTCGAGCATAAAGGCGTATCTCTGACCGTCCACGTGCGGGCTGTCGATCCCGCTCGACGCAAGGACGTGCTCCACACGGCGGTCGACGTCGCTCGTCCGTGGCTCGACTCGGACGAACTCAAAGTGCTCGACGCCAGTGAGGCGGTCGAGCTGTTACCCAACATTGCCTGGAACAAAGGCGACGCAGTGCGCTGGATCGTGGACGACGTCGAGACGCACGCGCGGCAGAAAACCTGGTGCATCTTCTTTGGCGACGATGTGACCGACGAGGAAGCGTTTCGCGGTCGGCGACGGCCTGACCGTCGTCGTCGGACAACGGCCTTCCCTTGCACGTCTGCGACTGAACTCCCCAGCTGACGTCGCAGCTGTTCTCTTAGGCGTGACCAACCGCAATGGGCACGGAAGGAGTACGGGCGATGACGTCAGCTGACCTGGTGCGGACGATGGCGGACCGGCTACGCGACACCAAGCTGGTCGTAGTCGCGAATCGGCAACCCTACGTGCACGAGAAACAAGTAACCGAGCGGACAGGATTCAGGCGCTGGGTGCTCCGGCAGGGCAACAAGGTACGAATCAACTGGAAGCAACCGGCGAGCGGGCTTGTCACGGCGCTCGATCCAGTGATGCGGGCGTGCGGAGGCACGTGGGTGGCGCACGGGAATGGCAGCGGGGATCTGGAGTCGTCGGATCCATCCGGCCGCGTCGCGGTGCCACCCGACAAGCCGAAGTACTCGTTACGCCGGGTATTTCTGAAGCAGCAGGAAGAGAGCGGCTACTACTACGGCGTGTCGAACAACGCGTTGTGGCCGTTGTGTCACATCGCGTACGCGCGCCCGGTGTTCAATCAGAGTGACTGGCGGCACTACGTCGAGGTCAACCGGCGTTTTGCCGATGTCGTCCTCGAAGAGATCGCCGGAACTCGGGCGATTGTCTTCGTCCAGGACTATCACTACGCATTGCTTCCGCGGTTCGTGAAGGCGGCGCGGCCCGATGCCGTCGTGTGTCAGTTCTGGCACATTCCGTGGCCGAACCCGGAGGCGTTCCGGATTTTGCCGTGGCAGTCGGAGGTGCTCGACGGACTCCTCGGGAATGATCTCCTTGGGTTTCACCTGCAGTACCACTGCAACAACTTCCTCGAGACCGTCGATCGAACGATGGAGGCGCGGATCGATCAGGAGACCTTCTCGGTATATTGCCGCGGACATCAGACGGCGATTCGGCCGTACCCGATCAGCATCGATCCCTCGACGTGGAACGGCACCGCTCCCGGAGCGGCGTGGACGAAAGAGGTTGCTGCGACGCGACGCCATCTCGACGTCGGTGATCGGCGCATCGTCATGGGCGTCGACCGGCTCGATTACACGAAAGGCATTCCCGATCGTCTGCTCGCATTCGACCGATTCCTGGAGCGATACCCGGAGTGGCGCAATCGCGTGGTCCTCGTGCAGGTCGGATCGCCGACGCGCGACCGAATTGACCGGTATCGCGACTTGAGTCGTGAGATCGGCGAGCTCGTGGACAAGATCAACGCGAGACACGGACTGCCTGGCTGGCTTCCGATCGTTTATCGTCGCGAATATCACACCCCAAAGGACGTTGCAGCTCTGTATCGGGCCACCGACGTGTGCGTCGTGTCCTCGCTGCACGATGGTATGAACCTGGTGGCCAAGGAATTCGTGGCTGCGCGCACCGACAATCGCGGCGTGCTGCTGCTGTCGAAGTTTGCTGGTGCGGCGCGGGAGCTCTCCGACTCGCTGCAGGTCAACCCGTTTGCGCCGGACGAATTCGCTGAAACGCTGCACGCGGCGCTCTCAATGGGCTCGGCGGAGGCGGAGCGACGGATGCGGGCGCTGCGTCAGCAGGTGTGCGGCCATACGGTTTTCGACTGGGCAGCCCGGGTGCTTTGCGACGCCTGCAAGGTTGCGGAAGGGCGGTAGGGCGACCCATGCGTCGCCCGTGGAGGCCGGATCCCGGTATAATTCCAGACTGAAACAGTCGGATATGGCCGTTGCCTCTCCAGGGTTCCTTCGTACCGCCTCGTCCATCGTTGATTTGATTGGCAATACGCCGTTGATCCGCCTGGCGGGTTTCGAGGACGGCCTTCGTAATGTCCAGCTCTACGCGAAGGCCGAATGGGAGAACCCCGGTGGTTCCGTCAAGGATCGGGCGGCAGCCCGAATGATTGCGGAAGGCGAACGATCAGGGGCGCTTACTCGCGACAAGATCATCCTGGACGCGACCTCCGGTAACACCGGCATTGCTTACGCGATGATTGGCGCGGCCAAGGGTTATCGGGTCCGGCTCTGCGTCCCGGAGAATGTGACGCCGGAGCGCAAGCGAATCCTGAAGGCGTTCGGCGCCGAAGTCATCTTTACCGATCCCATGCAGGGATCCGACGGTGCGATCATCCGCGTCAAACAGATGTTCGAAGAGAGCTCGACGCTCTACTTCTACCCGGATCAATACAACAATCCGGGAAATTGGCGCGCGCACTACGATACGACGGCGCCGGAGTTGATCGAGCAGACCGGCGGCAGGCTGACGCACTTCGTCGCCGGCCTGGGTACGAGCGGAACGTTTGTCGGTGTCGGGCGACGACTTCGTGAGTACAACCCGGCGATCCGACTCGTGTCCGTGCAGCCGGACTCACCACTGCACGCGCTCGAAGGGTTGAAGCACATGGCGACGGCGATTGTGCCAGGCATCTACGACGCGACGTTGGCGGACGAGGACATCGGCATCAGCACCGAGGAGGCCTTCAGCCTGACACGCCGTCTGGCCAAACAGGGACTGTTCGTCGGCATTTCGAGCGGCGCCAACCTGGCTGGGGCGCTTCGCGTCGCGCGGCAGACGTCGGATGCGGTGATCGTCGTGGTGTTCTGCGACGGCGGCGAGAAGTATTTGTCCGAGCGTCTGTGGGACGAAACCGACGAGGAGGCGAGCTGATGGCGTTGTCACTTCAGCCCGGAGTGGCCGAGGCGATTCGCGCCCACGGCGCAGAGACGTATCCGAACGAATGCTGCGGCGCGTTGTATGGCCGCGACGGTGTGGTCACCGCAACGTATGCGCTGCCGAACACGACCGAGGAAGGTCCACGCCGTCGATTTCTCGTGCGGCCACAGGACTATCGCGACGCCGAGCAGCGCGCCACCGAGCTGAAGGTCGACCTGCTCGGGTTCTATCACTCGCATCCTGATCACCCCGCGCGTCCGTCGCAGTACGACCTCGATCACGCGTGGCCGTTCTTTTCGTACATCATCGTTGCCGTCCGCGCCGGCACGCCCGAGGACATGACGTCCTGGCGATTGCGCGAGGATCGCTCTGCATTCGACGAGGAAAGCCTCACTCATGCCGAACACAATCAACATCCCGACGCCGCTTCGTCCATTCACGGATAAGCAGGAGTCCGTCCAGGTCAGCGGTGCAACGGTTGGCGAGCTGCTCGCCGATCTGACGACCCGCTACGAGGGTTTGCGCAAGCATTTGTATGCCGACAACGGCAAGCTGCGGAACTTCGTGAACGTTTATCTGAACGACGAGGACATCCGCTACCTGCAGAAGGAAGCGACGCCGGTGAAATCCGGCGACACGCTCAGCATCGTCCCGTCGGTGGCGGGCGGCGCTCCCGCCTCCGCTGAAGCTACGGCGAGGCGGGCCTCAAGCGCAGCCGGGACGGATCTCTCGGCAGAAGAGATCAAGCGGTACAGCCGGCATTTGATCATGCCGGAAGTGGGGATGGACGGTCAGCGCCGGATCAAGGCGGCGAGTGTGCTGTGCATCGGCGCAGGCGGTCTTGGATCTCCCGCGGCGATGTATCTCGCGGCGGCCGGTATCGGCCGTCTCGGCATCGTGGACTTCGACGTCGTCGATTTCAGCAACCTGCAGCGTCAACTGCTGCACACGACGGAGGACGTCGGACGCACGAAGCTCGAATCGGCGAAGAACAAGATCGTCGCGCTGAATCCGCACGTGCAGGTGGACACCTACGAAGAAGCGCTCTCCTCCGAGAACGCCATGCGCCTGTTCAAGGGCTACGACGTCATCCTCGACGGGACCGATAACTTCCCGACGCGCTATCTCGTGAACGACGCCTGCGTCCTCTCGGGAATTCCCAATGCGTACGGCAGCATCTTCCGGTTCGAGGGTCAGGCGTCAGTGTTTGGGACCAAGGATGGTCCGTGCTACCGGTGCTTGTATCCTGAGCCGCCGCCGCCGGGACTGGTGCCAAGCTGCGCCGAAGGAGGTGTGCTCGGTGTGCTGCCCGGAGTCATCGGCGTGATTCAGGCGACGGAGTCGATCAAGCTGGTCACCGGCATTGGTGAGCCGCTCATTGGCCGTTTCCTGATCTACGACGCGCTGAAGATGCGCTTCCGTGAGCTCAAGCTGAAGAAGGATCCGGAGTGCCCGGTGTGCGGTCCGAATCCCACCGTCACGAAGTTGATCGATTACGAACAGTTCTGCGGTGTGCGGCCCGAGCCGGCGCAGGCGCAGACGACAGGAGTCACCGTGAACGATTGGGAGATCACGCCGGTCGATTTGAAGAAGAAGCTCGATGCCGGCGAGACGCCGTTCATTCTCGATGTGCGCGAGCCGAACGAATACCAGATCAACCGCATCGCAGGCTCGACCTTGATTCCGCTCGGTGAGCTGCCGAGGCGGTATCAAGAACTGCCGAAGGATCGCGAGATCGTGACGCAGTGCAAGATGGGCGGCCGCAGCGCGAAGGCCCAGGACTTCCTGAAATCGGTGGGGTTCACGAACGTGAAGAACCTCAAGGGTGGGATTCTGGAGTGGATTGACAAGGTCGATCCGAGCCAGCCCAAGTACTAGGCGATAGGCCGTAGCTGGCAGCTGGTAGCGGTTAGCTGTTCAGGCTCTTGCCAGAAGCTACTAGCTACCAACTACCGGCTAGAGTAGAATACCGACAAGAGTAGTCGTATTTCATGTTGAGGCTGTCGAAGAAGGCCGATTACGCGCTGATCGCGATGAAGCACCTGGCCCACAAGGACACAGGGGCGACGTCCTCGAGCGCGCGGGAAATTGCCGAGCACTACGACATCCCCATCGAGTTGATGGCCAAGGTGCTGCAGCGTCTGGTGCGCACCGGCTTGCTGATCTCGACGCAGGGCACGCGCGGCGGATACACGTTGAGCCGGTCGTCCGCGTTGATCAGCGTCGCAGATGTTGTTGAGGCGATCGACGGGCCGTTCACGGTGACGGCGTGCTCGACGGACAAACACGACTGCGAGCAATACGGCAAGTGCAGCGTGCGGGGCCCGCTCTGGCAGATTCGCGAGCGCATCGTGCAGACTCTCGGGATGGTCTCTCTTGCGGATATGGCTTCCGAACAGGAACCGACATTTGCTGCACCCGTCGCCGTCGTGCGACGCGGCGCGTGACGATTACGTGTAGGGCCCGTCCTTTCGGACGGGCCAGATGGCCGGTCCAGAAGGACCGGCCCTACGGATTTGAAGATGAAGCTTCCGATTTACATGGACTATCACGCCACCACGCCCGTCGATCCACGGGTGCTCGAGGCGATGACGCCGTTCTTCACGCAGCACTTCGGGAACGCTGCGAGCCGCAACCATTCGTTCGGCTGGGAAGCCGAAGATGCGGTGGAGACTGCCCGCAAGCAGGTGGCCGATCTGATTGGCGCCAGCGCGAAAGAAATCATCTTCACGAGCGGCGCGACTGAATCGAACAACCTGGCGATCAAGGGTGTCGCCGAGATGTATCGCGAGAAGGGCAATCACATCATCACGTGCGTAATCGAGCACAAGGCGGTGATCGACACCTGCAAGAAGCTGGAAAAGCAGGGCGCGCGCGTCACCTATCTGCCGGTGCACAAGGACGGGCGCATCACTCTCGACGAGCTGCGCGACGCGATCACCGACAAGACGATTCTCATCACGATCATGGCCGCCAATAACGAGATTGGCGTGCTGCAGCCGATCGCCGAGATCGGCGCGATTGCGAAGGAGAAGGGAATTCTCTTCCACACGGACGCCGTACAGGCGGTGGGCAAGGTTCCGGTGAACGTCAACGACCTGAAAGTCGATCTGCTGTCGCTGAGCGCCCACAAGATGTATGGGCCGAAAGGGGTCGGCGCGCTGTACGTGCGGCGCCGTAATCCACGCGTGCTGCTCGCCGAGCAAATCAGTGGTGGCGGTCACGAGCGCGGTATGCGGTCCGGCACCCTCAATGTCCCGGGCATCGTCGGCCTCGGGAAAGCCGCTGAGATCTGCAAGAACGAGATGGGCTCTGAAGCCGAGCGGCTGCGCAAGCTGCGTGAGCGGCTGAATGCCGGTCTTCACAAGAACCTCGATGAGCTCTACATCAATGGATCGATAGAGCACCGGTTGCCGCACAGCCTCAACGTGAGCTTTGCCTACGTCGAAGGCGAGTCGCTGCTGATGGGTATCAACGACGTAGCCGTCTCATCCGGCTCCGCGTGTACCTCGGCGAGCCTGGAGCCGTCCTACGTACTAAAGGCGCTCGGCGCCGGCGATGACCTCGCGCACTCCTCGATCCGCTTCGGCCTCGGCCGGTGGACGACTGAGGAAGAGGTCGACTATGTGATCGAGAAATTGACGACAGTCGTCCGGCGTCTGCGGGAGATGTCGCCGCTCTACGAGATGGTGAAGGAAGGCGTTGACCTGTCGAAGATGCAGTGGGTCACGCATTAACGCGTAATTCAAAATGCAAAATGCAGAAATGCAAAACGGATCGCGCATTCATTTTGAATGTTGACTTTTGAATTTTGCATTACGGAGAGATAGACAAATGGCGTATTCAAACAAGGTCATCGACCACTACGAGAACCCGCGCAACGTCGGTTCACTGCCGAAGGACGACGCCAACGTCGGCACGGGTCTCGTGGGCGCGCCCGAATGCGGCGACGTGATGAAACTGCAGGTCAAGGTCAACCCCGAGACCGGCGTGATCGACGACGCCAAGTTCAAGACGTTCGGGTGCGGATCGGCGATTGCGAGCTCGAGTCTCGCGACCGAGTGGCTCAAGGGCAAGACCGTCGATCAGGCGCTGGCGATCAAGAACACCGACATCGTCGCCGAGTTGTCGCTGCCGCCAGTGAAGATCCACTGCTCGGTACTGGCCGAGGACGCGATCAAAGCGGCGATCGCCGACTACAAGACGAAGCAGGACAAGGACAAGGGCGTGCCGGCGTCAGCAGGCCATGCTCAGCCTAACGCTTAGGTGGTAGGTGGTAGCTGGTAGCTGGTAGCGGATAGCAAGGACAGTGAACTCCTACCAGCTATCGACGACCACCTCCAGCTAGAACAACATGATCGAAATCAGTGAAGGCGCTGCGAAGAAGATCAAGGCGCTGATGGCCAAGCAGGGCATCAGCGATGGCGGTCTTCGTGTCGGCGTCAAAGGCGGCGGTTGCTCGGGGTTGAGCTACACGTTCGCCTGGGAGAAGGAAGCCCGCACCGGCGACGAGGTCTTCGAAGGCAATGGCGCGAAGCTCTTCGTGGACAAGAAGAGTTACCTGTTCCTGAAGGGCACCACCCTCGACTACGACACGGCGCTTCTGACCCAGGGGTTCGTGTTCCACAACCCGAACGCGAAGCAGACCTGCGGTTGCGGCAGCTCCTTCGGCGCGTGACGCGCCCGGATTTTCTGAGCGGCCAATGACCCCCGATCCGATTCCCGTGAGCCCTGTCTCGACGCTCGAGTGCCGCAGCTGCGGCGCAGGCGCTCCTGTGGACGAGCACTTCTGCCCGCAGTGCAGCCGCATCCTGGCGCTCGGCCGGCATGGCGATTACTTCACATTCTTCGGCCTGCCGCGCAAGCTGACCATTGCGCAGGACGATCTGGATCGCCGCTTCCGCGAGTTGAGCCGGAAGTTTCACCCCGACTACTACTACACCGCGTCGCCTACTGAACGGCTGGCGAGTCTCGAGCGCTCCTCGTATCTCAATGACGCCTATCGAGCGCTGCGAACGCCGGCGACCCGCATCGAGCATCTGCTCGCAATCGAGGGCTTGCCGTCGACAAAGTCGGACGTTGAAACAGGTGCCGCGAAAGTGCCGCCGGCGTTGCTCGAAGAAGTGTTCGAGTTGAACGAGGAGCTCGATGAGATTCGCGAGCAGCGAGAAACAGGTGCTGATCCGGCGGCGTTGGCATCACGGCTCGACGCGGCACGTGCGCCGATCGAGCGCAAGCGCGAGGAGCACGAGCGGCAGATCGAAGCGTTGAGCGCGCAGTGGGACAGTCAGGCAGAAACGGCAGCGCCCGCTGAACGGCGCGCGACACTGGACGCCCTGCGCGAAACGCTGCTCGAACGGAATTACATCAACAATCTGTTGGCGGCCATTGATAGAGAGGCTGCCGGTATCGGTCTTCAGGCTTCGGTCTCCGGACTTCAGTCTGAAAACCCACCGAAGACCGAAGACCGAAGACCGTAGACCATGGGAAAAGTCGTCGGCATCGATCTCGGCACGACCAACAGTCTGGTCGCCTACGTGCGCGACGCAGAACCGCGAGTCATTCGCGACAGCTCCGGCGATGCGCTGGTGCCGTCGGTGGTATCGCTCGGCGATGACGGCACCGTCTTTGTCGGCCGCGAAGCGCAGCGACGACTGCTGACATCGCCGTCGCGGACGGTGTACTCCGTCAAGCGCTTCATGGGTCGCGGTATCGACGACGTGAAGGACGAGGCTGCGCTGTTGCCCTTCGGTGTCAGCGGCGAACCCGGCGGCGTCGTGCGCATCAGCGTCGGCGGCCGCGAGTTCACCCCGCCCGAAATCTCGGCGTTCGTTCTGCGCGAACTGAAGCAGCGCGCTGAAGAACATTTCCGCGAGCAGGGCGAGTTCGACTTCGAGGTCGATCGCGCGGTGATTACCGTGCCCGCGTACTTCAACGACGCACAACGCACCGCGACGCGCGACGCTGGACGTCTGGCCGGACTCGAAGTGCTACGCATCATCAGCGAGCCGACCGCGGCATCGCTGGCCTACGGGTTGGACAAGAAGAACCGCGGCACCATCGCGGTGTACGACCTCGGCGGCGGCACCTTCGACATCTCGATCCTCAAGGTCGAAGATGGCGTGTTCCAGGCGTTGGCGACGAGCGGCGATACGCATCTCGGCGGCGACGACATTGATCGGCTGTTGGTCGAGCTCGTTCTCGACGACGTATGGGCGACGCATGCGTCGCCCGTGCAACAGCAATTGATCCAGGCGATTCGAAAAGCGGTTATTCAGGCGAAATGGGATCTCTCGGATCACGAACAAGCTGAGATCCGCGTCGAGGCGCAGGCTGGTCTGCCAAACGGGTATGGTCGCACGATCACTCGCGCGGAGTTCGAGACGCTGATCCGTCCTCTCGCCGATCGCACGCTGCAGCCCGTGCGGCAGGCGCTCGCCGACGCGGGCCTCGAGCCGAACGAGATAGACGAAGTCGTTCTCGTCGGCGGCGCGACGCGGACGCCGCTGGTTCGCCGGCTCGTCGCAGAGCTGTTCGGGAAGACGCCGCACAGCGATCTCAACCCTGACGAAGTCGTGGCACTTGGTGCAGGCGTGCAGGCCGACATCCTCGTCAGCGGACGCCGCGAGATGCTTCTGCTCGACGTCACACCGCTGTCGCTCGGCATCGAGACGATCGGAGGCGTGGTCTCGAAGATCATCATGCGCAATTCGACGATCCCGGCGAGCGGCCGCGAGATGTACACCACCAGCGTTGATAACCAGACATCGGTGGACATCCACGTCCTGCAAGGCGAGCGCGAGCTCGTCGCCGACTGCCGGTCGCTGGCCCGGTTCAAGTTGCGCGGAATTCCGCCAATGCCAGCCGGTCTCCCGCGTGTCGAGGTGCGGTTCCAGATCGACGCCGACGGCATTCTCAGCGTCGGCGCGCGTGAGCTGCGGACGTCGGTCGAGCAGTCGATTGAAGTCAAGCCGTCGTATGGTCTGACCGATCAGGAAGTCGAGCGGATGCTCATCGAATCGTTTGAGCACGCGCAGGCAGACTTCGATGCCCGGCTGCTCATCGAGGCGCGCAACGAAGCTGAGACTGTCATCAGCGCCACCGAAAAGTCACTGCGCCGTCCTGATTTTGCCGAAGTCACCGGCGGTGAACTGGCGAAGGACGAGCTCGCGCTTATCGAGCGCGCGCTCGCTGACCTCAAACACGTCATGGCCGGGACAGACCGCGAAGTGATTCACGAAAAGACGCACGCGCTCAACCACACGACGCGCCATCTCGCGGAAGTCATGATGAACCGCACCGTGCGCGAAGCGCTCGCCGGCCGGAATGTGAAAGATATGTAATGCCCAAAGTCACTTTCATCAAGGACGGCAAATCGACGACCGTGGAGTTCGAGCATGGCAAGCTCGAATACTCACATCATGGTCTGCCCGAGTCGTTTCTCGACGTGGCAATGAATCATGGGATTCCGCTCGAGCACGCCTGTGGCGGAAGCTGTGCCTGCACCACCTGTCATCTCTTCGTCAAAGAAGGCGAACAGAATCTCAGCGAGCCGCAGGACAATGAGCTGGATCGCCTCGACACGGCGTGGGATCTCCGTCCTAACTCGCGACTGGGCTGCCAGGCCGTTATTAAAGGCGATGTCGTCGTCGAATTCCCGTTGTACACCCGTAACTACGTACAGGAGGGCGGCGCCATTCAACTCGGCAAGTCGGACGTCGATCGCGAGGACGACAAGGCTGGGGTACGCTCGTGAAATGGAGCGATTCTGAAGATATCGGCATTGCCCTGTTCGAGAAGTTTCCTGCCGTGGACCCGCTGACGGTGCGCTTTACGGACCTGCGCGACAGAGTCACGCAGCTCGACGGGTTCAGTGATGACCCGAAGGCCTCGAACGAGCCCAAGCTGGAGGCTATCCAGATGGCTTGGTACGAGGAATGGAAGGAAGGCCAGTAGCAGTCAGCGATCGTCTTTAACCACATGCGCACCAGGTGGATCGGCCCAATGTCGGTGCTTCTCTTGACCCTCACAGAGGCGACCGGGACCGCTGCGCAGAGCGCGTCAGCCGACGGATCCGAGCCGAAGGGTAACAAGCCGGCTGAGTCGACCATTGATGTCAGCCGCCTGCCGCTCAACCTCGATCGCATGCAGCGCCAGCTTCGGCAGTCCACGGTGCGCGACGAAAGCGATGGATTGCGATTGCGCTATGTCGTGGACGTGTTCGGTCAGGCGCCACGCATCGAGCTGTTTGGCAATCGCGACTTCTCGTTCACCGGCCCGGCTCCCTACGGTGCGCCTACGCATCAAGACATGCTGCGAATCATGACGCCGCAGGAGTTCTCAGCCCCCGCTGCTAACTTCGGCAACCTCTTTCGCTGGCTCGCAGACAAGGCGAAAGACAAGTAGCCACAGAGCGTGCGAATCCTTCTCGTCGCCGCGACCGCGGCCGAGATCGCCCCAGTCACGGCCGGGCTGCGTCGCGAGGGCGATCGCGGTCCGAAGACGACGCGATATGGCGGGGGGGCTCATGATATTGACGTACTCGTCAGCGGGGTCGGTATGGTGGCCACCGCGACGTGGTGCGCGCACGCGCTCTGCCGCGACCGCTACGACGTCGCGTTGAATCTTGGCGTGTGTGGAAGCTTCGATCGTTCGTTGACGCTTGGCGCGGTCGTGCACGTCGTCAGCGACCGGCTCGCGGAGCTCGGCGCCGAGGACGACGAGATGTTTCTCTCCATCCACGAGATGCACCTGCTGGACGAGAACGAGCCACCGTTTGTCAGTGGCACGCTGGTCAACCCTGTGCCGCCGGTCAGCGCCACGCTGGCGAGTCTTCCTGCAGTGAGCGGCATCACGGTGAACACCGTGCACGGCCGCGATCGATCGATTGCCACCGTGACGGAGCGATTCGCGCCGCAGGTCGAGAGCATGGAAGGCGCGGCGTTCATGTATGCGTGTCTGGTCCACGGCCAGCGATTCGCACAGGTTCGCGCGGTCTCGAATATCGTCGAGCGTCGCAATCGCGGCGTGTGGAAACTCTCCGAAGCCATTGCGAGCCTCGGAGCCACGACATTGCGTATGCTCAGTGAGCTATGAGGCTGACGCTCGGCTTTTCTCCCTGCCCCAACGACTGTTTCATGTTCGATGCGATGGTGCACCGGCGCATCGATCTCGAAGGACTTGAATTCGACGTCCGCATGGCCGACATTGAGGCGCTCAACGCCGCGGCGTTGGCCGGCCACATCGACGTCAGCAAACTGAGTTTCCATGCCTACGCCTACTGCATCGGCAACTACGTGCTGCTCGATGCCGGCAGCGCATTGGGACGGAACTGCGGGCCTCTGCTGATCTCAAAGCGCGAGATCTCACGTGATGAGGTCGCACGCGGCGATCTGAAGATTGCGATTCCCGGCAAATATACGACGGCAAACTTTTTGTTGTCGCTGGCCTTTCCGCGCGCGACGGGCAAGTGCCAGGTGCTGTTCTCCGAGATCGAAGGCGCGGTACTCGATGGGACGGTTGACGCCGGCCTGATCATTCACGAGAACCGCTTTACCTACGCCTCGAAGGGACTGAAAAAGATCATCGACCTCGGCGAGTTCTGGGAATCCGAAACCGGCGTGCCGATTCCCCTCGGCGGCATCGTCATCAATCGCGCCCTGCCGGAAGACGTCCAGCACAAAGTGAACCGCGTCATGAGACGCAGCGTCGAGCACGCGTTTGCGAATCGGACCGCCAGCCTGCCCTTCGTACGGGCCAACGCTCAGGAGATGAGCGAGGACGTGATGTACCAGCACATCGATCTGTACGTGAACGACTACTCGGTCGATCTTGGTAGTGAAGGGCGGCGAGCAGTCGAAGTGCTGTTTGAACGGGCGGGGGCGGTTGGCGTGATTCCGCCCGTGAGCACGGGCCTGTTTCTCGGTCAGAGCACCGTTCGGTAACTTCGATGAGGTTCGTGACCGCGGCAGAATCTGAACGGTGGTGCCGCAATCGGGAATTTCCACTTCCTGCACGGCCGCGGGGCAGTCGAACGCTCGCGCCCAGCTCGAGCGAGTTGGCGTGCTTACGTCTTGAATTGCCGCGTTCGTGACATCGAGACGGATGCTGTTCTCGAAACGTCGCCCTGGCGCTGCGCCACGTTGGCGATGATGTGGTGCAGCTGGCGGATGCCTTCGGTGAGCGCTGCTGGACCTGGCTGCAGGATATACGCGGACTTGATCTCGTAGATGTGGCCGTCGCGTATCGCAGGGACGTCGCCCCATCCCTCGCGCTGCCCGATCTTCTCGCGCCTGACCGCCTTCCCGCACCACGACGCGATGATCACATCGGGTTGGCGGCGGATCACGTCCTCGGCACTGACGATGCGCTGCTTGCCGAGTTTGGCGTCGCGGAGTTCCGGGAAAATCGAATCGCCCCCGGCGATCTGCACGAGTTCTTCCACCCAGCGAATGCCGGAGATCAGCGGGTCGTCCCATTCCTCGAAGAAGACGCGCGGACGGCACGGCAGCTGCGCGGCGGCGGCGCGAATCGAATCGATCTCGAGCTCGAGGTGTGAGATGAGCCGATTGGCTTTGTCGGTGCAGCCGATCAGCGCGCCAAGGACGCGGATCATCTGGAGAATCTCGGCGACGCTGCGCTGATTGAAGACCATCACCGGGTAGCCGCGCTTGATCAGCTCGGCGGCGATGTTGGCCTGCAGGTCGGAGAAGCCGAGGATCAGATCAGGGTCAAGGGCGTCGATCTTCTCGTATTTGGCGTGGATGAACGCCGATACGCGCGGCTTGCGCCGGGCTTCCGGCGGTCGCACGGTGTAGCCGGACACGCCGACCACACGGTCGCCTTCGCCCAGGAGGTACAGAGTCTCGGTCGTCTCCTCGGTCAGACACACGATGCGCGACGGATAGCCGCTCATAAATCTGCTCACGGGGTCTGACCCGGGGTCTGACCCCGGGTCAGACCCCAAATGGCAGGTTCTGCGGCGAGTTGCAGATCTCGCCACACGAAAGGCGCGCGCGTGACGATCTCGCCGGGCTCGAGGGCGAGCGGTTTGTGAAACATCGGACCGGCGTAGACGCAGGTGTGAAACTCGCCGTTCTCTCCACACGGGTCGATGCCGGACGGCAGGTCATCGAGCAGACGGCGATCGAACTCGCGCCCCACGAACGATGCGTCGAGCACCCGCGTGTCAACGCACGCCACCCGGGCGCGCAGACCATATCCCAGCATGTCGCTCGCCAGGCGGTCAGTCGGAATACCCCACACCGGGAACAGCGGCTCGAGACCCGTACCGGCCAGCCGCTCGACGCGATAGCGCCGTACCTCCTCGAGAAACAGATCGCCGAACGCGGCATGCGTGAATCCTGCGGCGACCGCGTCAGCGACCGCTATCTTCATCCGCGCTTCGTACACCTGATTCGGACACGGATGCGGGATCGGCACTACGATCAGCGGCAGACCGGCAGCGCTCGCCTGCGCCTCGAGCACATCGCGCCGCACGGCATGCATTGCCACTCGATCGACGGCCTCGTTCACCGTCGTCAGCAGCGATCGCACAGCGCCGGGATACTGAACATTCAACATGTGCAGTGCCCACGCGCTGTCCTTGCCAGAGCTCCACGACAGGAGAATCTTCATTTGTATACATCCGGATGAAGAGCTCGCGCGAACGCGGCGGTGGCCTGCACGACACGTGGCCCCGGGACCACGAGGTGTTCACCGGTAAGGATCTCGATCCGCCCTTGTTTCACGGCCGGCACAGCGCCGAGAGCGCCCCATACGCGCCTGGCCTGCGCGATGTCCGTCGCTGCGAGCAGTCCGGTTGCGCGAACTTCGAGGATGACCTCCGGCGCTCGTGCCAGCATCGTCTCGATCGACGGCTGCACCGACTCGCGCGCGACATCGGCAAACACGTTCACGCCGCCCGCGATGCCGAGCATGTCGTGGAGAAAACCGACACCGCCGCTGACGTAAACGCCACGCAGCGACGCGGGATCGCGCTCGAAGACGAGCAGCGTCCGTGGTTGTGGTCGTCCGCGCACCCGTGCCTGTATCGCGTCCAGGCCAGTGCGAATCTGGCGCGCGAGATTGTCACTTTCCGCTGGTCTGCCGACGGCTGCGCCGAGGTCCTTCAATGTCGTGAACACTCCGGCCAGGCCGGCGTGCTTGTAGCTGAAGACTCGAATCTTCGCCCGCGCGAGTTGTGCCTGCACATCCGTTTGTGATCCGTAGCTCACGACGAGATCCGGACGTAGTGCGAGGATCCTCTCCATGTCGGGATCAAGCAGCGCTCCGACGCGCGGCAGCGACGTCACCTCTGGTGGAAACTCGTCGTAGCTGCTGATCGCGATGACCTGCGGCCCGGCGCCGATCGCAAACAACATCTCCGTCAGCGCCGGAACGAGCGACACGATACGAACGGCCGACGTCGTGCGCTGCTGCATCGCTGCCGGGCGTGTCGCCCAGAAGACGACGACGAAAACGAACGCGACGGCGATCAGCCTTTTCGAACCAGCAGCCATAGAAAGAACGGCCCTCCCAGCATGGCCGTGATCACCCCGACCGGAATTTCGAGTGGCGCGAGCAGCGTGCGCGCGGCGAGATCGCACATGACGAGGAACGCGGCGCCAAAGAGCGCCGACGCCGGCAGCACGAGGCGATGGTCAACCCCGACCATCAGTCGAACGAGATGCGGCACGACAATACCGATGAAACCGATCGGTCCGGCCAGCGACACGGCGGCCGCGGTCGCGAGTGAGGCGCTGACGAACGCGAGACGCTGGGTTCGACCAACATCCACGCCGCGGGCGGACGCCGCATCGGCACCGATGCTGAGCAGGTTCAGCGAGGAGGGAAGCCACGCGAACATCGCGAACGCAATTGCCATCATCGGCAACGCGGCCACGATCGGGTCGAAGCTGCCGACGTCGAGGTCGCCCATGATCCAGCGGATGGCGCGATACACCTGCGCGAAGTCGGCGATGTACTGCACGAACATAATCAGCGCCGAGAAAAACGAGTTCAGCGTCACTCCGGCGAGCAGCAGCACCGTGGTGGACATCGCGCGGTCCTGCATCGTCGCAAGCCGATACACGATCGCAGCTGCGATGGCCGCGCCGCCGAGGCTCGCGACTGGGACCGCCGAGAACGGCCCGGCGCTGATCGTGGCGCCCAGCACGATCGCGAGCATGGCGCCAAGCGAGGCACCGGCGGACACGCCGAGTGTGAATGGAGTTGCGAGCGCGTTGCGCAGCAGTGCTTGAAAGACCACTCCGGCTGCCGCAAGCGCGGCGCCCGCGATTGCCCCCGCGACGATGCGCGGCATTCGCGCAATAAAAAAGATCTGCGCGTCCACGTTGTCGCTGAACGGGATAGACCGATCGAATACACGCGCGAAGTTGAGCGGCGAGCTGCCCACCAGCGGCGCGACCACACACGTCACGACCAGGAGCACCCCGAAACCGACGATGGTCTTCAGCAGTCGTGTGCGGATCGGAGTCGGAACGGTACGGGAGAGGTCATCGCGCGCGCTCGTCTTGGTAGCTGCCACGGAATCGAGCGTGCCCTGGCGGAGGGGGCTCATTGCACGTGCCTCAATGGCGTAACAGTCACGTGACCGGCCGCATCGTGGAAGCTGACATCCGCTTCGACATCGTAAATGCGGCGGATCGACGCTGCCGTCAGTACGTCCCGCGTCGGACCCTGAGCGACGACTCGTCCATCGCGCATCAGAATGATCCGATCGCACAGTGATGCGGCGAGATTCAGATCGTGCGTGGCCAGCACCATCATCACGCCACGCTCGAGATTGAGCCGTCGCAACAACGCAGCGACCTCGAGCTGGTAGCCAAGATCGAGTGAAGCCGTCGGCTCGTCGAGCAGGAGCACTTCGGGCGATTGCGTCAGCGCGCTGGCGATGACGACGCGTTGCTTCTCGCCTCCGCTGAGCGTCATGTAGGCGCGGCCAGCCAGGTGCTCGGTGCCGGTGGCAGCGAGCGCATCACGGGCCAATGCGAGATCGCGTGGTCCCTCGAGCTCGAACGCACCGAGGTGTGGATGGCGGCCCATCAACACCATCTCCATGACCGTGTAATCGAAGGCGGGATGCGTCTCCTGCGGCACAACGGCAAGATGTCTCGCGATGTCACGCCGCGTTCGTCCCGCCAGCGGGGCACCGTTCAGCGACACGTGGCCGTGCTCCGGCTGCAGCACACCGCTCAACAGATTCAGCAGTGTCGTCTTGCCGCAGCCATTCGGGCCAAGCAGTCCGGTGAGCGATCCACGTTCGACGGTGATGCTGACGTGGTCGAGCGTGAACGATCGAACATTGCGTCGGGCGGACGAGTAGCCGTATGACAGCTCAGAGGCGAGCAGCATGTGAGCCCTCCGACGAGCTGTGATCGTCCAGGGCCAGATCGACTGCCCAACATCCGTCGCGGCACACCGGTCCAAGGCTGACGAAGTCGATCGGGCTGGAGAACAGCGGTGCGTCCACGACCACGGTGTGGTATTCGCCGTGCTCACCGCAGGGGTCGATCCCAGCCTTCGTGATATCGCTCAGGAGATCGAGCGTCAATCGCAGGCCAAGCCACGACGGGTCGAGTACTCCGTCGCGAACAGTGACGATGCGGGCATCGGCACGGGTGTGCACGAATTCGCGATACAGCGCTTCCGTCGGCTCGCCCCAGAGCGGTTCGACCGGAATCAGCCCTTCCGCGGCGCAGACGCGCTCGGGGAATTCGCGATTCGATTCGTACATGATGTCGCCGAAGATCACGTGCGTGATCCCGAGCGCACGCGCGTCTGCCAGTGCCCGGCGGTACCCAGCCTCATACGTCGCCCACGAGCCGAGGCCTGGACACAGCGTGACGCCGAGCCGCAGCGCCTGGGATTGGATGATCTCCGGCCGGAGTCCATGCGACCGGCTTCGCGTGCCATCCTCACCGAACATCGTGATCATTGCCACGACGTCGTACGAAGAATGGCTGCGGTGCAGCGCAAGGTAGCTATCCTTGCCGCCGCTCCACGACACGGCTGCGCGCGGCTTCATCGCCGTCGCCGGTTCGAAAAATGTGGAGTGGAGTAAGCGGTCGTAACGTCCTCCCGGCGTCCATCGCGCCGTCGCACGCTCTTCGTAGTGTCCGCCTGCAGCCGGACGTCAAAGGCGAGCGAAAAGGGACAAGGCGCCGGGGCAGGTGTCCTGACTCACGGAGTCTGTTGCTCCGCTTACAGTGGCGGGACCGTGTGGGCTTCTCACCCACTTCCCCCGAACCCGGGCGGTGTCAGTTATCACCGTAGCGCGCAGGCTTCGGCCTGCGCGTCGGTTGTTGTGGTGCAGTATAGCACGCTAAAATTGGAAGAATTTTCGCTGTGAAATCACGACTTCGCGCGGCTGGATTGGCCGACATCGATGAAAAGCTCGAGCGCGGCGAACGACTGACGTTCGATGAGGGCGTGCGTCTGTTCGAGACGCCGGATCTGCTCGCTATCGGCTGGCTAGCGAATCGTGAGCGCGAGAAGCGCCACGGCGCGCGCACCTACTTCAATTACAACCTGCGCCTCGAGCCGACCAACGTCTGCCAGGCGAGTTGTTTGTTCTGCTCGTTCGCGCGTTTGCAGCCCGGCATGCCCGAGGCCTACACGATGTCGCTCGAAGAAGCATGGGACAAGCTGCGCAAGCGCGCCAATCAGCCGCTCACCGAGCTGCACATCGTCAACGGTCTGAACCCGGAGCTGCCATTCAGTTACTACACGGACTTGCTGCGCGGTTTCAAGCGGATCCGTCCCGGCATCCATCTCAAATGCTTTACGGCAGTAGAGGTCGCGTTCTTCTCTGATCTCTATGGGATGACCGACACGCAGGTCCTGCGCGAGTTGATGGAGGCGGGTCTCGATTCACTGCCTGGCGGCGGCGCCGAGATCTTTGCCGAGCGCGTGCGCAAAAAGATTTGCCACGACAAGTGTGACGCCGATCGCTATCTCGCCATTCATCGCATCGCGCACCAGCTCGGGATGCCGACCAACGTCACGATGTTGTACGGCCATATCGAGACGATGGGCGAGCGTGTCGATCACATGTTGCGCGCGCGAGCGCTGCAGGACGAGACCGGTGGATTCCAGGCGTTCATTCCGCTGGCGTTTCATCCCGACAACAATCAGATGCGCAAGCTGCCGGCGCCGAGCGGCACCGACACACTCCGCGTACATGCGGTGGCGCGCTTGATGTGCGACAACATCCCGCACATCAAGGCCTTCTGGATTGCGACGGGAGTGGAATTGGCGCAGGCCTCGCTGTGGTTTGGCGTGGATGACCTGGATGGCACGGTCCAGGAGGAGAAGATTTACCACATGGCCGGCTCGGCCACGCCTGAGGGCATGACCACCGCGCAATTGAGCCGTCTCGTCCGGGCTGCCGGACGGGAACCCTTCGAGCGTGACACGTTGTACAACATCGTGAATATCCCAGCAGCGGTAGAGGCGGGTCTGTAGACCCGCCGCGCTTCCCTCGTCACCGGGCTTCCCGCGATCTATAATTAGGGCAGGTCCAAACACACCGGGCGATAAAGCCTGGGCTGAGGTTTGGGCCTTTTTCACGTCCCGACTTTGCGAAAAGTTTCACAAAGCGGGACGAGAGGACACCCGACGACGATGAGCTCGATCATCCCGTTGCTGACCGAATACGAGAAGCAGAACCTGTCAGAACGACAGCCGCTTCCGGACAAGTATCTCGGCCTCTCCGACGAGGAGATGATGCGTCGCATTACTGCGGCACGCGCGACGCTCGGAGACCGGCTGGTGATCCTTGGCCACCACTATCAACGCGACGAAGTGATCAAGTTCGCCGATTACACCGGCGATTCCTTCCGTCTCGCGCGCCAGATCGCGCAGCGGCCCAACGCCGATTACATCGTGTTCTGCGGCGTGCACTTCATGGCCGAGAGCGCCGACGTGCTGTGCAGCCCTCACCAGCAGGTCATCCTGCCCGACCTCGCCGCCGGATGTTCGATGGCCGACATGGCCGCGCCCGAGCAGCTCGAATCATGCTGGGAAGAACTCACGCAGATGGGGATCCAGGGCGTCGTGCCCGTGACCTACATCAATTCGGCGGCGTCGATTAAGTCGTTCGTCGGCGAGCGTGGCGGCACCGTGTGCACGTCATCGAATGCGATGGCCACGCTGAAGTGGGGCTTCTCACAGGGCGAGAAGATCCTGTTCCTGCCGGATCAACATCTTGGCCGGAACACCGCGTACAAGATGGGCATCCCGCTCGACGAGATGGTCGTTTGGGATCCCGACGAGATCTTTGGCGGTCTCGATCCCGAGCAGGTGCAGCGCGCCAAGATGATTCTGTGGAAGGGGCATTGCTCAGTCCACACGCGATTCACCTCCAAGCAGATTGAGGCCGTTCGCCGTCAGCATCCTGGCATTCGCGTGATCGTGCATCCCGAGGTGCCGTGGGACGTGGTGCAGGCCGCCGACGACAGTGGCAGCACGGAGTACATCATCAAGGCGGTGACCAATAGTCTGGAAGGATCGATCTGGGCCGTCGGCACCGAAGTTCACCTCGTCAACCGCCTCGCTCAGCAACTCGCGCCCGGCCGCACAGTCGTGTCGCTCGACCAGTTCGGCTGTCTCTGCTCGACGATGTTTCGCGTGTCGCCCAATCACCTGCTCTGGATTCTCGAAGAGCTTGTTGACGGGCGCGTGCACAACCGCGTCGCTGTTCCCGAAGAGCAGAAGCACTGGAATCGAGTGGCGCTCGAGCGCATGCTGTCGATTTCGTAGAGGCGGGCCTTTAGACCCGCCTTCCCGTCTTGGAGTACGATTCCATTCTTCTGTAGGAGGAAGAATGGCTCACGAACTGCCAAAGCTCCCATACGACTACGCCGCGCTCGAGCCGCATATCGATGCGCAGACGATGCAGATTCACCACGGGAAGCATCATCAGGCGTACGTCACCAACCTGAATGCCGCGCTCGAGAAAGCGCCGGAGCTGCAAAGCAAGAGTATCGAGGACCTCTGCCGGAACATCAACAGCGTTCCTGAAGCCATTCGCACGGCGGTTCGCAACAACGGCGGCGGACACTGGAATCACAGCATGTTCTGGACGTGGATGGCGCCCCAGGCCGCCAGTGCGCCGACCGGCAAAGCCGCTGACGCGATCAATGCCGCGTTCGGGAGCTTCGACAATTTCAAGGCCGAGTGGGGCAAGGCTGGTGCTGGCCGCTTCGGCAGCGGCTGGGTGTGGCTGATTGCCGACGGCGGCAAGGTGTCCATCACCAGCACGCCGAACCAGGACAATCCGCTGATGGACGGTAAGAAGGCGGTCCTCGGTCTCGATGTCTGGGAGCACGCCTACTACCTGAAGTACCAAAATCGTCGTCCCGACTACATCACCGCGTGGTGGAACGTGGTCAACTGGGATGCTGTGAATAAAGCGCTCTAGCATCCATTTTTGGGGGTTGCTCGTTCGAGGCAATCAAGCGCCAGTTTGCCAACGCTTGATCGCCTCGATCGGCCAGATCAGCATGATGATGTTCAGCGTGAGGTTGTCGCGGATGACCATCGCCACGACGACCTCCGCTGCGAGGACCCAGGCGACCGTCCACCACCATCGCAGTCGGCTGGCGATCAGGAATCCCACCATGCACGCCAGGATGTCGCTCATCGAGTTCAGCACGCTGTCGCCGTAGTAGCCGAGCGCAATTGTCGCCGCACGATAACGATTGATCACCGTGTCGGTGTTCTCGTACGACTCCCAGCTCGCCTCGATCGCCAGTGCCACCGCGGCGCGCATCCCCACCGATGCCGGTCCCATGGTCAGGTGGGTAACAGCGTAAAACAGCGCGCCGTGAATGATGTGGCTGAACGTGTACCAGTCCGAGATCTGCTGTGAGTTCTGGTCGCTGTGGACCTCGCTGACCCACGGCCGGATCGGACCGTTCCGATAGGTCACCGTGCGCCCCATGGCGAGCTCGAGCAGCGCAGTCACGCACACGATTGCGATCGCGGCGCCGATGTCGGCGTGCCAGCGGCGTCCGCCGCGCCGCACGTAGATCCCGCAGCACCAGAGCAGCACCGCCGCCGCAGCGGCCGTGATCAGTGGGGGCACGAGTCCGTCGAGCATGCTGGGAAGATTATCGCGTAGTGAAGTTTTGATGAATTGTTCTTCAGAATCGATTTGCCGGTCGGGAGCGGGACTAGTATCGCGGTTGTGATATGCCGTAGACCTGATTCAAAAGGACAAACTATGAAAGCACGACTATGTGCGCTGGTGCTGTGCGCCTCGGTGATCGCCGTGATCGCGCAGAGCGTTGACGGAAAGTGGAGTGGTGAAGTGCAGGGAGGCCGCGGTCCCCAGCAGGTCAACCTGACGCTCAAGGCTGACGGCGGCAAACTCACTGGCTCGGTGATGGGTCGAGGCGGAGAGACCCCGATTCAGGAAGGCACGATTTCCGGCACGGCGCTGAAGTTCAAGACGCAGCAGCAGGGCCGGGGCGGCAACCAGATCACGCTCAACTGGAGCGGCACGCTCAAGGGTGACGAGATTGCAATGTCGCGGAAGGCAGAAGGCGGAGAGGGCCAGGCGCAGGACTTCACGCTGAAGCGCGAGAAATAACAGTCGACGGCGGGTCTGAAGACCACCCGCTATGGGCGCGAATCGTAGAGGCGGGTCTTGAGACCCGCCTCTCTATTCGATCCTTATTTCAGGAGCGGGATATTCGCCGCGGGCGCCAGTCTCGACGAGACGAACGCATAAATGTTCGTGAGATCGGCGTCTGACACCACCTTGGCCGTGTATGGCGGCATCTGGCCCGTCGGCTGACGGACGTAGCGGCTGAAGGCCGCGAACGCAATCGCCCGTGGGCCCAGCCGCGGCCCTGTCGCACTCGATCCCTGTGCCTCGTAGCCATGGCACTGGTAGCAGCCATAACTCACGAACAGCTTCTTGCCGGCTTCAGCATTTCCTGCTGGAACTGCGTTCGGTTGCGGCGCCGGTGTCTGCGCTGACACGGACGCGACGATCAAGAACGCGAAGAACGCGGTCTTCATAGTTACCTCGGCTGCGTGACGACGTCGATCAGTGATGGCTCACCGCGTTTGACGACCTCGATCGCGCGCTTGATCGCCGGGCCGAGCTCGTTCGGATTAGTGATCGGCCCCTGCGCATGCACGCCAAGCCCCTGGGCGATCTTTGCGAAGTCCACGTTCGGATCGTCGATCGTCGTGCCGATGTGCGCGCGTGTGATGCCGCGGTTGTGCCGGCTGGCCATCCTCTGCACGTGCATCACTTCCTGATGATATGCACGGTTGTTGTGCATTATCGCGAGCAGCGGAATGCGATGGTGGGCTGCCGTCCACCACACGCCCGGTGCATAGAGGAAATCACCGTCGCCCTGAATCGTTACCGACAATCGGCCGTGCTTTTTGTTGGCAAGCGCGGCGCCGACTGCGGCCGGCGCGCCGTACCCAACACCCGCACCACCCGATCCTCCGAGCGACTGATAGTGTTTCTCGAACGACCACAGCCGCGATGTCCAGTCGCTCATGATGCCGCTCTCGGCCACGAGCGCCCAGTCCTCACTCTTAATCTGCGCCCACAGTTCCATCGTCATGCGCGCGGTGCTGATCGGCGATGCGTCCCACGCGTAGGCGGCCTCGGCACGCGCCCGCTCGAGCGCTGAGGCATGCGCCTGCGCGAGTCGCGTGCCGCGCGCGTCGAATGCGGTGCGGCGGTCGCTGGTCGTCGCGCGTTTGCACGCCTCGACCAGTGCCGGCAGTGTGGCTTCGGCGTCGGCGGCCATGGCCACGTCCACCTCGGGATAACGCTGGAAATCCTGGAAGTTGCCCTTGGCGGCGAGATCGAGTGCGGTGATGCTGATGAGTTTTGTACCCGGCTTGACCAGCGAACGCGACGTTCGCGTCAGCCCGTCGCGCACCGTACCGACGGTTCCCCAGAAATCGGTCAACTCGAGGCCGAGGATCACGTCTGCGTCGGCAATGAGCGGACGCGCGTTGCTGGTCTGATTGAGCGGATGGCGCGACGGGAAATTCATGCGCCCGCCTTGACTGACGACCGGCGCTTGCAGCGCCTCGGCGAGCGCGATGAGATGAGTAATTCCGGCCGGCGTCCGTGCGGCGCGATCGGCGACGAGCACCGGGTTCTGTGCGTTGACGAGCAGACGCGCCGCTTCGGCAACCGCGCCTGAGTCACCCTGCGGTGGTGTCGCTACCGTGAGTCTCGGGATGCGCAGGCGCGAGCTGACCTCGTGCGAGATCGGATCCTCCTGCAGGCCGCCATCGATGACCACGAGCACCGGCATCATCGGCGGCGTCATCGCGATCTTGTAGGCACGCATCGCCGATTCGGCGAAGTGCGGCAGCGAGACGGGCAGGTCGTCCCACTTGATGAAGTCGCGCACCATCGCTGCTGCGTCCTGCACGCTGTGCGCCCACTCAACGCCGGGCCGCCGCAATGTGGCATCGAGCGAGTTGCCGGCGAGGATGTAGACCGGCACGCGGTCGCAATAGGCGTTGTAGATGGCCATCGCCGCGTGCTGCATGCCGACCGTGCCGTGGCATAGCACGGCCATCGGCCGGCCCTCGGCCTTGAAGTAGCCGTGCGCCATCGCGACGGCAGACTCTTCGTGACAGCAGGTGATGAATTCAGGCTTGGTGTTGTTGCCGTAGTTGATGATCGATTCGTGAATGCCGCGGAAGCTCGAGCCGGGATTGGAGGCGATGAACTCGAAGTTCAGCGTCTTGATCACGTCGACCATGAAGTCACCGCCGGGTCGATCGGTGGTGAGGACCTCAACGCTGCCTGCAGGATCGGCTTCGCGTGGTGCGACAGGTGCACTGGCTTGAGCGGCTGGAGCCGCCTGGGGACTTTCATTGGCAGCCGTCGCTGCACGGGCGCCAAGCGCTGCCGCGCTGGTAACAGCCGCGGTCTTCAGGAAATCACGACGATCGACGGAATGCTTCTCTGACATCGCCGCCTCCGGAGCGGCGACAGTCTACTGCATTGCACGTAGAGGTGGGTCTTCAGACCCGCCTGGATTTCTTCAGACCCGCCGGAAATTATGGAAAGAGCGTGGAGGCGACGCGCTCGGCCATAGTGACCCAGGGCCCGGGGTAAACCCCGATGCCCACGACGCCAATCGCACAGACGGCAATCGCCGCGCCGAGCAGACCGGGCATTGGCACCGGCTCACGGCGCACTGGCGCTTCGATGTACATGCGCCGCGCCACGAGCAGGTAGTAATAGAGCGCGACGACGGTCAGGACCGCACCGAGGAAGACCAAGCCATACATGCCGCGCTCAGCGGCGGCGAGAAAGATATACAGCTTGGCCCAGAAACCGGCGACGAACGGAATGCCGCCGAGGGATAGCAGGAAGACGAGCATCGCCAGCGCCAGCAGCGGCGATCGCTGCGCGAGACCCTTGTAGGCGTCGATCCCGTCCGATTGCTCCGAGCGCGCCACCGTTTCTACGACCATGAACGCGCCCATGTTTCCAAACAGGTAGGCGAGCAGATAGAACAGCAGCATCGCGACGCCTGCTTTCGACACCACGGCCACGCCGATCAGCATATAGCCGATGTGGGCAACGCCGGAGTAGGCGAGCAGTCGCTTGATGTTCTTCTGCGGGATCGCCATCAGATTGCCCGTGACGATCGTCATACCGGCGAGCGTGGCGAGAATTGGCATCCAGATCTCGGCGGTGCTGCCGAGCCCTTCGAGATAGATGCGAATGATGGCCACGAACCCCGCCGTCTTCGGCGCGACCGACAGCCAGGCCACGAACGGCGTCGATGCCGCCTCGTAGCTGTCGGGCGCCCACATGTGGAACGGGAACGCCGCGATCTTGAAGCCCAGCCCCGCAAGCAGCAGTCCCATGCCGAGCAGGACAATCGGATGTCCGTCGCGCATCGCTTGCGGAATCATCGAAAGCGCCGTGCCACCAGTCGCCCCGTAGATGAACGACATGCCGTAGGCGATCACCGCCGAGGACACGGTCCCGACCAGGAAGAATTTGAGCGCCGCCTCGGGTGCCACCGCGTCTCGTTTGAGGAACCCGGTCAGCACGTACAGCGGGATCGACATCAGCTCGAACGCGACGAACAACAGGATCAGTTCGCGCGCTGACGCCAACACCAGCATGCCGAGCAGAGAGACGAGCATCGCGAAGTGATACTCGCTCGACCGGCGATCGAAGCTGGGATGGCCGATGGTCAGCGATCCAAGCACGCTCAGTGCGGTGGCGCCGACGAACAGCCGTTTGGCAAACAGCGCGAGTGCGTCCTGTACGAAGCCGCCGCCGAAGAGCACCTGACCTTCGGGTGTGACCAGCAGCAGCCCGAAGATCCCGACCAGGCCGGCGAACGCAATCCATCCGATGGCGCGGCCCGGCCGCACGAGTCCCGCGATCAGGACGAGGACAGCCAGCGCGAACACCGCGAGCTCGGGCGCGAGCGGTATTCCGAATTGACCGTTCATCATCGCGACGCCTCCACCGTCGGCACGACACGCTGCAACAGCGGCACGGTCGCGGTATCGACCGGTTTCAGCGCCAAACCCGGAGCGACACCAAACAGCACGAGCACAAACACCAGAATCCCCAGTGCCGCCCATTCAGTGCCCTGCGCATCCGGCAGATGCTGGAAATGCGGGTCGTCGCTCTTCTTCCCCCAGAAGATCTGCTTTCCGACGCGGAGCACGTAGATCGACGTCAGGAATGCGCCGATCACGCCCGGGAAGAGCCACCACGAGTAGTTCGACGTCCACGCGCCGAGGAAGGTGAGGAACTCGGCGATGAAGCCGGCGGTCGCCGGCAATCCCAGCGACGAGAGGCCGGCGATCATGAAGGCGGTGGCGATGCCGGGCATCATCACGCCAAAGCCCCCCATCTTGAAGATCTCGCGCGAGTGCGCCTTCTCGTAGACCAGGCCGACCAGCGCGAAGAACAAGCCGGTCATGATGCCGTGCGCGAACATCTGGAACACCGATCCGTTGAGACCGGTGACCGTCAGCGTTGCCGCGCCCAGCATCACCACCCCCATGTGTGAGACCGACGAGTAGGCGATGACGTACTTCAGATCGGTCTGCGCCATCGCGCTGAGCGCGCCGTAGACGATGTTGATGCAGGCGATGCCGCCGACGAGCCACGCCCATTCGACGGTGGCGTCGGGCAGTAGTCCCATGCCCAGCCGGACCACGCCGTAGGCACCGAGCTTCATCAGCACGCCCGCGTGCAGCATCGACACGGCCGTCGGCGCTGACGCATGCCCATCCGGTGACCACGTGTGCAGTGGCCATATGCCGGCAAGGATTCCGAATCCGATGTAGAACGCGAGAAACACCCACGACTGGACCGTGGGATCGAACCGCATCGATTGCAGTGTCACGAACGAGAAGCTGCGTCCGCCGGCGACGTACAGAGCGAGGATGCCGACGAGGATGAACGCCGAGCCGAAGAGCAGGTACAGCGTCAACTTCATCGCCGCGTACTCTTTCGTGCCCACGCCAGTGCGGCCGAACGCCCAACCGAAAATCCCCTGCGGGCGTACCTCTCCGCTCGAGCCCCAGATGCCGATCAGCAGATACATCGGCAGCACAGCGATCTCGTAGAAGAGGAAGAAGACGAAGAGGTCGAGCGAAACGAACACGCCATAGACGCCGGTAACGAGCAGCAGCAACAGCGCGTAGAACTCCTGGCTGCGCTCCTTTACCGTCCATGACGCGAACACGCCGGCGAAGATGATGATCGACGTGAGCAGGCACATCAGCACGCTCATGCCATCGACGGCGAAGTGATACGTAATGCCCAGCGAAGGCACGAGGTCGAACTGCTCCTGGAACTGGAAGCCTGCGGTGTCGCGGTTGTACGTCCAGTAGACCCACAACGACGCCGCCAGCGATACCGTCGCACCGAGCAGTGACGTCCATCGCACGAGGAGCGGCCGGTGACGTGCGAAGGCCATGACGATCAGCGCCGCGATGAACGGCGCCCACGTCATCACCGAAAGGATTGGCAATCCGGTCACGTCAGCGCCCACCGCATCCAGAGGAGGAGAACGAGGAGTCCGACTGCGACTCCGTAGACGTAGTCCTGTGCGCGGCCGGTCTGCACGGTCCGCAGCAGGTCCCCCGTGCTGACCGTCCAGGCGCTCACCACATTCAACACGCCGTCAACCAGATAGCGATCGAGCCAGCCGACGATCCGCGACAACGCCAGCAGCGCGAAGGCGAGGATGCCTTCGTAGATGTCGTCGATCCAGAACTTGTGGAGTGCCGCGTAGCGAATCGGGCCAAATACCGCGGCGAGCTTTCCGGCGTCGATGGTGCGGCGCTGATAGACCAGCCAGGCGAGCGCGATGCCCGCGATCGCGACGCCGACCGCAGCCGGCGTGAGCCACGGGGGAGCAACATGCTCGCCGGCGCCTTCTGCGCCGGGTCCGAATTGCAGGACCCGTCCCGCGGCTGTCGAGTACACGCCCACCGCAAGGGATAACGCGGCCAGCACCCACAATGGGAGGATCATCACCGCCGGCGGATCATGCGGTGCAGTGTAGTGTCCGCCTTTAGGCGGACCATCGTGGGTCCGGCTAAAGCCGGACACTACGGTACCGGGACCCGCATTCACGTAATGTCCTGCGGCGGCCG
>DAINQP010000014.1:0-49938 GCA_036742665.1 Vicinamibacterales bacterium | reverse complement strand
AGAGCGTGAATCCCCACTGCGAGATCGCTTGCGCCGCCGACTGCGCGGTCGTGCCGAGCGTCGCCGGGCCAACGTTCATCGCGAAGTAGACGCCGGGATCGAGTGTCGCCGCGGCCACCATCGCCATCACGCCAACCAGCGATTCGGTCAGCATGCTGCCGTAGCCCACCAACCGCGCGTCAGGCTCGCACGACACCATCTTCGGCGTCGTGCCGCTCGACACCAACGCATGGAAACCAGAGACCGCACCGCACGCGATCGTGATGAACGCGAACGGAAACAGCTTGCCGGCAAACACCGGTCCAGTGCCGTCGATGAACTGGGTGACCGCCGGCATGCGCAGCGGCGGCATCACGAACATGATCGCGATGCCCAGAATCATGATCGTGCCGACCTTCATGAAGGCTGACAGATAGTCGCGCGGCGCGAGGAGCAGCCACACCGGCAGCACCGAGGCGATGAAGCCGTAGACCATCACCGCCCACGAGAGCGACGTGCCCGACCACGTGAACGCCGGTCCCCACGTCGGACTCTGCGAGACCCATTGCCCACCGACCAGCGCAAGCAGCAGGAGACCGATGCCGATCACCGTCGCTTCGGCGACCTTGCCTGGGCGGATGTTGTTCATCCACAGGCCCATGAAGAGCGCGATGGGAATCGTCATCGACAATGTGAAGAGTCCCCACGGACTATCACGCAGCGCGTTGACGACAACCAGGGCGAGGACAGCGAGGAGGATGATCATGATCGCGAAGATCGCGACCATCGCCGCGAGGCCCGCGACGGGATTCACTTCTTCCTTCGCGATCTGACCGAGCGACTTGCCGTCGCGGCGCATCGACGCGCACAAGATCAGAAAGTCCTGCACGGCGCCGCCAAGCACGACGCCGGCAATCAACCAGATCGTCCCGGGCAGGAATCCAAACTGCGCAGCGAGCGTCGGCCCGACCAATGGACCCGCGCCTGAGATGGCCGAGAAGTGATGGCCAAACAGAATCCATTTGTTCGTCGGCACGAAGTCGCGGCCATTGTTCAATCGCTCAGCCGGAGTCGCACGCTTCGGGTTGAGCTCAAACACTTTGTCCGCGATAAACCGCGAGTAAAAACGGTATGCCACGAGATACGTACACACCGCCGCGATGACGAGCCAGGCCGCGCCGATGGTTTCACCGCGCGCGAGTGCGATGTAGCCGAATGCAGCGGTGCCGAGGACAGAGACACCGACCCAGATGAGCGCGCTTAGAAGTCGAGGCATGGTTCAGCGCCCCATAGTCTATTACTCAAGGGCGCTGCGTTGCCGAGGCGGCGGCTTACAACTCAGAACGCGACGGGGTTTCCCTCGGGTTCAAGCGAGCAGCGGTGCGCGCCGGCGTGCGGCCCCGGTGAGGCGGTCCTTGCCTGCGGCCTACAGCGGCGGGTGACGACACGAACGCAGGTCGCGGCGCCCTTCTCTGATCAGGCAGCGCGCTGTCTGCAGGGTCGCGACCAATCAGCGGGTTGTTCTGACGACCGAGGGGGAAGTACTGGCTGCCCATGCGAAGCGCGTGTAAGGTGGCCACCAAACCGAAACCCGCCCGCAAAATCCCTTTCTGCGATGCGATGTTCTGTTTGGATGTGTAGATCCATGCCGTACTGTCGCCCTCGGCGAAACAATCATTAACGATGCGTTCCAACGTGGACGGGTAGATCCCCCGTCCCCTGGCCCACTCCGCAGTCTGACAGTGGTATATCCAGAACGCGCCGTTCCCGACCGGGAACGACAACCCGGCCTCCGAGATCGGGTGGCTTGCCGAGCGTTGAACCCACGAGTAATGGGCGAGACGGCCGTCGATGGAAACGGTGTAGCAACGGTCGCCGCGGTGAAGTCGTTCGAGGCCCTCACCCTCATCAAACCATCCGATTTGCGCGAGTTCGCCCACCTGCGCCGGCGACAGCAGTTCCCATTTCAGGCGTCCGTCCTGGGCTGCCGGTGACCACCCGTCCGCTTTCGACAATCGGTACAGATAGGTCTGCCCAATGCTCATACCCAGATGTCGGTTGAGCTTGGCGGCAGCTCGTTTGAAGAGGGTGAACATGCACTCCGCGCAAAGCAACGAGCCTGCCGCCAGCGGCCCAGCGCGGCAGTCGGCCGAATGGGAGGTTTTACTGGGCTATTTGAAGCTCAGGAACCCGAGGCTGTTTGCTGCGGATTCGGCGATCCAGAGTCTGTTGCTCAAGCGCGTCGGCGGCTGACGATCGCTGCCTGCGGTCAACCCCGTTGCACCAGCGTTACTCGTTTTCAGCGGGAACTCAGTGATTGTGCCGTCCGGGGTGACGCGCCCAACCAGGCTGCCTTTAGTGAACCACACGTTGCGATCCGGACCAACGGCAACGTTGATCGGCGATCCGGTCTGGCTCGGGATCGGAAACTCGGTGATCTCTCCTGCCATCGTGATGCGGCCGACGCGGTTGCCGTCTGGCTTCCGAGCATCGATCGTACCGGCGAGTTCGACGAACCACATGTTGCCGTCGGCGCCGGCGGTGATGTCGCCAGGGCCGGAGTTGGGCCGCGGGAGCGGGAACTCGGTGATCACGCCTTGAGGCGTGATGCGGCCGATCTTGCTGGCGTTGAACTCGGAGAACCAGATGTTGCCGTCGGCTCCCCCGGCAAGTGCGCGCGGTCCGCTATCGAGTGTCGGGATCGGGAACTCGGTGATCACCCCCTGCGCCGTAATGCGCCCGATCTTGCCGCCGCCGAATTCACCGAACCAGATGTTGCCGTCCGAGCCGAGCGCAATCGCGCGCGGCATGCTGTTCGGCGTGGGGATTGAAAACTCCGAAATCGTCCCGTCCGGTCTGATGCGTCCCATGCGGTTGCCGCTGTGCTCCGAGAACCACATGTTGCCGTCCGAGCCGAGAGCGATGATCCGCGGCGAGCTGCCGGCGTTGGGCAACGGGAATTCCTTGAGATCAGTGCCATCGGGATTCATCCGGCCGATGCGATTGCCCGCGCTTTCGGTGAACCAGAGCATCCCGTCCTGAGCCAGCGCAATGGTGGTGGGCCCGCTGCCGGGATTCGGCAAGGGAAACTCGGTGAAGACTCCGTCTGTCTGTAGCGCAGTGTCAGCCGACGTCAGCCACCGCTGCTGAGCCGAGAGCAAGCCGGTCACAAGTAGTATCCCTAGCGTGCACAGGCATTTAAAGGTCATAATAGATGTCCCGTCCTGCCCTGATTCGGCTCGGCGGGAATGTTATAGTCCACGCCCGCAAGGCGTATTCAGGGTACGCGATTCGCGGCGCTACCCCGGCCGCTCCGTTGTCGCGGCCGCGGGGTTGTAGTCGAAGGCAGGTTGCAGCCGCTACCCCTTCTGCGAATCCGGACTATGAAAGGCATGTACGTGGGGCATCGGTCCATGAAGACCGTCCTGATTCTCGCGGCAATCGCATTGGTTGCGTCGATCGGCGTTAGTGCCGATCCGCAGAGGTTGGCCGGTCCTCAAGGACCGGCCAAACAGACTACCGGCCCGACAGGTCCGAAGGGACCCACCCTACAAGCGTCGGTGCCGGACGCCGCGCTCGTTCAGAAGTATTGCCTCACTTGCCATAGCGCGCGCGTGAAGACTGGGGGTCTCTCGCTCGAAGCCATGAATCCGGCCGACGCCGCCGCACACGCCGACGTATGGGAAAAGGTCGTCATGAAGCTGCGTGGCGGAATGATGCCGCCGCAGGGCATGCCTCGCCCCGATGAAGCCACGCTCGAAGCGTTCGCGGTGTCGCTCGAGCAGACGCTCGATCGCGGAGCCCAGGGCACCATCAAGCCTGGCTATAAGCCCGTCCATCGTCTGAATCGCACCGAGTACGGCAATGCGGTACGCGACCTGCTCGATCTGCAAGTGGATGTCACCGATCTCCTGCCTGCAGACGATGAGAGCAATGGATTCGACAACATCGCTGGAGTGCTGCGTGTGTCGCCGTCGCTTCTCGAGCAGTATTTGTCGGCCGCGCGCCGTATCAGCAGCCTCGCGGTGGGTTCCGATACGGACGTCGTGCGCCTCGCCTATCGCATCTCACCCGACGACTCTCAAGAGGATCACGTTGAGGGTCTGCCGCTCGGCACGCGCGGCGGACTGCTCTTCCGCCACAACTTCCCGCAGGATGCCGAGTACGAGTTCGCCACCTTCCTCCTTCGCAACATCGTCGGCTACATGAAGGGGCTCGAGTACGAGCATCTTTTCGAGGTGTCGATCGACGGCGAGCGCGTGTTCGCGGTAGCGGTGGGAGGAGAAGGCGACAACAAGGCGTCAGACGCCAACATGTCGCAGGCGGCGAACCAGATCGACGAGCGGCTGAAGACCCGCGTGAAGGTGAAGGCCGGGCCGCACATGGTCGGCGTCACATTCGCTAAACGCAACGCGTCGGAGTCGGACGAGCCGCTGCAGCCGCACGAGCGCGATCACGATCTGCAGAACATGAACGGCATCCCGATCATCGATCACGTGAATCTGACGGGGCCGTTCAATCCGACCGGCCCTGGCGACACGCCGAGCCGTCGTCGCATGTTCGTGTGTAAGTCCACGCCGGCTTCGGGAGAGACCGCTTGCGCGCGTCGGATCCTGACCAATCTCGCGACCCGCGCCTACCGTCGCCCGGTGACGAGCGCCGACATGGAGCCGATCCTCACGCGCTATGACGCGGGCCGAAAGAAGGGCAACTTCGACGAGGGCATCGAACAGGGGCTGCGGCTCATTCTCGCCAGCCCCAAGTTCTTGTTCCGGACGGAGAGCGCGGCGGGTCTACAGAGCAAGAGCCGCCCCACGGCTGACAATGGCCCAACGGCTACTGTCGAAAGGGTCAGCGACATTGAGCTCGCGTCGCGTCTCTCGTTTTTCCTGTGGAGCTCGATCCCAGACGAGGAGTTGCTGACCGTGGCGTCCAGGGGCACGCTCAGCCAGCCGGCGATGCTCGAGCGCCAGGTGAAGCGCATGCTTGCCGATCCGAAGTCGCGCGCGCTGGTCGACAACTTCGCCAGCCAGTGGCTGATGCTGCGCAACCTCAAAGGCCACATCCCGACGCCGGGCGACTTCCCGAATTTCGACAATGAGCTGCGTCAGGCGTTCCGTCAGGAGACGGAGATGTTCGTCGAGAGCATCCTGCGCGACGATCGCAGCCTGATCGATCTCATCGACGCTGACTACACGTTCATGAACGAGCGGCTGGCGCGGCACTACGGGATTCAGAATGTCTACGGCAGCTATTTCCGCAAAGTGGTGCTGAAGAACGACGAGCGGCGCGGACTGCTCGGTCAGGGCAGCATTCTCACGGTGACGTCGTATCCGAATCGCACGTCGCCGGTGCTGCGCGGCAAGTACATCCTCGAGAACATCCTCGGCACGCCGCCGCCGGCACCGCCGCCGAACGTGCCGGATCTGAAAGAGAACCAGCCTGGCGAGGAAGCGAAGTCGCTGCGTGCGCGCCTCGAGATGCATCGTGCGACGCCGACATGCGCGACCTGCCACCGCGTGATGGACCCGCTCGGCCTCGCGCTCGAGAACTTCGACGGCATCGGTCAGTGGCGCGTGAAAGAGCCTGGCGGCAACATCGACCCGGCCGGTCAGCTTGCCGACGGCAGCCGTGTAGACGGCCCGGTGGCGCTCCGAAAGGCTGTCTTGAAGCGGCCCGAGCTTTTCGTGCGGACGTTTACGAACAAGCTCATGACCTATGGTCTCGGCCGCGGCATGGAGTCAACCGACATGCCGGTGATTCGAGGCATTGCGAGCAGCAGTGCCGCGCAGAATTACCGGTTCTCGTCGGTCGTTCTTGGCATCGTGAAAAGCGTGCCGTTCCAGATGAAGACGACGCAAAATACCGGCATCGTCGCGTCGCATTAATCGGTAGTGTCCGGCTTGAGCCGGACTGTAGATGTAGTGTCCGGCTTCAGCCGGACGAGAGGATCCGATGTTCATAACCAAGAAGCGCCTGCCCCGTCGCACCTTCTTGCGTAGCGTGGGCGCCACCCTCGCCCTGCCGTTGCTCGACTCGATGATCCCGGCCCGCACGCTGCTCGCGCAAACCGCCGCGAAGCCGCTGCCGCGCCTCGGATTCGTCTACGTCCCGCACGGCGCGATCATGGACAAATGGACGCCCGCCGCTGTTGGCGGCGGCTTTGAGTTCACGCCGATCCTCAAGCCGCTCGAACCCTTCCGCGACTACGTGAACGTGGTCAGCGGCCTCGGTCATCGCGCGGCCGACACGACGGCGGTGCACTCGCTGAGCCCGACAACGTGGCTCAGCGGCGTGCGGCCGAAGGCGACGCAGGGCGTCGATGCCTTTGCGGGCGTGACCGCGGATCAGGTCGCGGCGCAGTTGATCGGCCAGGACAACCCGCTGCCATCGATGGAGCTCGCCACGGAAGATCACTCGGGCCTCATCGGATCGTGCGATCGCGATTACGGCTGCATCTACATGAACACACTGTCGTGGCGCACGCCGGAGACGCCGCTGCCGATGGAGATCAATCCGCGCAAGGTGTTCGAGCGGATGTTCGGCCAGGGTGGCAGCCCCAGTGAGCGCCTCGCCCGCATTCAGGAAGACCGGAGCATTCTCGACGCGATCACGAAGGAAGCGTCGGCACTGCAGCTGCAACTCGGGCCGTCCGATCGCCAGACGATGAACCAGTACCTGGAGAACGTGCGGGAGATCGAGCGGCGCATCCAGCGTGCGGAGAAGAGCCAGGGTGACGCTGATCTTCAGCTCCCCGCCCGCCCCGCCGGCGTGCCGTTCGACTTCGAGGAGCACGTCGCGCTGATGTATGAGCTGATGGCGCTATCGTATCAAGCGAACATCACCCGCGTGATCACGTTCATGGTGTCGCGCGAAGTCAGCAACCGTACCTACACGCAGGTCGGCGTTACCGACGGCCATCACGCGATCTCGCATCACCAGAACCGCGCCGAGAAGATGGCGAAGAACGTCCTCATCCAGACGTTCAACGTGAATCAGTTCAAGGGCTTCCTCGAGAAGCTCAAGGCGATGCCCGACGGCGACGGCTCGCTGCTCGATCACACGCTGCTCCTGTACGGCAGCAACATGAGCAACAGCAACGCCCACGATCACTACCCGCTGCCCAATCTCGTGGTCGGCGGCGCGGCTGGAAAGATGAAGGGCGGCCGCCATCTGAAGTACGCCGACCACACGCCGATGACCAACCTGCTGGTCACGATGCTCGACAAGGTCGGGGTGAAGCAGGAGTCGATCGGTGACAGCACCGGAACCCTGGAGAACCTCTAACGTGCGCGCCCTGCTGACGACGTTTGCACTCACGTGGCTCGTGGCGGCCACAGCGCTCGCGGCGGAGACGACGTCGAAGGATCTGCGCCTCGTCGAAGCAGCCAAAGCGCGCAACAGCGCCGCGGCGGTCGCGCTGCTCTCGAAGCGCATCGATCCGAACATCCCCGAACCCGACGGCACGACCGCGCTGCACTGGGCAGTGCGCTTCGACGAGGTCGCTCTTGTCGAGCGATTGCTCAAGGCTGGCGCGAAGGCCGACGTCGCGAACCGCTATGGGGTGACGCCAATCGCGCTCGCCTGCGAAAGCGGCAGCGCCGCGGTCGTCGAACAACTACTCAAAGCCGGTGTGATCCCGAATGCCACTGGACCGCTCGGCGAGACGGCGCTCCACACGTGCGCGCACACCGGCAATGTCGATGCTGCGAAAGCACTGCTCGCGCGCGGGGCGAAGGTCGACGCCGGCGACAACTGGCGCGGCCAGACGCCGCTGATGTGGGCGGCGGCACAAGGACATGCGGCGATGGTGCGCGTCCTCGTCGAGGCCGGCGCCGACGTGAACACCCGCTCAACGGTGGTCACGTGGGAGCGTCAGCGGACCGCCGAGCCGCGCGACAAGTGGCTGCCACCCGGCGGCTTCACCGCGTTGCTGCTCGCGGCGCGTGCCGGATGCGTGGACTGCGTGAACGTACTCACCAAGGCGGGCTCGAACATCAATGAGATCGATCCCGAGAATCACACAGCGCTCGTGCTGGCGCTGATGAACGGCGAGTTCGACGTCGCCGGCGCGCTCATCGACGCCGGCATCGACGTCAACGTCGCCGACAACGTCGGCCGTACGGCTCTCTACGCCGCCGTGGACGCGCACACGATGCCCTCGTCCAATCGCCCGGCGCCGAAGGAAGCCGACGCAACGCTGAGCAGCATGGACATCATCGAGAAGTTGCTCGCCAAGAACGCCAACATCAATGCCGCGTTGCGCGCGGCGCTGCCGTATCGGACGAAGCTCGATCGCGGCGGCGACGGCGTGCTCGGCGCGGGTACGACGCCGCTGCTTCGCGCGGCGAAGGCTGGCGACACGCCGGTGATCAAGATCCTGCTCGACAAAGGCGCCAATCCGAAAGTGGCGACCCGCAATGGCGTCAACGGCATCATGATGGCGGCCAATGTCGCGACGCGCGAAGAGGACATGACTGGCCGCAGCAAGACGCAGAAGGACGCGATCGAGACGATCACGCTGCTCATCGCGGCAGGTACCGATATCAACGGGGCCGACAACCAGGGACGCGCGGCCGTGCACGGCGCCGCCCTCTGGGGTCTGACTGACGTCATCACGTTCCTCAAGCAGAACGGCGCCAATATCAACGCGCCGGACAAGCGCGGCTACACTGCGCTCGACTACGCGCGCGGGCTGGCCGGCGGCTTCGGTTTCGGCGGCAGCGCCTCGGTTGTGCACGAACCGACCGCGAAGGCGATCGCCGATCTCGGTGGCGCTCCGGGTACGCCTATCCCTGCTGCGCCAGGCGCGTCAGGCAGCCGCCGCGGCGATCGCAGCCAGGACGACCCTCAGGATGATCGGAACTAGCTGGTAGCTGGTAGCTGGCAGGCGGTCGCTTGGTAGCAGTTCAATGTGCTTGCTACCCACAACCGGCCACCGGCTACTAGCTACGGTTCCGCTGCTCGCTCTTATCTACCTGCCGTTCGTAAACGGCGGCCTGCTCACCGACGACTTCGCGCACGTCGTACATCTCTCCACGATCAACAGCTCGGCGCGACTCGTAGACGCGCCTGACGCGTTCGGTTTCTATCGCCCGGTCACGCAGGGAACGATCGCCGTCACGCCGGGGCTGCGCGGCAGCCACCCGGCCCAGGCGCGTGCGTTCAATGTCGTCCTGCACGCGCTTGTCATCGCTCTGGCGTTCATCGTCGCGCGATGTGTGCTGCTGTCGCCGCTTGCAGCTGGCCTGGCCACGCTCGCATTTGCGATGACGCCCAAGGCCCCGTCGATCGCCGTGCTATGGATCTCAGCGCGAGGCGAGCTGCTGATGGCGCTGTTCTCGCTCGTCTCGATCGCCGCCTGGATCATGTGGACACGACGAGGCCGCTGGTGGTGGCTGGCTGCGGCTCTCGCCGCGTACGGGCTCGCGCTCCTGAGCAAGGAGACCGCGACGCTGCTGCCGCTGCTTCTGCTCCTGACCCCGCGATCCGAACGCTCGGTCTCAGCACGGGCTACTGCAGCGACCGGCTTCATCGTGGTCGCACTGGTTATCTACGCCTGGCGATCGCAGACCGGCGCGCTGACGGCATTTGCCGGGGACGAGCACTACAGCCCAGAGATCTCAGTCGCACTGTGGCTGCGCAACGGAATCAACTACGCAGGCCGGATGATCGCCGCACCGGCCGCCCTCGTCGCGCTGCTGGTGATCGCGCGGTGCTTGGACAGACGTCACCCGGTACCAAGCGGGTCGCGGTCATACCTGGTACGGTTCGATGTGGTCGCGTTTGCCGCCGCGTTCGTCGTGATCTTCCTTGCGCCGGTGCTCCCCATATCGCTGCGCAGTGAGCTGTATCTCTACCTGCCGGTGTTTGGTATGTGTCTGGTTGCTGGATGGCTTGGCGCGCTCGTTGTCTACGACGCAACAACGCGCCCGCTGATCGTGACGATCGCGGTCTACACGCTCGCGCTCGGCGGCTATCAGATCGCGCGGGCGCGCGATGTCCAACAGGACCTGCGATTCTCCGAACATCTCGTGACGGCTCTGCGCCGCATCACCCCGCTCGCCACCACCAACGCCAGCGTGCTGCTGATTCCGTCAGATCCTGTCACCGAGCGGTCGCTGCAGAGTGCGATCGGCGGATATTTCTACGTCGTGCTGCAGTACGCGTTCGATGGTCCGCCGCGCGCTGGTGCGGTGCAGTACGGCGGCGAGCCGCCGCGTCACGCCGACGTGCGCCTGACGGCCAGCTATCGCACCGACGGCAGCGTCGTCATTTCGCCGGGCCCGTAGGATTCGTTGCCCAGAAACCGATCGGCACGAGACGGAATCCCGCGGTGTGCGCCGGCATCACCGGCCAGTCCTCGGGCCGCGGCAGATGCAGCACCGAGTTGGTGTACCAGAGCACGACGTCCTTGTCGACGATCGGCCGATCGTTGGCGCTCCACATCTCGACACCCTCGTGCTCGCGCATCAGGTTGACCCACTCGCCGGACGCGTACATCTGACGCGGGTCGAAGAGCGTCACCCACAACTGATGTTCGACGAATGACGCGCGGCGGCGCGGCGCCGAACCCGGCGCCTGGAATGACGGTGCGTTCTCGCCAGGAATGAGCGCATAGGCGGTGTGCTGGCCGAGATCGTTCATCTTGCTCGAGCTCGCCACCACCCACCGTCGCGCGGTGGACAGGTCCATATCGCGACGTGCGGCGACCTCGCTCTTCAGGGTCGTCTGCCGCATACCGAACCATTCGCCGACGCGATCCTTCAGCTGCGCCTGCGCGTTCGACGTGTTCATCTCGAGCACGCGATTGCTGTCGCCGTCCACGTCGAGGTCGAGACGCCACGTGAAAAAGTGCTGGTGGTTGGGCGCACGCACGCGCGGCGCAACCAGGTGACCGAACATCGGCTCATCGTCTCCGTGGGCCGAATCGCGCATCGACGCCACCGGGCGCACGTTCATGACGCCGGTCAACTGGGCCTGCACGTCGATGGCGCCGTCCTGACTGAAGATCCAGTGGAACAGGTAGTTGTAGTTGTCCACTGTGGTGTAGCCGCTCAAAACCAGCTGCCTGGCCCGGCTGGATCGAGCGCTGTGTCGCCAGAGCACGCCGCCATCGCGCTCGTAGATCGCCACGACGCGCGGCACCGTGACCGGATGTCCCTTGGGATCGGCAAACACCGCCGGCACGAACGTCGCGTTGGCCGGTGCATCAGAGCCGACGATAGCGCTGGCCCGCGCGCCGCTGTAGATCGACATGCCGTAGTCGCCAGCATCACGCGGAAACCAGGAGACGTATTCGGGATCGCCGTACGGCGTCATCAACTCAGCGAGCCCGGCGCGATACAACACCGGCCGCATCTCTTTGCCGTCCACAATCGCGACGTCGTAGATCTCCAAACCTCGGCGCGGATGCACACCAAAGTGAATACGCCAGCGGTCCCAGAGGATCTCGCTGCCGCGGATGCTATAGCTCGGACCGTTCGGCTGCGAGATGACCAGTGGCCGCAGCGGACGGCCCGGCGATGGCGACGGAACCTGAGGCTCCACGCGACCACCGCCAAACACCGGCGATTCGAGCACCTCTTCGACCGTACCAGCGGCGAGATCGACACGGACGTCAACGCCGCGCACTTCCATGTCGTTGCCGATCGGATCCCACACCAACGGCGACACGATGAGCGGAACCGACGCTCCGCGTCGCGGCAGGCGTGTGCCTTCGCCCAGCCCACCGAGAAACGTGATGCGCTCCAAGTCCTTCACGCCCTGTCTCGCCAGCGCCTGCACTACGCGGCGGTCGGCGATGGCGATCTCCGTCGCGCGATCGATGACGACGCGGCGGATCGGCGGATCGCCAGTCGCGATCGTCGTCGCCGCGCTGACGGCGCGGCTCTGCAGATTGACCGTCATCTCGGTCGTGGCGCCGGAGCTCCAGTCGTAGAGGACCGCCCGCCCGACCCTCGTTTGCGAGCGCGATGCCTTATCCGGCTCGGCCAGTTCGATCGTGACGACACGCACGGCAGCAGGCATACGGCCCGCTTTCGACAACGCGTCAGTCACGACCGTGATTTCAGCCGCCGAAAGCGGGTCGAGCCGGTGCACGGGCCCCGCGTTCTGCGGCGGCTGTACTCGCGGCGCCGGTGTCTGGGCGAGGAGCAGGATGACGAGCAACAGGCTGAAAGATTTCATGGTGTACGTAGGGGCCGCTTTGAGGCGGCCCGCGCTGTATGCTGTGACGGGAGGCTCATCGGTGGCGCGTGCGACCAGGCGACAGTTTATCGGAACGCTGACGGCGGGTGCGGGTGCTCTGCTGGCCGCGCGGATGCCGTCGGCTCAGGCGCAGCCTGCGGCGGTGAGGCGCATCGACATTCATCAGCATTTCGTGTCGCCGAGCTTTCTCGCCTTTCTCGGTGCGAAGAATGCGATCAGCCCGGTTCCCGGGTTCGCGGCCTGGAAGGATTATTCGCCGGCGCGGGCGGTCGAAACGCTCGACCGTGTCGGTACGCAGACCGCCATGCTGTCAATCACCGCGCCTGGCGTCTGGTTCGGCGACGCACCGGAAGCAAGGAAGCTCGCCCGAGAGATGAACGAATACGCCGCCGCGAAGATGGTCTCGGACCACAAGGGTCGCTTCGGCCTGTTCGCGGTGCTGCCGCTGCCAGACGTGCAGGGCAGTCTGCAGGAGATCGCCTACGCGCTGGACACGCTGAAAGCGGATGGCGTCGGCGTCCTGACCAGCTACGGCAACGCCTGGCTTGGCGATCCGCAGTTCGCGCCCGTGCTCGAAGAGCTCCATCGACGCAAGGCTGTGGTGTACACGCACCCCACTGACGCGCAGTGCTGTCAAGGGTTGATACCGCGCGTCAACAATCAGTTGCTCGAATATCCGACCGACACCACCCGGACGATCTTCAGCCTCGTTGTCAGCGACGCAGCAACGAAGTACTCGGACATCCGCTGGATCTTCTCGCACGCCGGTGGCACGATCACCTCAGTCGCGGGTCGCTTACTCGGACCGGAAATGACCGCCGCGAGTCTCGCCGGTCAGCCCAAGCCGAACTCGCGTCTGTTCCATCTGCGCCGCTTCTACTACGACACGGCGGGCTCGGCGAATCCTGTCAACATGAATGCGTTGAAGACACTCGTACCAGCGATGCAGATTGTGTTTGGGACTGACGCGCCATTCTTCGATGGCGCACCGCAGGTGCAGGGGCTTCAGGCGAGTGGCTTCACGGCTGACGAGCTGCGCGGCATCGAGCGCGAGAACGCGCTGGCGCTGCTCCCGCGGTTACGTGCGTAGTGTCCGTCTTGAGGCGGACGTAGCGGTCTGCTTTAGCCGGACCGGAGAACGACATGCCTCCTTTCGACCACATCGTGACGAGCGAGCAAGATCTGCGCGAGATGCTGGGCATGCCAGCCTCACGCTCGGTGCTCAAGGAACGGACAGCCCTCGACGAACACTTCCGCGCCTACATCGCCTTATCGCCGTTCGTTCTGATGGCCACTTCCGGGGCCGACGGCACATGCGACGTCTCGCCGAAAGGCGACACGCCAGGCTTCGTCCGTGTGCTCGATGAGCATCGGCTTGTCATGCCCGATCGCCCCGGCAACAAGCGCTTCGACGGGATGAAGAACCTGCTGGCCAACCCCCACGTCGGCTTGATCTTCTTCGTCCCCGGACGCGACGAGACGCTCCGCATCAACGGGCGCGCGTGGATCACGAAGGATCCGGAGCTCCTCGCGCGTTGTGTGGTGCAGAGCAAAACACCACAGCTGGCTATTGGCGTCGAAGTCGAGCAGTGCTTCCTCCATTGCGCGAAGGCCTTTCTGCGCTCGAAGCTGTGGCGGCATACGGAATGGCCCGCACCTGACGCGCTGGCCTCAATGGCGCAGGTGCTGCACGACCAGATCGAGCCAGCCGGCATCACCGTGCAGGATTACCAGTGCGAGATGGAGGAGCGAAACCGGACGCAGCTGTACTAGGCTGCGGGTTGGAGTGGCATGACGTCCAGACTGACGCGACGCGAGTTCATCAATGCCGCAGCCACTGCAGGCACACTCGTGGCCAGCGCACGGAGCAGTTCGCTGGCGGAGCGGCCCAACGTGCTGTTCATCCTCGCAGACGATCTCGGCTACGGTGATCTCAGCGGCTACGGACGTCCGGACTACCGGACGCCAGTGCTGGACGAACTCGCTAAGCAGGGTGTGAAGTTCTCGAGCGCCTATGCAGCGGCGCCGGTGTGTACGCCGACACGGTGCGCCTTTGTCACGGGGCGCTATCCGCAGCGTCTTGAAGTAGGACTACACGAGCCGCTGACTGGCCGCGATCGCGACAAGGGTCTTCCAGCAGACCAGCCCACGATCGCGTCGCTGGTCAAGGCCAACGGCTACGACACCGCCCTCATCGGCAAGTGGCATCTCGGGTGGAAACCCGAGTTTGGACCGAATCGTCACGGATTCGACGAGTTCTTCGGCATTCTGAGCGGCGCGGGCGACTACTTCACACATCAATCAAGCGACTCCGCTGGCGCTGACCTGTGGGACAACCTCCAACCGGTGCAGCGTGTTGGCTACCTCACCGAACTCTTGTCTGAACGAGCCGCTTCGTTCGTCACACGTCGAAGGGACAAGCCGTTCTATCTCAGTCTCCACTACACAGCGCCGCATTCACCGTGGGAAGGACCCGAGGATGAAGCCATCGGCCACACCCGCCATGGCGAAGGTCCGATGGTCGATGGCGGATCGTTGAAGATTTACGCCTCCATGGTGAAAAGCATGGACGCTGGCATCGGACGGGTGCTAGAAGCGTTGCGACGCGCACGGCTCGAACGCAACACGCTGGTGATCTTCACCAGTGACAATGGCGGCGAACGATACTCGTACAACTGGCCATTCTCCTTTCAGAAGTTCTATCTCTGGGAGGGTGGCATTCGAGTTCCGGCGATCGTCAGGTGGCCCGGCATGATCCCGGCGGGCCGGACGAGCGATCAGCCAGTCATCACGATGGACTGGACAGCAACGATCCTGGGCGTGACCGGGGCGACACCGGACGGCGCGTACCCGCTGGACGGAGAAGACATAATGCCGGTCTGCACGGGCAGGCGTCCGCCTTACAGCCGCACACTGTTCTGGCGAACACAGGACCGCGCCGCCGCACGCGTCGGCGACTGGAAGTACCTCGACGAATCTGGCAACGAACAGCTGTTCGATCTCGCAATCGATCCCGGAGAAAAGAACGATCTCCGAGGCTCACACCCGGAGGTCTTTCAACGGATCCGAGCTCAATACGCCGACTGGAACGGGCGTATGTTGCCGAGACTGCGCGGCTCATAGCTGAGGCCGGCGGCACGGGCCTATAGATGCCCTGGCGGGCGGCCGAAAGACACGCCGTGGGCCAGGCCAAGCGATGAGCGCCGTCGTCCGGTTCATAAACGCCTATCACCACGCTCGGCCGCCGATTCACTGACCTCACGATGAGGGCCATCTCTTCCCTTCCGTGCCCACGTGTCACCTGCCCGAGCTGTCGCGACGCCTCGACCGTGTGCCGCCCGAGTACAAGGACCTTACGGTTTATTGACGAACCGCACAATCGCCTGAATCATCGGCTCGCCGTCGAGCAGCGATTCGTCGTTGTGATCGGCGTCAATCTCCACAAACGTCTTCGGCGCGGTGATCGCGTCATAAAGCCGGCGGGTGTGACCGATGGGAATGATGCCGTCCGACGTGCCGGCGATGACGAGCACCGGACAGCGGATCCGCGGTGCGCGATCGATTGACGCGAAGCGGTCGCGGAGCAGCAGCCGCACGGGCAGCAGCGGGTAGTGATGCTGCCCGATCGACGTGAGCGACGCGAACGGCGACCGAAGCACGAGCGCCGAGGGTGGATGTTCGATAGCAAGACGCAATGCCACTGCGGCGCCGAGCGATTCACCGAAATAGACGACACGTACGGGATCGACATCCGGCCGACCGAGAACGTACGCGCGCGCAGCTTGCGCATCACTCACAAGCCCTTCTTCCGTAGGCGTTCCAGGATTGCCGCCGTACCCGCGGTAATCGGTCAGCAGCACATTCAGCCCGACCGAGCGAAGCGCACGAGCCAGGGGCACTCGATAACCGCGATGACCGGCGTTCCCACTGAAGACGACGACGGTCGGCCGAGGCGAGGAGCCCGACCCCGCGATGAACCACGCGGCGAGCCGTAATCCATCGGACGTTGGGTACGTCACCGCCTCGGCGCCCGCAAGCCCTGCGCGTTCGAGTGACGGCGGGCTCGGGTCAGGAAAGTAAATCAGCCGCCGCTGTCCCAGCCAGATCAGACTCAGCACGGCGACGCCGATGACCGCCGCGACTGCGAGCGCCAGGGTCACCCTGCGAATCAGCTCGGCCTGCCGGTAAACAGCGTTGTCGCGTCGACGAAACAGAGCGGGTTGCCGAAGGGATCGGCGAGATAGAACGACCGCTCGCCCCACGGCCGCGTCGCGATCTCCCCCATCGGCAGACGACCGTCACCGACGTGGATAGACAACCCTCCGAGCGTCTTCGCACGTCGATAGACCGCTTCGAGATCGTCAACTGCGAAATAAACGTGGTCCCAGTTCGGACGCGGGTCGCGCGGATCGCCGTCGCCCTTCGGGCTATACACGGCCAGCGTGACGTCACCGCACCGGAAGTAATGGCGTCCGCCTGAGACACGCATGCCGGGTTGTGCCAGCAGCTCGGCATAGAACGCCGCCGCAGACTCTATGTCACCAACAGGCAGAATCACGCGAAACAGACGAGGCATCGACATAAGATGCCCATTCTCTCATTTCGCTCGACGATTCACCGGTGGCGCGTGGACACCGCACGCATCCCCGTGGGTCGTCACGCCCTCACGCTGAGTGCTCATCAACATGATCGAGGCTTTCGTCGTCCTGGGATCCCATCCCTGCTGGCAGTACATTTCGACGCAATACCTCAAGTCCGTTTCGCCCGCGTAATTGCTCTTGAAGTGGACCTCATACGCGGCGTGATGCGTGCCGCTGATGATTTTGAAGTACGCGAACTGATAGGTGCCCTGCGAGGGAGCCTTTGCCGCCTGACGCGCGGCAGCATTCAAGGCTGCCATCGGACACGCGAAGGTCACCGACTCTAAATCGCTCAAGCCGTCTGGTGGCGTCGTTGGTGTGACCTGCGCCTGCGCGTGGGTCTGGGTCGCCGCCAGAGACTGCGTTGTGGCGACGGCAAGACACACGACGAGAGCGATGGCGCCCGTAATCAGGATCGGTTTAAAGCCCATATTGAACAACCTTGTTGCTGAACGTTGCGACGTAAACTTTCCCGTTGGCGATGACCGGCGTCGCATACTTGGCGAAGTTCCCGATGTTGTTGACGGGATTCGTGTCGCTGTGAAACAGCTGCTTCAACTTGCCGTTGATCACCGCTGTCGCGTCATACGCGACCAGCGCTCCGTGAACGACCTGTGCATTCGCATTGCCCTGCGTTGGATACACGCCCCAGACGATCGCGGTATTTGGCGTCGTGCCATTCGATGACACCACAAGGCGTCCCCCGGGCATGCCGCCAGGCGCGGGCATGTTGCCTGACGCGAATTGTGTCCCCTCTGCGCGGAAGCCAGTGATGCGCCGCGTCGCGAGATTCATGTTGTACGCCTTGAGCCGCTCGTTCTCACCCCAGATAAAAAGAATCGCCGTATTCGCCTGCTCCATGTAGACCGGCGTCCCGTGGATGTGATGGCTCTTGCGCGTCGGCGTCTGCGCCGGCAGGTTGCGATCGCGATTGACGATCGGCCAGTTGGGATTCGCTGCCGTCGTCGTCGGAAGACCCGCGGCACCGTTCGGCGGGTCAGGCAGATACGAGGCGACGAACGGAAGATTGAACTGCGGATCCCAGGTCGTCTTTCCGAGATTGTTCTTATCGAGGTTGTAGAGGATGCCGTCCTTGCCCCCGCCGATCAGATTGCCGCGGTCAGGAACGAGCACAACACCCGCAGCGCCAAGATCCTGATCTTCGTCAACACGACCAAAATCGCTGAACGCGCCCCAGAAGTCGGCGACCACGAGCTTCGGCGTGCCGCCGTCCACACCGGCAACTCCCGGGGTGTATCGAAGCTTCACAAAACACTCGCCGAAGTTGTCGGCCGTCGTTCCCGGATCCATGCCGTTGCCGGTGGCGAGGTAAATATCTTCGCCGTCGATTGCCGGACCGGAACCCGACATCCAGATGCCGCCCGCGCCTCCGCCCGGAGTGACGTTCCACACCGCCGGTGTCGGCGTGAATCCCGCTTCGCGATTCAAACCACGCACGTCATAGGCGACGACGAATCCATGCCCAGGACCGCGCGGGTTCTCACCATTGATCGAGAATGAGATGACGATCGCCTTGTTGCCCGCGGCGTTGGTGAGGAGCCCCAGGCCGGCGCGCAGCTTTTGATACGGTGTCGCGAAGCCATTGGCGATCGCCGCGCCGCCGTTCGCCGCGTTGCCGGCAATCAACACCGGCTGTTGTTTGTCGGCGAGCGTGTTCGCGTCGAGGATCCACAGCATGTTGTTGCGTTCGCCGTTCGGACTCCCCGGGTTCGGCTTCCCGAACGTCGTCACATAGATCGCGTTCGTCGCAACGTCGATCACCGGCGTCGCCGTGATGCCCCACTTGCGGTAAATGTTGTGGAGGTCCATGCCCAACCCGGGTGGATTGGCGATGTCGGCCGGATCGAATGGCGCGGCGAGCTGACGTCGGGCAAGCTCGGCGCCGGTCTTCACATCGAAGACGAACGCGGTGTTCGTCATCGTGAACACATAAAGCTTGTCGCCGACGACGAGCGGTGAGACGTCGATCTTTTCATCAACGATGAACTCGCGAATCTTCTTCAGTTTGGGAACGTTCGCAGGCGTCAGAACGGTTTCGAACTTGTTCCAGCCCTGTCGCGTGTTGTTGAGACCGACGGTCCAGACATCAACGGCTTGAAGCCACGACGCTGATGCGAGCAGACCGGTGAGCACCAGAACGCTCGTGCGGTGCCACGGCATACATGTTCACTCCGGGAGGACGTACACCGCAGACTATAACGCCATTTCGCATGCGCCGGCGGCGCCACGAATCCGTTCGTCAGTTCTGACAAAAGTGCAGCAAACTCGATCGACGTTCCGCACCCGATAGCGAGGCGATGGAGATCCAGTAAGAAATGTTCTGCACGTACGGACGTGGACTTTCGGGAGTCTTCAGGACGCGCTTGTCGATCGGCTCGCTGTGATCGTGCAAAAACGCGGCGGCACGCACTTCAATTCCGGACGGCCATCCCGGCTTCAGCGTTGCGCCCGCTTTCGTCAGCGCCGAAATCAGGCTCTCGTAGCGTGTGCGCACCTCTGACGAGATCGGTGCGATCAGGTCGTCTACGATGTAGCCGATTCGGAAGTCCTGCAAACGCGTGTGACGCGGCGCTTGCATGCGCCAGGTCCACGCCTTCCCATCGTCTCGAGCCGGTCCGGCCCAAGGACGGTGGCGCCCGCTGATTCGAGGCGTTCGATGGCAACTGCCGTCGTGGGGCTCGCCGCGTGCGCGAGGTTGGGCAATCCTCATGTGTTCGGAGTGCCGCGAAAGCGAACGATTCTTTGATAGTGAGCGGCACGCCGTGCAATGGACCGAGCGCGCCCCCTTCGGCCAGCGCTTAGTCGGCGGCCGCGGCGCGCGTCAGCGCTGGAGCCCGCAGGGCGCCGACGATGGCGTTCAGAGATGGATTGATTCTGTCGATGCGTTGGAACGTGAGCTCGACGAGCTCGCGGGCTGAGATGGTACTGTGGCGAATCGAGGGCACCGTTTCAGCGGCCGTCGCGAAGGGGTTCATGACGCGTCCTCCCCTCATTTGAGCGTCAGGTCTACCCGTGGGACAAGGTCAAGCGCGTGTCGCTTTATGACCAGCGCCACGCAGGCGTCGTAGCAGGTCTTGAAGATCGTCCGGAAGCGGCGCTTCGAACGTCAGCTTGCGTCCATCGATCGGATGTGCGAACGCGAGCCGATGCGCGTGAAGTGCCTGACGCGGATGCGTTCGGCCCGTCCTTGTGGACAGGCCACCCGTATACTGCCGCTCGCCGACGAGCGGGTGTCCGCGCACCGCGGCCTGGATGCGAATCTGGTTGCGCTTGCCGGTGTGCAGCCGGACCTCGACGAGTGACGCTTCGCCGAATGTCTCGAGCACCCGATAATCGCTGATCGCTTCAACACCTCTCGGATCCTTCGCACCCGTCACGGTCTGCCTCAAGGCATCATCGTCCCACGCCAGGTGATCGCGCCATCGTCCGCGGGACGGATGCAGCAAGCCGTGAACGAGCGCCCAATAGACGCGTTCCGGCTGCCGCCGAGCGAACTGATCCTTGATGGCCTGCTGCGCCGCTGCGGTCTTCGCAAACACCACGATACCCGACGTGTCGCGATCGATCCGATGAACGATGAACGGCGTACGCCGCCCACGGGAACCGAGGTGGTCGGCGAGCAGGCTGTACGCAGACCGCGAGGGCGTTCCACGTCCGAGCGGTACGGCGAGAAGCCCCGCTGGCTTGTTCACGACGAGTAGCGTCTCGTCCTCGTAAAGAATGTGGAGGCCGCTCGCCTCGAATCCGCCCTTGCGGCGACTGCTGCCTGGCCGGTCGAGCCAGATCCGCACGGTGTCGCCTGATGCGAGTGGGACTCCCGCATCGCTCACTGAGACTTCGGCGTCGTTGAAAAACACCTGACCGCGTTCCAGCGCCGTACGGACGCGGCCGCGCGATCCGAGTCGCCCAGGGACGGCGAGAAACCGATCGAGCCGGAGCCCGTGTTCCTCAGATGTGACGATCCAATGTGGGACTGACGCCTTCACGACGTAGAGTTTGGATCCTAGCAGAGCCGTTGGATGCGGACTTGCCGCGCCGCAGTGACTCAGCGGCAAGGCACAGCACTTGCACGATTAGGGCGCATGCGCGAACAGTCACTCATGGCGCGCGATACGCGCCGGCCGCTTCCTCTACTTTGCACGGGCCGCTGCGAAGTTCTCAAGGCATCCATCCACGGCGTGGTGCTTGGGACCGCGGCTCTCTGTGCTCTTTATAACTTTGCTGCGTGGACCGTACGCCACCAGCGGCACCTGGCCGTCAATACGGGACTCTATACCGCGTTGGCCATCTGGGAGTGGATCCACGTGCAGCATCACGTGGACGCCATTCCGGCCGCCGTTGCCGCGATTGTCGAACACATCGAGGAGCGTGAAGAAAGCCCGGCGGCGTGAGCCGCGTCAGGGCGTTGCACTGTAGACGACCTCACCGCCGACGATGGTCATGCGCACGGTCGTTGTCAGGATCTCTGACGGCGCGATGCGCATGATGTCCTTTGAGAGCACCACGAGGTCGGCAAGCTTGCCCGCCTCGAGCGTACCGAGTCGTGTTTCCGCCTGCGCCGCAAACGCAGCGTTACGCGTGAAAGAGGCGAGCGCCTCGTCACGCGACATGCGTTCGGCAGGCATCCAGCCGGATACCGGCTGTCCCATGGGGTCCTGCCGCGTGATGGCAGCGTAAAAACCGAGCATCGGGTTGGGCAGCTCAACCGGGAAGTCCGACCCGCTCGCGATCATCGCGCCAGCCGACATCAGTTTGCGCCAGACGTAGGCGCCCTCCTCTGTTCGCTCTTGTCCTATGCGCGCCGGCACCCACGCCATGTCGGATGTCGCATGCGTCGGTTGCATCGACGCGATGACGTTGAGGCTGGCGAAACGCGGCATTTCAGCGCGATCAAGGATCTGTGCGTGCTCGTTACGCATCCGCAGCGCTCGTGAGCCAGGCACTTCACGTTGGACGCGTTCGAAAACATCCATCACCAAGCGGTTGGCACGGTCGCCAATGGCGTGAATCGCCGTCTGAAATCCTGCCTTCGATGCGGCAAGCGTTTGCGCGTATACCTCATTCGGAGGTGTTGTCAGAAGACCGGTCGTTCCCGGCTCATCCGAGTACGGCTGGAGCATCGCCGCACCGCGGGAGCCAAGCGCTCCATCGGCGACAACCTTGATGGCGCGCACCGCCAGGTGATGATTGCCGTAGTCGAGGAGCGGACCTTTGTCTAACAACGGCTGCAGTGTTGGCAGCGGCCCGCGCAGCATCACGTAGAGACGCGTCTTGAGGCGGCCGGCGTCGATCAGCCGCTTGTAGGCGTCCACCGTTCGGCCGTCTGTTCCCGCATCGTGGATCATCGTCAGACCCAGCCGGCGCGTCTCGCGGTCGGCAAGCAGGATCTGCTCTTCCAACTGAGCCGTGCTGACCGCGGGAATCTTCGACGACACGAGCGATTCCGCCGTGTCGATGAGAACGCCGGACGGGTGATTTCCGCTCGCACGAATCAGACGGCCGCCTGCGGGATCGGCCGTTGCCTCGCCGATCCCGGCCACATCCAGCGCGCGGCGATTCGCCAGACCCGCATGGCCATCGACACGCGTTAGGTACACGGGGTTATTAGGAGATGCGGCGCTTAGCAACTCGTGCGTCGGCCATTGTTTCTCGGGCCAGTCGTTCTGATCCCAGCCGCGGCCCAGGATCCATTCACCTGGCCGCGCGGTTGCGGCCCGCTGCCGGACCATGCCGACGACCTGCTCGTATGTGGTGGTGCCTCGCAGGTCGATGCTCTGCATGCTGGCACCAAGGCCGGTGAAATGTCCGTGCGCATCCTGCAGGCCGGGGACGATCGTCCCGCCCGACACGTCGATGACGCGCGTGACTGATCCACGGAGAGCGAGGACCTCGGTATTGGCACCCACGCGGGCGATCCGATCGCCGCGTATGGCAATCGCCTCCGCCGTCGGGTGACTCGCGTCAACGGTGTAGATCCGCGCGTTTTGCAGAATGAGGTCCGGGGTTTCCGACACCTGTCCGAGTGAGAGCGCGGCGACGACCGCTGTCAGCAGTCGGATGGTCATGCGTCGACCGGAAATACCTGAAGGGCACGGCTCAGGAAGCCGTGCGCCGGGTGCTCGATGAGCAGCGCGTCGGCCTCGTCCCTCGAGACCCACCTGCGTTCGCGAAGGCCCGCTTCGATCCAGTCCTTGTGGTGCTCGAGCACTTCCATGACGAACACCATCACCGTCAGGGCACGTCCGTACTTCTGGTATTTGTACGTCCCGAGCGAATCGCCCACCAGTCGACCGCGTAACCCAGCCTCTTCCCACGCCTCATTCAATGCGGTGGATTCGTGCGTCTCGCCGGAGTCCACGGTGCCTTTCGGGATGCCCCACGATCCGGCGAGCCGCTTTCTGATGAGGCAAACCTGCACATCATTGCCGCGGCGTCGAATCGGAATAGCGGCCGCCTGCTGCGGCAGGCGCGCCTGCTGCGGCTTCACGATGTCAGGGTAACCGATAATGTTCGTGATTGGCTGACGCCACCATCGAAATCCGAGTCGTGCCGCGGGCTGGCAAGTCAGGCATTGCCGGCATGCGTGGTGAGTCGCTGCTCGTGCGGCTCAACGCCGCTCCAGTCGATGGTGCTGCTAACGCCGAGCTCATCGACGTACTCGCTGATGCCCTTGGCGTTCCCAAACGCGCCGTCTCGATCGTGGGCGGAGAGCGAAGCCGACAGAAGCGTGTTCGCGTCGAGGGGCTGACGCAGGCCCTCATTGATTCGAAACTGATCTCGAAGTTACGCTGAGTTGGTGCGCATCGCCGCCGACTTCGTCATCGACCACGTGAGCCTCGCAGCAACGTGCGCAGGTCAGGCGCCTCGCCGCGGCGCGGCACAAGGCGACATCACGCCAATTCGCAATGCCTGCATTGCCGCTCACCAGGGCGTTATCGTCTACGTCGGACCGGCGTCGGACGCCGAGGATCAGCTCGATCTGCACGATGAGGCCGTCCGTCTCGATGCGCGCGGGTGCACGGTCGTCCCGGGCTTCGTCGATCCGCACACACATGTCGTGTTCGCCGGCAACCGGCAGGACGAGCTGCACCGCCGGCTGGCCGGCGCCACCTACGAGACGATCGCCGCTGAAGGCGGTGGCATCATGAAGACGGTCGCCCTGACGCGCGCCGCGTCGGCGACCCAGCTCGCCGACGCCACGCGGCCGCGGCTCGACGAGATGCTGGCCGCCGGCACCACCACGTGCGAAGCCAAAAGTGGCTATGGTCTGACCATCGAGTCAGAGCTCAGACAGCTTCGCGCGATTCATGATCTCAATCGCACGCACACCATCGACATCGTTCCGACGTTCCTCGGCGCGCATGACATCCCGCCCGAGTTCACGTCTCGTCGTGCCGACTACGTCGATTGCATTGTGAACGAGATGATCCCGAGAGTGGCCGCACAGGGTCTGGCCGAATGGTGCGACGTATTCTGCGATGCCGGCTACTTCACGCCCACGGAGTCGATGGCAATCCTCAACGCCGGCAGACGCGCCGGCCTGAAACCCCGCATCCACGCCGACCAACTCGCGACGAGCGGCGGATGCAACGCCGCTGCGCATGCGGGGGCACGCTCGGCGGATCATCTCGTGCACGTGGACGAGTCGGGAGCGGACGCCCTGGCCTCAGCGAACGTCTGCGCCGTGCTACTCCCGATTGCCGCCTTCTACTTGAAGCTCGGCCGCTTCGCACCGGCGCGCATGCTGATCGACCGCAATGTGGCAGTGGCACTGGCCACCGACATCAACCCTGGCGGCGGCTTCTCACCGTCGATGCCATTTGCGATGTCGCTCGCCTGTTTCGGCATGGACATGACCCTGGAAGAATCACTGGTGGCATCCACGCTGAATGCCGCGTGGTCTCTCGATCGCGCCGACTGCGTCGGCAGCCTGGAGGTAGGCAAACTGATGGATGCGGTTATCGTCCGCGGCGAACTGACTGAGCTCCTGCGCGTCGGAACAGGAGCCATTCGAGACGTCATCAAACGAGGAAGGATCGTCTCGCGATGAACCAGTACGCTCGTCTTACTCTCCCGGAGCTTCTTGAAGCATTCGCCTCGAACCAGCCTGTTCCTGGCGGCGGCTCGGCCGCCGCGTTGACTGGGGCCGTCGGTGCATCGCTACTCATTATGGTGGCGGGGCTTCCCAAGACTCGTCATGGAACGGACGAAGAGCGCTCGGCACTCACCGCCGCTGCCGCGCGGTTACGTCCGCTGCGCGATGAGCTCGCGTCGTTGATCGAGCGAGATAGCGACGCGTACACCTCGGTGATGAACGCCTACCGCCTTCCGAGATCAAGTGACGTCGAACAGGCCGCGCGCCGTCACGCCATCGACGAGGCGATGCGCACCGCCACCGAAGCGCCAATGGCGACGATCCGCGCGTGCGAACGCGCGATGCGTGAGGCCGAGGTGATTGCGACGAGCGGCGCCGCGTCCGCGGCGAGCGACGCCGCCGTGGGCATCGAGCTGCTCAAGACCGCCGCGCGCGGCGCTGGGTTGAATGTGGACACCAATCTGGCTGCAGTCAAAGACGACGAGTATGTGAAGCGGGTCAGCCAGGAACAGCGCGATCTCGAACAGGCGATCGAGGAGTTACTTCCGTCCGGATCCTAGCGGCTCGCCGAGCGAGATCGCATCGACGACGAACGTGAATTTCACCGGCCACGGGTAGTTGGGAAAGAAGTCCACCGTCTGGATGTAGTAGCCCTGAGCCACCGTGCGCGTTCCGTCGCGGCTCACCGTCACGTCGTCGGGTCTGATCGGCACACTGAGCTCCGTCGCGCGGGCCACGATGTTGGCCTCGACCTCTTCAGGGTCGGACCGCTGTCCAAAGAGCACCACCTGCTGCGCGGCGTCCTTGAACTGGTAGTACTGCCACATCGCCAGACCGCCGCGGACAGCGGCGTTCAGCACCAGGATGGCGATCACGAGTTTCAACAGCGTTTTCATCAGGACGTAGAGGCGGCTCTCGAGAAGCCGCGTGACACTCAGTGGATCTGACGAAGGATTCTAGCCCAGCGGACGTTTCCTACGCTGCCCTCGCCTTGCCCGAAGGAGACATACAGGAATAAAGCCTTGCCCTTCACGTATTCCCGCGGCAGGAATCCCCAATACCGGCTGTCTTCCGAGTTGTCCCGGTTGTCGCCCATCATGAAGTACTGCCCAGCGGGCACCGTGATGGGACCAAACTTCCGGCGCACGTCCCCCGGCGGCACATCGGCGATCTCTTTGAACAGGAAATGGGCATAGGGTTCGTCGAGCGGTTTTCCGTTGACGTAGACGCGCCGGTCGCGCAGCTCGATCGTCTCGCCCGGAAGCCCGATCGTTCGCTTAATCAGGTCGCGTTCCGGCATCTTGGGGTGTTTGAACACGATGATGTCGCCTCGGTGAATCGCAGTAATGGGCAGCAACGTGTCTTCGGCCCTGGTCAGCGTCGGCGCGGCCACGAACTTGTTCACGAGAAGATGGTCGCCGATGAGCAGGTTGGGCTCCATCGAACCGCTTGGGATTTTGAACGCCTGGACGACGAAGGTGCGGACGAAAAAGGCGAGGATGACGGCGACGCAGATCGATTCGAACATCTCGCGCACCTGCGACTTCTTCGCCGTGTGCTCGTAGCGGCGGGGCTTTAGACCGGCCTGACCCGCAGGCGCCGGCGTTTCAGGGCGCGCCCGCCGTTTGTTGCGGGCCATCAGTGAATCTGGTGCAGAAGTCTGGACCAGCGGATGTTGGCCAGGCCTCCACCCTCACCGAATGAGAAATAGACGAATAGCGCCTTGCCCTTCACGTACTCGCGCGGCATGAACCCCCAGTAGCGGCTGTCCTGAGAGTTGTCGCGATTATCGCCCATCATGAAATACATATCGGACGGAACGGTCATCGGCGGGAACGAGCGCAGCAGATCGCCAGCCGAGCCCACATCAGGCGCGCCCGATCCGGCGTCATCCGGCGGATAGATGAAATGCGCGTACGGCTCGCCGAGGGGTGTGCCGTTCACATAGACCTTCTTGTTTCGCATTTCAATCGTGTCGCCGGGCAAGCCGATCGCGCGCTTGATGAAATCACGCGACGGATCTTCCGGGTACTTGAACACGATGATGTCGCCGCGACGGATCGGATCGATTGGCAGCACCATGCGCTCGAGGGAGGTCATGGTCGGCGCGAACACGAACTTATTCACGAGCAGATGATCGCCGATGAGCAGGTTCGGCTCCATCGAGCCGCTCGGGATCTTGAACGCCTGGACGACGAATGTCCGGACGAAGAAGGCCAGAATCACCGCCACGCAGATCGATTCGACGTACTCGCGAACGACTGATTTGCGGAATCCGGGGCCGCCGGCGTCTGTCATACGCGCTACTCGGTTCCGACCTTCAGCACGGCGAGAAATGCTTCCTGCGGAATTTCGACGCGGCCGACGCGCTTCATGCGCTTCTTGCCTTCCTTCTGCTTCTCGAGCAGCTTGCGCTTGCGCGTGATGTCGCCGCCGTAGCACTTGGCGAGCACGTTCTTGCGCATCGCCTTCACCGACTCGCGGGCGATGATGCGCGAGCCGATGGACGCCTGGATGGCAATTTCGAACATCTGGCGAGGGATGAGCTCGCGCATTTTCGAAACCAGGGCCCGGCCCCTTTCGTAGGCGGCGTCTTTGTGGACGATGATTGACAGCGCATCGACCGGATCGCCGTTGACCAGGATGTCCAGCTTCACGAGCGGCGATTCCCAGTAGCCGGTGACGTGGTAATCGAGCGACCCGTAGCCGCGGGACATCGTCTTGAGCTTGTCGTAGAAGTCCATGACGACTTCATTGAACGGCAGCTCGTACGTGATGAGCACGCGGTCCGACTTCAAGTACTCGAGCTTCTTCTGCACGCCGCGCTTGTCCTGACAGAGCTGCAGAATCGGCCCCACGAACTCTGACGGCGTCAGGATCATCGCCGTGATGATCGGCTCCTCGAGTTTGTCGATGCGGCCGGCATCCGGCAACTTCGCCGGGCTGTCGATCTCGTGTACCTCCCCATCGGTCGTCGTCACGCGGTATAGCACGCCTGGCGCCGTCGTCACCAGGTCCATGTTGTATTCGCGCTCGAGACGCTCCTGCACGATCTCCATGTGCAGCAGACCAAGGAAGCCGCACCGGAAGCCGAAGCCGAGCGCCGCCGACGTCTCCGGCTCGTAGAAGAACGACGCGTCGTTCAGCCGGAGCTTCTCGAGCGCCTCGCGGAGCTCGGCATACTGATGGCTCTCGACCGGATAAAGCCCGGCGAAGACCATCGGCTTCAGTTCCTTGAACCCGGGGAACGGTTCCGTCGTCGGCCGATTCGTCTCGGTGACCGTGTCACCGATCTTCGCGTCGGCGACCACCTTGATGTTGGCGACGACGAATCCGACCTCGCCGACGCCGAGCTCGTCCACCGGCGTCGCCTTCGGCGAGAACACCCCGAGGTCCAGCACCTCGTAGTCCTGCTTCATCGCCATCAGGCGGACCTTCGTCTTCGGCCGCAGCACGCCGTCGATCACACGGACGACGATGACGACGCCGCGATAAGCGTCGTACCACGAATCGAAGATCAGCGCTTTGAGCGGAGCATCAGGGTCGCCTTTCGGCGGGTGGAAGCGCTCGACGACGGCCTCGAGGATGTCGCGGACGCCGGTGCCGTCTTTGGCGCTGGCCAGGATTGACGTCGAGGAATCGAGACCGATGATGTCCTCGATCTGACGCTTGCACTCGTCCGGCTGCGCGCTCGGCAAGTCGATCTTGTTGATGACCGGAATGATCTCGAGACCGTTGTCCACGGCCAGATAGGCGTTGGCCAGCGTCTGCGCCTCGACACCCTGCGAGGCATCGACGAGCAGCAACGCGCCCTCGCAGGCGGCCAGCGAACGTGTGACCTCGTAGCCGAAATCGACGTGCCCAGGTGTGTCGATCAGGTTCAGAACGTACTGCTGGCCATCAACAGCGGTGTAGTTGAGACGGACCGGGTGGGCCTTGATGGTGATCCCGCGCTCGCGCTCGAGGTCCATCGCATCGAGGACCTGTGCCTCCATCTCACGGGCCTGCAGGGCACCGGTGAGCTCGAGGAAACGATCGGCCAATGTCGATTTGCCGTGATCGATGTGGGCGATGATCGAGAAATTACGGACGAATCGCTGGTCCATTCAACCCAATCGATCATACCCGACGCCTGCGATGTACCGCTTTTCCATCGCCTGACGTCCTTCGCCGATGGTCGCAATCCGCGTTGATTTGGGATGAGGAGTTGAGCGGAGCGCCTATCGTTGCTCGAGCGGCGCGAAGCGTTGCGGGTACGAGGGCCCGGTGTAGTCGGCGCGCGGACGGATCAGACGATTGTTGGCGTACTGCTCGAGAACGTGTGCCGTCCAGCCGGAGATGCGACTCACCGCGAAGATCGGTGTGTAAAGATCAATCGGAATCCCGAGCGCGTGGTAGGTGGACGCTGAATAGAAGTCAACGTTCGGGTTCAGCTTCTTCTCGCCCTTCACCAGCGCCTCGATACGCTGCGACATATCGAACCACGCCGTGTTGCCGCTGCGCTTGCCCAGCTCGCTCGACATCTGACGCAGGTGCGTGGCACGCGGGTCTTCAGTCTTGTAGACGCGATGACCGAACCCTGGAATCTTCTCCTTGCGTGCCAGCTTGCCGCGGACGACATCATCCACGCGATCGCCGCTCGCGGTCTGTCCCAGCTCGAGAAGCATCTTCATGACTTCAGCGTTGGCGCCACCGTGCAGCGGTCCTTTGAGCGTGCCGATCGCGGCGACGATTGCCGAGTAGATGTCAGTCAGCGTTGCGGCAGCAACACGCGCGGCAAACGTCGACGCATTGAGCTCGTGATCGGCATGCAGCGTGAGCGCGATATCGAAGGCGCGAATCGCCGTCGAATTGGGCCGCTCACCGGTGAGCATGTAGAGGAAGTTGGCGGCGTGGCCCATCGCCGGATCCGGCGCGATCGGTCCTCCGCCGGCCTGTAACCGTCCCCAGGTCGCGACGATGGAGCCAATCTGCGCGGTCAGGCGAACGGCTTTGCGGTACTGCGCGGAGGGAGACGTCTCCTCCACATCGGATTCGTAGTGGGCGAGCGCCGAGGTGATGGTGCGGAGCGCGTCCATCCCGTTGACGGGCGGCAGGCTGCGCATGAACCGGATGATCGGCTCCTGCAGCGGTCGCGCCGCGGCCAACTGCGACTGGAGGTCGCCGAGTTCGGCACGCGTCGGCAGCCGCCGATGCCAGAGCAGAAAACACACTTCCTCGAATGTGGCCGACTGCGCGAGGTCGTGGATGTCGTAACCGCAATAGGCCAGCACACCGCGATCGCCATCGAGGTAGCAAATCGCGGACGAGGTCGCGACAACGTCTTCGAGCCCGGCTTTGGATTTTTCAGCGATAGCCATTTACCAGCCATCTTGTAATGCAAAACTCAAAATTCAAAATGCAAAGTTCGTTGCGAACCCATTTGCATTTTGCATTCTGCTTATTGCATGACAAACCTCAGAACCAGCCGCATTTCTCGCAGAACGGCTTCACTTCTTGCGGTATCACGACAATGCCGTCCACGTGAGCCCGGCAGGACGGACCCATCGAAGACGTGACAAATCGTTTGATGGCTCGCGGTTACATTTCTTCTTCGGCGACGGGCTTCAGGACGACATCACCTGCGTACTGCTGGATGATCGAGAGCAGGCCTGTGTAAAGAAAGCCAATCTGGAAGAGCACGAGGAACGGCAGCGTGCCGTAGATGCCGTTGGCGAGTGCGTAGAACACCGTGGCCGTGAAGTAAAGACCCAGCGCGAGCTCGATCATCGGCTGGACAACGAAGCTCTGACGGTATTTTTTGCCGATCCATTCGTCGGCGCCGGTTTCGACGCGGTACTTCGGCGTGCGCGTAAACTCGCTCTGCTTGTTGAACAGCGCCTCCAACACTGCCTTGGTGTTATTGATGGCCAGCCCGATGCCGATTGACATCAAGAACGGCAGGTATTTCACGCGCGTAATCCAGTCTGCGTGCAGCTCACGCTGGCAGACCATATAGAAGTTGGCCACCGACGCCGTTGCCGCGAAGAACAGCGGCACGTCGATGAGCAGCATCTCGTACCAGCCCATGTTGTAGCGGATGACCATGGCCGGCGCCATCAGCACCGACAGCACACACATCAACGGGTAGTTGAAGTTGGCCGTGAGGTGGAAGAACGCCTCGGCTTTGACGTGCAGCGGCACGTTGGACCGCAGGATGCGCGGCAACAGCTTGAGACACGTCTGAATTGATCCCTTTGCCCAGCGGTGCTGCTGCGACTTGAACGAGTTCATCTCGACCGGGACTTCCGCCGGCGCGATCAGATCGGGCAGGAAAACAAAGCGCCAACCACGCAGCTGAGCGCGATAGCTGAGGTCGAGATCCTCGGTGAGCGTGTCGTGCTGCCAGCCGCCCGCATCAGTAATTGCGGTGCGACGCCAGATGCCAGCCGTGCCATTGAAGTTGAAGAACAGGCCGGCGCGGTTACGCCCGCCGTGCTCGAGCACGAAGTGACCGTCGAGCAGGATCGACTGAATCTTCGTGAGCAGCGAGTAGTCCTGGTTGATGTGTCCCCATCGCGCCTGGACCATCGCCACCTGTGGATCGGTGAAAAAGGGAACGGTGCGCGTCAGGAAGTCGTGCGTAGGAATAAAGTCAGCGTCGAAGATCGCGACGAATTCGCCCTTGGCAACCTTGAGCGCGGCGTCGAGCGCGCCAGCCTTGTAACCGGACCGATCCGTGCGATGGATATAGGTGATGTCCACTCCGCGGGCGGCGTTGCGGCGCACAGCCTGCTCGGCGACACTCCGGGTCTCGTCGGTCGAGTCGTCCAGGACCTGGACTTCGAGGAGCTCACGCGGATACTCGATCTGACACACGGCATCGATCAGTCGATCGGCGACGTACATCTCGTTATAGATCGGGAGCTGAATCGTAACTGTGGGCCAGGTCTCCTGCTTCCCCGCCGGGACGGGCAGCCGTCCCTTGTTCTTCATATATAGGTAAACGAGGTAATACCGATGCCATCCATATACCGCTAGGATGACCAGTACGAAGAAATATGTGGCGAGGATGAGCGTCTCTGAAGGCGTCATGCGGGCTGGGCGCGAAAAATCACTTGATTATAGTGTCCTCGTCGGCCGCCGATGCAAGAAGGAGGCCCCTTTTTGCCGTTTCTCTGCAGTTTCGCATGACTGAATCCGACCTCCGACAGATGCTCGACGAGGTGCGCGCGGGCACACTCGATGCCGACTCCGCCGCCGCCCGCATTCGCGACGCGCTGGCCGCGGCGCCGTTTGAAGATCTTGGCTTCGCGCGCGTGGATACCCATCGCCACCATCGGCAGGGCTTTCCGGAAGTCATTCTCGGGCTTGGTAAAACGCCATCGCAAATCGCTGCGGTCGCCGCGCGCATTGTCGCCCGCGGACAGTCGCTGCTCGTGACACGCGCGACGCAGGAGGCGTGGGAGGCCGTCCGAGGCGTCGCCCCCGAGGCGACGTATCACGAGGGCGCGCGGGCGATCACGTTGAAGCAAGCCGACATTCCCCCCGGAATCGGCACTGTATTGATCGCATGCGCGGGCACGTCAGATCTTCCCGTTGCCGAGGAAGCGGCCGTCACCGCGGAGATCATGGGGAACACGGTCGATCGCCTCTACGACGTCGGCGTCGCCGGCCTGCATCGTGTGCTGAGCGAACACGACCGATTGCGTCGCGCGCGCGTTCTGATCGTCGTCGCCGGCATGGAAGGCGCGCTGCCAAGTGTGATCGGAGGGCTGGTCAGCGTTCCGGTGATTGCGGTCCCGACCAGCATTGGTTACGGCGCAAGTTACGGCGGCATCGCAGCACTGCTCGGAATGCTCAACTCGTGCGCGAGCGGCGTGGCGGTGGTCAATATTGACAACGGTTTCGGTGCGGCGTGTATCGCGTCGAGAATCAACCACCTTTAATCGAAATCGATCTCAGAAACCTGGCAAGCGACGTGACGAATGCGGACTTCACGTGGCAGCAACGAGGCAGATCTGTGAGTCGTCGTTTGTTTTCGTGCAGCGGACCGCCGAGAGCCCGCGTTTCGCGTGTTAACATCAGGCGTCCTCGTGCGCCGTATGCTCGTCGTGCTGGTCGGGGTTGTTCTCGGCGCCAGCATTTCTCGCAAGGCAACGTATCCCACCGCACCAGAAGCGCCGCAGCTGGTCGCTCTGCAGATCCAGTATGTGTCGCCAACCCCTGATCCGCGCGTCGGCAGAACTGTATCGTTCGCCGCATACACCGTCGATTCAGAAGACGTGTGGACTGACGTGACGAGTCAGACCACGTGGTCGGCGACCGACTCCTCGATCATCCGAGCCTCCACTGGATTGCCGACTGTGCTCGCTGTCGGGGCAGGGACGACCACGATCGTTGGGTCGTATAGTGGGCTGACGGGCTCGATTCCTATGGCGGTGCGGCCTCGATAGTGCCTTGATGAAGTTGACGTAATGAGAACCGATCACGCCCGAAGCAAGTCACGTAACGATCGCGCTCAGCCTCGTACGCCCACACGTGGGGCCTTGGGAATTCGGAGTTTACGGGTACACTAATCTGTCAGCTAAGCCCCGCCACTAAGGTCTTCATCCATGCATCCGGGCACTCTCAGGGCCCTCGAGCTCGATCGCATCGTTTTGGTCGTCACCGGCCTCGCTGTCACGACACTCGGCCGCGACCGGCTGGCCGATCTCCATCCGTTGACGACGACGGCGGAAGTCCTCGCGGCGCAGCGGGCGACCACCGAGGGCACGCGGTTCCTGGCCGACTATCCGGGATTCCCGCTCAGAGCGCCGTCGGATCTCGGCGAGATCATCGACGCGCTCGGTGTCGAGGGGCGCGGGCTCGAGCCGATGCGGCTGCTGGGATGGTCCGGATATCTCGAGTCGATCGAGCAGTCGCGTCAGGCGATCACGAAAGTCGGCGCCACATTTCCCCTGCTGCGCATGCTGGTCGAAACGGTCTCGTCCTTCAAACAGGAAATCGCCGACGTGCGGCGCAAGGTCGAGCCATCGGGCGAGGTCGCCGACAATGCGAGCCCTGCACTGGCGTCAATTCGCGAGCGCTTGCGCAGACAGAAGCAGCGCTTACGGACAACGCTCGATGGGTTTCTGCGGGGGCGCGACGCGAAGTATCTGCAGGAGCAGGTGGTCACCGACCGCAGCGGTCGCCACGTACTGATGGTCCGTGCCGAGCATCGCGCCGCGATCCCCGGCATCGTTCACGGCGGATCGGCCAGCGGCGCAAGTCTGTTCGTCGAACCGCTCGAGACCGTTGAGATCAATAACGACATCGTTGCGCTCGAGGAGCAGGAGGCGGAGGAAGTGCGCCGCATCCTGCTCGAGTTGACTGACGCGTTCCGCCGCCGGCCCGAAGAGCTCGAGCGGACCATCGAGGTCGCCACCGAGCTCGACGTCATTCAGGCGCGGGCGCGATTTTCGATCATGGTCGGCGGAGTAGAACCCGTGATCGCCGCAGACGGCACGTTCGATTTGATGGCCGCGCGCCATCCGCTGCTGGTGTTACGGGGTCGCGAGTCATTTTCCGCAGACGACTCTCGCGGTTCGGAAAATGACTCCAGACCCCTTTCGCCAGTCCCGGTGGACATTCACATGCGGCCGCCGAACCGTGTGCTCATCATCACCGGACCGAACACTGGTGGAAAAACCGTGGCGCTGAAGACGGCCGGCTTGTTCGTCGCGATGGCGCAGGCGGGCCTGCATGTGCCTGCGGCTCCAGGGTCGAAACTGCCAGTGTTCAAATCGCTGTTTGCCGACATCGGCGATGAGCAGTCGATCTCGGCAAGCCTCAGCACCTTCTCTGCGCACATCGCCAACATCGTCGCCATGAACCGGAATCTGGCACTGCCGGCGCTGGTGCTGCTGGACGAAGTGGGCGCCGGAACCGATCCGGTCGAAGGCGGTGCCCTCGGTATCGCGGTCATCGATCACTTCCGCACACGCGGTGCCCATCTCGTCGCGACGACGCATTACGACTCGCTGAAGTCGTATGCCTCGACCACGGAGGGTGTCGAGAGCGCGGCATTTGGCTTCAATCCGGAAACCTTCGCTCCGACGTATTCGTTGCAGTACGGCTCACCCGGGCGAAGCCTGGCGATTGAGATCGCCGCGCGTCTGGGGATGCCGCCATCGGTCATCGCCAAGGCAAGAGAGAGTCTGAGCGACCGCGAGAAACAGTTGGCCGAACATCTCGCACGCGTGGACGAAGACGTTCGGCGTCTCGAACAGGATCGCCGCGAGGTCTCGCGCGAACGGGCCGCGCTCGCCGACGCCGAACGCAAATTGCGGTCGCGCGAAGATTCGGTGCGCGAGCGCGAAGACACCTATCGGCGCCGGCTGGATGCCAAGCTGGACGAGCAATTGCGCGAGGGCCGGCGCGAGATCGACGCGATCATCGAGGGCTTGAAGGCGCGGACGACCGCGCTGTCGGATCAGGCGGCGCGCCGCGCAGCAGCGGCGATCAGCACCGGCGAGACCGGTTCGGCCCGTGCCGATGCGCGGTCGGCGATCGAGCAGGTCGTCGGCCGGCTGAAGAAGGGATCCGGATCGCCTGTGCACGCGCCGGCGCGCGCGCAACAGGAAGCGGTCATCGAGCCAGGTGTGCGCGTGACCGTCGGCGCGCTCGGTCTCGAGGGTACGGTGCTCGACGTGCATGGCAACCATGCCGAGATCGACATGAACGGCAAGCGGCTCCGCGCTGCGGTCCGCGATCTGCGTGTCATTGGCGGCGGCGTGCCTGCATCAGGGAAGGTGAAGGTCAACGTCGATCTGCAGCCGCGCACCGGATCTTTGACTGAGATCAATGTGATCGGGTGCACGGTCGACGAAGCGTTGTCTCGGCTCGAAAAGTTTCTCGACGAGTCGACCGTCACGGATCAGCAGGTCTTGCGTATCATTCACGGGCACGGCACGGGTCAGCTGCGCCGCGCCGTCGCAGGATTCCTGAAAGAGCATCCGCTGGTGGCGCGCTTCGAAACGGCGAAAATGGATCAGGGCGGTGGCGGGGTAACCGTGGTGGAGTTGAAGGACTAGTGGCTCTGTACGCCTCGCAGTTCGTCGAAACCCTGAAACAACAAGCCGACATCGTCGTGGTGATTCAGGACTACGTGTCGCTGAAGAAGAGCGGCGCGAACTACAAGGGCCTGTGTCCATTCCACAACGAGAAGACGCCGTCGTTCAACGTCAACCGCGATAAAGGTTTTTTTCACTGTTACGGCTGCAGCGCCGGGGGCGACGTCATCAAGTTTCTCGAGCTGCACGACAAGATCGGGTTCGTCGATGCGGTGAAGCAGCTGGCGCAGCGTTTCGGTCTCGCCCTGCCGGAGCTCGAGGACAGCGACGAGCAGCGGGCCAGCACCGCGGAGCGCGAGACCCTGCTGAAGGTTCACGAGGCGGCAGCGAAATGGTTTCGGGAGCAACTGCTGTCCCTCGCCGGTGCACGCATCCGCACCTACATCGCCGATCGTGGCATCAATGAGATGACGTCCGAGGCACAAGGTCTCGGGTTTGCACCGCCGGGCCGCGAAGGCCTCAAGCAGGCGTTAATCAAACAGGGCTTCTCGCAGGGCACACTCGTGAAGGCCGGCCTGCTCGTGCAGCGCGACGATGGCCAGACGATCGATCGATTCCGCAACCGGCTGATGATTCCGATTGGTCGCGACACGGGATCGATCATCGCGTTCGGAGGACGGGCGCTCGACAAGGACCAGCAGCCGAAGTACCTGAACTCGCCCGAAACGCCGATCTACTCGAAGGGCCGGACGCTATACGGGTTGCACCTGTCGAAGACCGCGATTCGCCAGAGCGGGTTCGTGATCCTCGTCGAGGGCTACTTCGATTTCGGACAGGTGTATCAGGCAGGGTTTCCGGTCGTCGCGTCCTGCGGCACGGCACTCACGCCGCAGCAGGCGCAGCAATTGCGGCGTTTCGTCACCAAAGTCGTCCTGAGCTACGACCCGGATGCGGCGGGTCAAGGCGCGGCCGCGCGTTCGAGTGAACTACTGGTGGGCGAAGGATTCGAGGTGAACGTGGCGACGCTGCCCGCCGGGGCCGATCCAGACACGTTCATCCAGCAGAACGGCGGCCCGGCATACGGTGAACGATTAAAGCAGTCGCGGCCGTATTTAGACTATCTGTTGGATCGGTCGGCGGCCGGTCACAACCTGAACAGCGATGAGGGCCGGGTGAAGTTTCTCGCCGAAATGCTGCCGATTGCCGCACGAATCCCCGAGGAGGCCATGCGTGACCGGTTCGGCGATCGGCTGGCGTTCAAAGCCCGAATCACTGATGAAGTCGTCCGTTCACAGATCCGCAAAGCCGCTGTGCAGAAGCAGACAACCGTTGGTCGGGACGGGGTACCAACCCGTCTGACAAGCTTTGGGAACGTGACCAAGGCCGAAAAAGGCCTGATCTGGTGGCTGGTTCATGAACCGGGGCCGGCCTTGTATGCTCTCGAGAGCCTCGAAGCGGACGATCTGGCCCCGCTGGCGTCACGCTCGGTGCTGGATCTCGCGCTGGAACTGAATGAAAATAGAGGTTTCTCTCCTTCTGTGCTGCTCGAGCGTCTAACCACGGTAGAGGCACAGCTCGTCACCGGAATCGCGAGCGAGAAGGAACCCCACGTGAACGACGCGGAGAGCTGCGCGCAAATCATCAGACGGATGCGGTGCGAACGGGAGCACGCAGCGATTCAGCGGGAAATTGATCACTTGCAGGAACTCGGCGCCGCCGAGCACAGCAGCCGGATCGATGCGCTGTGGGTACAGAAACACGAATTGTTGCGTCGCCTTGAAGGGCTTATCTAGTCGCACCGCGGAGGACGAGCTTGTCGATTGAAGAGAAATACGACGAAGTACGGCAGCTAATCAACGTCGGTAAAGAAAAGGGCTATCTGCTCTACGACGAGGTCAACGAGATTCTGCCGTCCGAGATCACCTCGTCGGAAGAACTCGACGATCTGTTCAACGCGTTCGGTGCCGCGGGCATCGAGGTCGTGGATTCCGACAAGGCGTACCGCGGCGACAAGGATTTCGATCGTGAAGGCTCGGGCGACGAGCCCGAGCTCGATCTGACCCCGGGCGCGCTGGACAAGACCAACGATCCAGTGCGCATGTATCTCCGCGAGATGGGCACCGTGCCGCTCCTGACGCGCGAAGGCGAAGTAGCCATCGCCAAACGCATCGAGCGCGGCAAGCTCGCCGTCATCAAGTCGATCTCGCGGACGCCGACCATCGCCAAACGCATCCTGATCATGGGCGATCAGCTGCGCGCCGGCGAGCGCACGATTCGCGAGCTGGTGATCTTCAGCGACGAAGAGATCACCGACGAAGTGATCCAGGAGCGCGCCGTCGAAGTCCTCGGTGAGATCGAGGCGGTCCGCAAGGCGCGCGTCAACTATCAGAAGTGCGTTGAGAAACTGGACCTGGTCCCGAAGAAGGACAAGCGCAAGTATCGGAAAGCCCGGCTCAAGACGCTGCGCTCGTGGGTGGAAGTCTCACGCCGCATCCGCGACATCGAGTTCACCGAATCGGTGAAGCGCCGCCTCGTGGATGAAGTGAAGGACACGGTCGACTCCGTCCAGAAGATCCAGCGCGAGTCCGATCAGCTCGATCGGTACATGAACCCGAAGATCAAGGCGAAGACGCCAAAACTGAAGGAAGAAGAGAAAAAGAACCTTCAGAAGAAGCTGAAGGATCTGCGCGTGCACGTGAAGCAGATGATCGACGATCTCGAGGAGACGCCGGAGCGCCTGCGCCGCACGATCGAGGTCATTCAGCGCGGCGAGCTTCAGGCCGAGCAGGCGAAGAAAGAGCTGGTCGAAGCCAACCTTCGTCTCGTCGTCTCGATCGCGAAGAAGTACACCAACCGTGGGCTGCAGTTCCTCGATCTCATTCAGGAAGGCAACATCGGCCTGATGAAGGCCGTTGACAAGTTCGAGTATCGCCGCGGCTACAAGTTCTCGACCTACGCGACGTGGTGGATCCGCCAGGCGATCACCCGCGCGATTGCCGACCAGGCGCGCACCATCCGCATCCCGGTCCACATGATCGAGACGATCAACAAGCTGATTCGCACCTCGCGGGCGTTGGTGCAGGAGCTGGGGCGCGAGCCGACCTCGGAAGAGATCGCCAAGCGCATGGATATCCCGGTGTCGAAGGTGCGCAAGGTGCTGAAGATCGCGCAGGAACCGATCTCCCTCGAGACGCCGATCGGCGAAGAGGAAGATTCGCATCTTGGCGACTTCATCGAGGACCGCAATATCGTGTCGCCCGCCGAAGCGGTCATCAATCTGAACTTGAAGGAACAGACCGAGGCGGTCCTCAAGACACTGACGCCGCGCGAGGAGAAGGTGATCAAGATGCGCTTCGGCGTCGGCGACGGCAGCGAGCACACGCTCGAGGAAGTGGGCCAGAACTTCGCCGTCACTCGCGAGCGTATCCGGCAGATCGAGGCCAAGGCACTCCGCAAGCTGCGCCACCCGTCACGATCGCGTAAGCTGAAGGCGTTTTTGGAAGGAAGAACATAGCCGACGCAGCCTGCCTCACCGTAGCGCGGTCGGGCAGGCGCGCGGAGGCGGGGGCTCGTAGCTCAGCGGTTAGAGCGGCCGGCTCATAATCGGTTGGTCCCAGGTTCGAATCCTGGCGGGCCCACCAACCTTCGCGAAGAGTCAAGCAACAGGGGTGAATGTCTCCAGATCTGCAACGGCTCATCAAGCTCCAGCAACTCGAGTCCACGATTGCGGACGGCAGGGCGACCATCGCCACGCACCCGCAACGTCTCGCCGATGCCGATGCGCGTTTGAACGAAAGCAAGCAGGCCGTCGAGACCGCGAAGAGCCGCCTGAAAGACAACCAGGAGGCCCGGCGCAATCTGGAAAAAGACGTCGCCGTCTACCAGGGCCGGCTCACCAAGTTCAAAGACCAACTCTCCCTCGTCAAGACCAACAAGGAATACCAGGCGATGCAGCACGAGATCGCGACGGCCCAGTCCGATCTCGGTGCCGTGGAAGAGAAGGTCCTCGAACGAATGCTCGAGGCCGATACGATCGCTGCTGACCTGAAGCGCGCCGAGGCAGCACTGGCGACACGGCAGAAGGAGATCGACGCGGAAAAGAAGGAGCTCACCGAGGAGCTCGCCTCCGTCGAAACGTCGTTGAAGGAGGCCAGCGAAGCGCGCGCCGAACTCGTGAAAGGCTTGGACGCGCGCCTGATGGCGATCTTCGAGCAGGTCGCGCGCGTCAGAAAAGGCGTCGCTATCTCCACCGCCACGCGCGACGGCCTTTGTTCAGCCTGCCATGTGCGATTGCGGCCATTCGTGTTTCAGCAGATACGTCAGAACGACGCCATCATCCAGTGCGAGAGCTGCCAGCGCATCTTGTATTGGATCCCGCCGCCCCCCCCAATCGAACACGCCGTCGTTCACACGTGACCCAGCCGTCGCTCTTTGGCGACGTGCGCGGTCGCGGAGCGACCGCCAATATCGACGGTGGATCGCGTGGCAATCCGGGTCCGGCTGGCTACGGCGTTCGCATCGAGCAAGCCGACGGCACGATCGTCGAGATGAAGGAGTTCCTCGGCACCCAGACCAACAACTTCGCTGAATACAGCGGGCTGGTGGCAGCGCTGCGCTGGGCTGCCGATCATCACGCCTCACCGCTCCTCATCCGCTCCGACTCGGAACTGCTCGTGAAACAGCTGCACGGCGAATACCGCGTCAAGAATCCGGGACTGTTGCCCCTCTATGAAGAAGCGCGTTCACTGATGCGTCGCATCGGACGCGTGACGTTCGAACATGTACGGCGCGAGTTCAACAAGGACGCCGATCGTCTCGCGAACGAGGCCATGGACGAGGGACAGGCTTCATCGTAGAGCGCATGCTTCCGCCTACGCCCAGGCTTCGGCGAGACAGGTCAGCGGGCGCGTATCACTGCAGCGAGTCGGCCTGCTTCTTCTTTCTCGGCGCGGTACGACGTGAGCACGTCACGATGCATCGCCGTGCACAGACCTGACGAGTGGATCTGTTCTTCAGCGACTCCGGCCAGTAACAACTGATCGCGATTGGCGGCGGCAACATCGAGCCGCAGCTTCGGCCGCTCGTGCGATCCGCGCGGAGGCGCGGGAGCGAGAAACCAGCGATCGATGAGATACCGCTGGTGGCCGGCCGCCGCGAACGCGTCCACCAGCTCGGTCCCCACCTCGTAGCAGCACGGTCCGATGCTCGGTCCAATCGCTGCGACGATGTCGGCCGGCCTGGTGCCGAACTCACGCGCGAGTGCCTCGAGCGCCGCGGTCGCAGTACGTGCAGCCGTACCTCGCCAGCCCGCGTGCACGGCAGCCACGACGCCGCGATGGCGATCGGCCATCAGCAACGGCAAGCAATCGGCCACGCGAATCGCCACCGCTACATCTCGACTGCTCGATATGAATGCGTCAGCCTCCGGCGCAACCGACGGTGACGCTTCGCCGTCGCGCACGACGACGACTGTTCGCCCATGGACCTGCCTGGCCATCGCCACGGCACCGGCACCGATCGCGCCGGCCAGCGCAGTGATGTCTCCGGGTGAGGCGAGCGAGAGCTGTCTCGTGGTGAACAGGTGCGGAGCGATCGCGCCAAGCGGCCTGCAGCGCAATGCGGCACCCCACGATTCGGTGGTCCACTCGAAGGCCTCAGGAACGGGCGGAAGACTCATGTACTATCGACAGGGGTCATGGACATTATAGGAACCGGCCTCGATGCCACCGAAATCTCACGGATCGCCGAGGCGATCGAGCGCTACGGCGACCACTTCGTCCGTCGCGTCTTCACCGAAGGCGAGATCGCCTATTGCCGGGCCAAGCAGCGCGGTGCGGCCGCGTCGTTCGCAGCACGCTTTGCCGCAAAAGAAGCGACGATGAAGGCTTTGGGCACAGGATTCTCGCGCGGCGTGTACTGGACGACGATCGAGGTGGTCCGGCATCACGGTCCTCCGACGCTCCAGTTTCACGCCGGTGCGGCCACGCGTTTAGCCAAGATCGGCGGCACGCGCTCCATTGTCACGCTGACGCACTCTCGTGATCTCGCGATCGCGCACGTGATGCTGCTCAAGACCTGACAACCGCCGTCGTCAGTTCCAGTTCACGGACGAGCGGCAGGCTGCCCGCCGGGCGCGGCAACGCTCGACCACTCAGTCACTTGCGTCGTCAACCGCTCTCACTCTCAGTCGGCGCGCCACTTGCCCTGAGTATCGGCCAAGACGGAGGGCGCTGTGGACGTCAAAATCACACCGAACGACACGAACAACCCGCCCGGCAAACTGGCCGACGCGGAGATCCATTTCACCGAGGGTGTACTTGCTGGTCTGAAGTTGATTGGCTTCGCGGTGTGGGAGCGCCGCTCAGGTAACGGACGGAACGTCACGTTTCCAGCCCGTCAGTACTCCGTCAACGGTGAGCGGCGAAGCTTTTCGCTGCTGCGGCCGGTTACCGGCGACGCCACTGCGCAGGACAAGGTGCGCGAGTTGGTGCTGCAGGCCTACGCCGAGTACGAAGAGCGAGCCGCGGTCACGAGCTAGATCGTCCTTGGTCCTGCCTTTAGGACCAGGAACGGACCAAGCACAAAGGACGAAGGACCAGGGACTTTGTTATGGCAGCCGATCTGGTGGACGGCCTGTCGGTCGTTCGCGGTCCGCAGGATCGAAGAGCCGCACGTGCGTCGTTTTTCGGACGTCGGCGCGCGGCGGCCAATCGAGACGAGCAAAGGTTGAGGCAGGAAATTTCTTGCGCAGCGGCGCTTCTTCCCACTCCTCGACCACAATGACCGGCCGCCGCTCAAGCCGCGCGAGATCGCCGAGCGCCTCGTCGAATCCGGTGTGGAGCGAGTCCCATCGAACGACGGGACGGCCGGTGTAGAAGCTCGCGCTGCCGCTGTGCTGTGACGTGACGATCACCGCGTCTTTCGGAAGAACCGCATCGAGGTACCGGCCCGCCTACCGTATCGCGAAGCATCGACCCACAAGGTGAACGAGCCGTAGGCGAGGGAACACCCAGGACAGGCATCGCCATGAGCGCGGCGAGACACACGGACGATGCAATTGGGGCACGGCAGCTGCAGGGCGGGTCTCGTTTGTTAGACCCGCGCGATCGACACCACCACGCTCGTCCCGACCAACAGCAACGCCGGCGTCTCGCCCGTGAACCGCGCATCGCGTATTCGCGAACGTTAGGAAAGACGTTCGGGATGGAGAACATCTCCGCGAACGTGCCGTGGCCAGAGGCGATCGGATGACCGTAAAGGCGCCACTGGACCCTGGAGAAACGCGAGCAGATACGCGGCTGCGGCGACGACGAACGGAGGAAGTAGACGATGGACAGACAGGAAGAGCGGGCCGGCATCGACGACGAAACCGCCGGTGATAACGATCACGGCCGTGACCATCAGCGCGGCGATTCCGACACCGATCCCGGGCCGAGCCAGCACCGCGCGAAGGCGGGTCAGGAGGTCTCGTGAAGGACCGTCAGCAGACGCGCGTTCTCTTTCTGTCGTTTGGGAGGCAGCGTCCATTCGGCTCGCATCGCTTTGTCGGCTTCCGAGCGGAAGAAGCCGTCTTTCAGGCCACCGTCGATGATCTGCCAGGGCAGGACGCTATCGTGCGACCGATCGCGAAACACGAAGAAATCGGCGTCCACGCCGGCTTCGGCCACCGCCGCGCGCCAGTTGCCGCCGTTGCGCTCGGCCGCCTCGATCGCCGGCGCGACGCGCCGGTCACCGAGCGAGAGCAGCGCCTGATAGAACGAGTGCCGTTCGGACTTGATGTTGAAGTAGACGTTATCGATGCCCGCCATCAGCGAGCGCATCCGGGCGATCTTCCGCTCGATGGAGCGATCGTCCTCCATCGGCAGCCACTGATAGGCGGTGCCGGGTTTGGGCACCAGCGGATTCACGCTGCCGACGATGCGACCGATGTGACCGCGCGCCTTGGCGTGTTTCATCATCGTCTCGCGCAGTTGCAGCGTGAGATCGCGAATTGCCACGAGATCGTCGTCTGTTTCGGTGGGGATTCCGATCATGAAGTACAGCTTCAGGTTCTCCATCCCCGATCCAAAGATCATCTCCGCCGCTTCGAGGATCTCGTCGTTGGTCAATGTCTTATTGACGACACGGCGCAGTCGATCGGAGCCGGTCTCGGGAGCGATGGTGATCGTCTTCTCGCCGCTCTGCCGCAGCAGGCGAAGAATCGGCGGCGTGATGTCGTCGAGCCTGAGCGATGCCGGGCTGATGCTGTAACCCATCTCGACGAGTCGAGTGAGAATCTCCTCGATGTCCGGGTGATCGCACAACGCAATCGACACAAGACCGGCGCGCTTCGAGTGCGGCCGCGCCTGTTCGGCCAACTGCAGGATGCGGTCCTTCGGGAACGCCCGGACCGGAAGGTAGTTGTAACCCGCCCAGCAGAAGCGACACAGGTTCGCGCACCCGCGCACGACTTCGACGAGAAATCGCGATCCGAACTCGGTGTCGGGCGTGAAGATCGACGTCGCCGGCGGGTCCACCGCTTCCGTCGTTTTCAGCGCCGCCTTGCGGACCACCGGAGGCGCACCCGTACCGTCGCGCGGCACGAACGCCGCGATCGTTCCGTCGCCGGCGTACTGCACGTCGTAAAAGGCCGGCACGTAGAACCCGCGTTCCAGGACGAGCCGGCGCAGCAGATCGTCGCGATCGGTTGCGGCCGAGAAGGCGCGCACCAGCGACGGAATCAGCGCTTCACCTTCGCCGGCGGAGATGATGTCGGCAAACGGCGCCAGCGGCTCCGGGTTCACGAACGTCACCGCGCCACCGATCATCACCAGCGGATCGTGGTCCGTGCGATCTGCGACGAGCTTCGGAATGCCCGCGAGTCGCAACAGCGTCAGCACGTTCGTGTAGTCCCACTCGAACGAGACCGAGAAGGCGAAGATGTCGAACTCGCCGACCGGCGTCTGCGATTCGACCGTGATGAGCGGCGCGCCCGAGGCAACTTGCGCCGCGAGCTCGGTCTTCGGCGGCAGAAACACCCGCTCGCAGACGATGTCCTCTTCTGCGTTGAACAGCTTGTAGACCGTCTGGAATCCCAGGTTCGACATGCCCACGAAGTAGGTATTCGGGAATGCCAGCGCGACGCGCAGCTTGCCACCGTGTGGCTTGCGTACGAATCCCACTTCCTTCGACAGAAGGTCGCGGGCACGCTCTCGCTGCTGCCACATCTGGCTCATGTGATCTCGGACTCGTATGGCTGAACGCGGACACCCGCGAGTCGGCCCGGCGGAAGGTAGTGCCTGTCTCGCCGTAACCTCAGGCGACGGCGGAACACCCATCCGGGAACTGCACTTGAGACGCCGGCGCTCACGCGTCCCGTGGGTCTATGCAGTGTACCACCACCGTGGCGACGCCGGCTGGACGGGTGTACAGGCGGAAGCCACGGCAGAAAAAGACGTATCGCAGCCGCCCGGGGGGAGGGCGGCCGGCGCGGTTCAGTTCTGACGACGCAAGAACGCGGGCACGTCGAACAACGAGTGCTCGATTGGACTCTCTTCTGACGCACCCATCCCGGCGGCGACGGCCGGCGCGCCGAGCGACAGTTCGATTCCCGGCCGACGGTTGACGGTCAGCGATGGCGTGGATCCGCCCTGTCCAACCGCAGCGGCTGACACAACGACATCGCTCGCGCTCACGACGGCGCGGGTTCTGCCCTGTGCTGCATCCGCGGCGGCGGCGCGACTCAGGTGCTGCGTGTAGTTCGAGAGATCCACCGGCGTCGTTGTTGCGGCGTTGGGCGCCTGTCGCGCCGCGGCCTTGCGATCGAAGCCGGTCGCGATCACCGTGATCTTCACCTTCCCCGTCAACGTCGGATCGACCACCGCGCCGAAGATGATGTTGGCGTCTTCATGCGCAGCTTCCTGGATGACACACGACGCTTCGTTCACCTCGACCAGCGAGAGATCGGGACCGCCGGTGACGTTGATGATCACGCCCCGCGCGCCGTGCACCGAGCTGTCTTCGAGCAGCGGGCTCGAGATTGCGCGCTGCGCGGCCTGCATCGCACGTCCATCGCCTTCGGCGGTGCCCGTGCCCATCATCGCCACGCCCATACCGGACATGATCGTCTTGACGTCGGCGAAGTCGAGGTTGATGATCCCCGGCACGAGGATGAGATCCGAGATGCCCTGAATCGCCTGACGGAGCACATCGTCGGCGAGCGTGAAGGCCTCGGTAAGCGGCGTCTTGCGATCGATGATCGACAGCAGCCGCTCGTTGGGAATCGTGATGACCGTGTCCACGCATTCGCGGAGTGCCTCGAGGCCGGCCTCGGCCTGAATCGCGCGCTTGCGCCCTTCGAACTTGAACGGCTTGGTGACGACGGCAATCGTCAACGCGCCGAGCTCGCTCGCCAGGCTCGCAATCACCGGTGCCGCACCGGTGCCGGTGCCGCCGCCGAGACCGGTGGTGACGAAGATCATGTCGGCGCCCGACAGCCCCTGGATCAGCGTGTCGGTGTCCTCGAGCGCGGCCTGGCGTCCGATGTTCGGATCGGCGCCGGCGCCCAGTCCCTTGGTCAGCTTGCCGCCGATCTGAATCTTCACCCCAGCCTTGTTGTGATCGAGCGCCTGGACGTCGGTGTTGGCGACGATGAACTCGACGCCACCGAGACCGACTTCCACCATGCGATCCACGGCATTGCTGCCGCCACCGCCGACGCCGACCACTTTGATGCGCGCCGCATTCCGCGCCTCCGGAGCGAGCGTCAATCGCAGTGCATCAGTGTTGAGCCCGTTGCGCCCCTGGCCTTCTTTCATGTGCTCCTCCGTCCATTCAGGTCGTAGTGTCCGCCGTCTGGCGGACCTAGAAAAATTCCTTGAAGATGCCCCGAAGCCGTCCGGCAACGCGGCTGAACGCGCCGGCACCGGTACGCGGCGGATCGGGCGCACGGTTGCGGTGCGCGTACAGTCCGATGCCCACCGGCGTGGCAAACACCGGACTGCTGATGTGATCGGCCAGGCCGCCCACGCCGACGGGCGTGCCGCGTCGAATCGGCAGATCGAAGATCTGCTCGGCGATCTCGGGCATTCCTTCGAGAATCGCCCCGCCGCCGGTGAGCACGATTCCCGAGTTCAACGACTTCTCATATCCGGCGCGGCGAATCTCGTCCCATACCAGGTGGAAGATCTCTTCGGCGCGCGGCTGCAGGATCTCCGACAGGATCCGCCGCGCCATCAGCCGCGGCTTGCGGCCGCCAACGCTTGCCACGTCGATCGTCTCGTCCTCGTCCACCATCGACGACAACGCACAGCCGCTCTTCCGCTTCAACTTCTCCGCGTCGGGAATCGGCGTGCGCAGGCCCACGGCGATGTCACTGGTGAAGTGATCGCCGCCGACGGCGACGACGGCGGTGTGCCACAGATTGCCGCGCTCGTAGATCGCCAGGTCCGCGGTGCCACCGCCGATGTCCACCAGCGCGACGCCGAGCTCCTTTTCATCCGGCGTGAGCACGGCTTCCGCAGCCGCGAGCTGTTCGATCACGGTGTCCACGACGTTGACGCCGGCACGATTGACGCACGCGACGATGTTCTGGGTGGACGACACCGCGCCGGTCACCACGTGGACATTCACCTCGAGCCGTGCGCCGGTCATCCCGATCGGCGCGCCGATCCCGTCCTGCTCGTCAACGACAAAGTCCTGCGGCAGTACGTGCAGGATCTCGCGCCCGGTCGGCAACGCGACTGCCTTCGCAGCGTCGATCGCCCGGCGCACGTCGTCGCGCGTGATCTCGCGGTTCTTTCCGGCGACGGCGATTACGCCGCGGCTGTTGAATCCCTTGACGTGTGGGCCGGAGAGCGCGAGGTACACCGAGTCGATCTCGATGCCCGCCATCAGCTCCGCTTCCTCGATCGCCTTTTTGATCGAGTCCACCGCCGCCTCGAGATTGACCACCACGCCGCGCTTGATGCCGCGCGATTCGGCGACGCCGATGCCCACCACGTGCAGGCTGTTGTCGTCCATGCCTTCACAGACGACGCAGACGACCGTCGACGTGCCGACGTCGAGTCCGACGATGTACCGCTCTCTACGAGCCACGCTGTCTCCTTCCGCGGGAGGGGCGGACGTACACGCGTTCATCGAACCGCAGATCGACGTAGTCGATCTCGGGTATGCGCTCGCGCAACGCGGGGATCAGATCGATGTAGGACTGGACGCGTTCGACGAACTTTTCCGTGCCGACATGGACGAACGCGGTGTCGTCCTTGAGCACGACGATCGCGTCGTGCACGTCGGACACGTCGATTTGCGACAGCCGGCTCGCGAGATCTGGCCGGCGCTGCATGTCGAGCAGCAGCCGCGCCGCGAGCGCCGCTCGCGCGTCGTCCACGAGCGTTCCGCCAGGACGGCGCGAGGCCAGGCCATCCACGATTGGCAGATCGAACTCGGCGTAGTTGGGACCGAATTCGTCGATGATCGCGCCCTGATGATCGATGAGGTAGAGCACGTCGCGTATCCGCCCGATCGCCATCGGCTGCCGCTCCGACACGACCACGGCGAGCGTGCCTGGCAACTCGCGCCGCAGCGCGGCGTCGGCGACCCAGGGTGAGCTCATGAGCTTTTGCCGCCAGCGCTCGAGATCGGCGGTCACCATGCTTTCGCCGCGTAGCCCCGCGAGCAGTGCGAGCACCTCCCCACGCGACAGCCGTTCGTTGCCACGCACGGTGATGCGCGTGACGGTCAAGGCTTCCGCCGACAGCACGAGATCCACCGCGCGATACATGCCGAAGCCAACCAGCAGGAACACGATCAGCAGGCGGCCAAGCGTCCACCAGGATGGACGCCGCCACGCGCGACGCCCCTTTGGGCTCACCTGAGCGCGTCTGAAGCGCTTGTCCGCAGGAGCCGCGACGGGCATCAGTGCTGTGCGCCTTTCTCTGCGAGGGCCTGCATCAACGCCTTGGGCAGCGTGCCGATCGAACCGGCACCGAGGGTGATGACGGCGTCGCCCCGGTGAACGATCGTGAGCAGCGCAGGCACAACGTCCTTCAGTGCCTTCACCACATGAACCGGGCGGCCCGACCCGGTCCGAATCGACTCGGCTAAACGCTCGACCGTCACACCCTCGATGGCCTCCTCGCCGGCGGAATAGATGTCGGTCAGGACGATCTCGTCGGCACCGGCCAGCGCAGGCCCGAACGCGTCGAGCAGATGCGCCGTCCGCGAATGGCGATGCGGCTGAAACGCCACCACGATTCGGCGGTCGAGGGTCGCTCGCGCCGCTGCCATGACTGCCGCAATCTCAGTCGGGTGATGCCCGTAATCGTCGATGACCAGCACCCCGCCCGCTTCGCCGTGCGGTTCGAATCGGCGCTCCGCACCGTGAAAACCGGCCAATGCATCGGCGATGCGCGGAAAATCCAGACCGATCCGCGCGGCGACGGCGACAGCAGCCAGAGCGTTCTGCAGGTTGTGACGGCCGGGCACGGCCAGTTCCAGGCGACCCAAGAGCTCCATGCCGTCCCGCGTGCGCCGATACACCTGGCATCGTCCGCCGAACGCGCCAAGCTCGATCCCGGCGCCGACGATGTGCGCGCGCGGATCGTCGAGACCGTACGTCACGACCTGACGCCTGACCTGCGGAAGGATCGCCGCCAGGTTCTGGTCCTCGACACACGCCACCGCGGCGCCGTAGAACGGCACCTTGTTCGCAAAGTCGAGAAACGCCTGCTGCAGATCCGCCAAGCCGCCTCCGTAGGTCTCCATATGCTCGAGATCGATGTTCGTCATTACCGCGATTGACGGCCACAACATGAGAAACGACCGATCGCTTTCATCCGCTTCCGCAACCATGTACTCGCCGCGTCCGAGCCGCGCGTTGCTGCCGAAGGCGCTCAGCCTGCCGCCAATGACCGCTGTCGGGTCGAGACCGGCCCGATCCAGGATCAGCGCGATCATCGACGTCGTCGTCGTCTTTCCATGC
>DAINQP010000013.1:0-50407 GCA_036742665.1 Vicinamibacterales bacterium | reverse complement strand
TGTCGCGTGATCGCGAAGATGCTGGAGGATCGCCTCCAGGTCGGCCACTGGTTGCCGATTCGAATAGAGGATCGCAATGACCCCCGACGCCGAGATCAGCTGCGCCCAGGACACGGGATGACCCATCTCCTTGAAGGTCCGGCCGAACACGTTGGGCGTAGCGGCGTCCGAGTAGCCATGGATGAACAACACGGCGGGGAGCGGACTTTCTGCCGCACCTGGGGGGTAGTACACATCGAAGCAGAGTGATCCGGATTCCGTCGTGCGATACGGCACATCGCGGCGCACCGTGACCGCCTCGACGCCCGGAACCGAATACACGACCGTCAGCTTTGCCAGGTCGGATGGCGCCATCTCTTCCTGTTTCATTGTTCACTCCTGTCGGACTGACGTACAGCGCTCCGCCGTCTCGCCGTAGCCTTGGCGAAGGCGGACCGAAAACACAAACGCCGTCGGGGCGATTGCCGCGACGGCGCTTCCTTGTGTTGGGTTGCGTTGACTCTAGCCGATCGGACGGCGGCCCTGCAAGCGCATTTTGCGGAATGTCAGCGGAGTTTCAGTTTTTTCGCCGAGCGCCGTCGCAGCGTCTTCAATTCGATCGGCGCCTCCCCAGGATGTTCCGACACCGCCTCGAGGAACGCACGGCCGCAGTCCTCGAGCGTCGCGCACGAGCACGCGCTCATTCTGGTGAGCACGTGCTTCGTGATCATCAGGCGCTTCAGCTCGGCATCGAGCTCGTGCTGTTTCGTCTGGGCGACAGTCTTCCAACGAGCCGCAGGCTTTCTTTCGTCAGCGCCCGACAAGGTCGAGCGAATCTCGTCGAGATGAAAGCCGGCGGTCTTCGCCAGCTCGATGATGGCGAGCCGCTCGAGTACCGATTGTTCGTACACGCGCTTGCCGCCGATGCGCGACGCCTTGGGCAGCAGCCCGCGGGATTCGTAGTAGCGGATCGCCGACACACGCAGTCCCGTTTGTGCCGCGACCTGTCCGATGGTGAACATTCGAGCCGCCCGCTTGACCTCAACTCGACTTCAACCAGTAGCCTGCGTCATGCAAACGCAGCCGATCACAATGCCGGGCATCGTACGTTTCGCCGTCTGGCTCACCTTCTTCAACACCTGGGTGCTGTTCGAAGAAACCGTGGTCGATCGCTACGGCCTCTGGGAGTATATGCCCTACTACCGCGTCGGCCGGCTGTGCTCCTGGGACATCGGCGCAATGGTGCTGCTCGGCGTCGTGGTGTGCCGCTTCCTGCGATCGCGAGTCAAAAGAACTTGACGCCGAGAATCGCGCCGACCACGGCACCGATCGGCGCGCCGATCAGAAAGCCCTTGAAACCGGGATCGTCGCAACCGCCACAGTCACCGTCAATCGCGGCGCCGATGTAGGCGCCAGCGAAGAACCCGCCGACACCGCCGATCGCACCGCCGGCGATCTTATGGCCGATGGATCGCTCACGATCCTGTGGTGCCTGTGCCGCCATGGCTGGCGCCCGCGCCGGCGCGATCCTGTTGAAGTCCACGCTGGCAATCGATTGTCGAATGGGCTGTTCGATCCTCAGCTCGCGAAGAGCCTGCGCACCCGAGTGGTTGGCGAAGAAGAGCAACAGAACAACAACGGCCGTGGCGATTCGCATCGTAGTCACCTCGACAGGCAGCTGGCGGTATTCATGCCTCTATTTGTGAATGTGCACAATCAGGGCCGAACGGCTCATCCAGCCGTGTGATGGTGCGATGGCACCTTATTGCGGCCGGTCCGAAAGGACCGGCCCTACTGACCAGGCACCGGCCCTACTCGATCGCGGCAATCTCCTGGTAGAGATACGCGGACGCAATGATGCCGTTATGGAAGTTGCCGAGGTCAAGCCGCTCGTCCGGCGCGTGCGCGTTCTCGTCCGGCAGCCCAACGCCGAACAGGACGCTCGGGAGGCCGAGCTCTTCCTGGAAGGTCGAGACCACCGGAATGGATCCGCCTTCTCGGTTGAACACCGGCGGTTTGCCAAAACCCTGCTCGATGGCACGGCCAGCGGCACGAACGTATTTGTTGTCGAACTCCGTCATCCACGGTTTGCCGCCGTGCATGCGCGTGACCTTGAGTTCCACAGTCTTTGGTGCGACTTTCTGCAGGTAGGCCTCGAACAAATCACCGATCTTCTTTGGATCCTGATCGGGCACGAGGCGCATGCTCACCTTGGCCATCGCCGTCGCCGGCAGTACCGTCTTGGCGCCCTCACCAGTGAATCCCGACAGCAGCCCGTTCACTTCGAACGTCGGCCGGGCCCATACGCGCTCGAGCGTCGAATAACCGCTCTCGCCGAACAACTTCGGCGCACCAAGTTCCTTGCGGTACTTCGTCTCGTTGAACGGCAGCTTTTTCCACTCCGCGCGCTCGGCGTCACTGAGCGCCCGGACATCGTCATAGAAGCCCGGAATCTTGATACGTCCGCCGCGATCCTTCATCTGCGCCAGCACATTGGCCAGCACGAACGCCGGATTCGCCACAGCCCCACCGAACGATCCTGAGTGGAGATCGCTCTTCGTCCCCCGCAGATCGATCTGGAAGTAGGTCAGCCCGCGGAGACCGTAGCAGATGGACGGAATGCCGCGGTCGAACATCGGCGAGTCCGAGATGACGACGACGTCTGCGGCGAGCTCCTGCTTGTGCGAGCGGACGAAATCGTCGAGGTTTATACTGCCGACTTCTTCCTCGCCTTCGATAAAGAACTTGATGTTGAGCGGCAGGCTGCCGGTCTGCTTCAGATGCGCCTCGACGGCCTTGATGTGCATGAACACCTGGCCCTTGTCGTCGGCCGAGCCGCGCGCGTAGATCTCCCCGTCCCGGACGGTCGCTTCAAACGGCGGGCTGGTCCACAGCTCCACAGGATCGACCGGCTGCACGTCGTAGTGACCGTAGAAGAGAATCGTCGGCTTGCCCGGCGCATTCAGCCAGTCGCCGTAGACGACCGGGTTGCCTGGCGTCTCGATCAGGCGCACGTTCTGCAGGCCTGCCGTCTTCAATGCCTCGCCGGTCCATTCCGCGGCACGGCGCACGTCAGCGGCGTGCTGTGGAAGCGCACTGATGCTCGGAATTGCCAGGTACTGCTTGAGCTCGTCAACGTATCTGTCACGGTTGACGTTGATGAAATCGACGACCTGATTCATGGCTCAATGATATGCCACGCGTCTCCGGACCGGCGCGCGCGGCCCTCGTGTTCGAGCTTCAGCAGATGCGCCAGTACGCTCTCGCGCGCCATCGGCACCAGCGTGTCTGTGAGGCCGCGATACATCCGAATAACCATCGCATCCGGCGAGCTTTCACCGCCGCGTAGCAACGAGAGAATCTGCTCTTCGCGTTCGCGACGGTGCTCGAGGTAGCCGCGCAGCACCCGATCCGGATCGTCGATCACCGGACCGTGGGCCGGCAACAATTGCACGGGCCCCAGTGCGATTACGCGCTCGAGCGACGCCAGATACGCCAGTAAGTCGCCCTGCAGATTCGGCGGGATGTAGATCGTCGTGCCCTTCTGCGCCAAATCCCCACAGAACATGGTCTTCGATTCGGCATGCCAGAGGCACAGGTGGTCAGGCGCGTGACCCGGCGTGTGGATCGCGGTAAGCGTGTCGTCGCCGGCGGGCACGACGCTGCCGTCACCGAGTGGCTCCCACGGCGCTGGCCATCGGCCATCACGTTCCGGCCACGGCATCTTTAGAAAGCGAACCGCGGGGAATCGGGCAGCGAGCGCGGTGACACCCGACGCGTGGTCCGTATGGCCGTGCGTCACGATGACGTGCGACAGCGCTGCGCCATCGAGCGCCTGTTCGACTGCCGCGAGATGCCGCGGCTCTCCTGTCCCGGCGTCGATAAGTGTCGTCACACGCCCGCGGATCAGCCACGTCCAGTTGCCTTCGCCGGTGTACGGACCTGGATTGAACGCGTGAATCGGAATCGGCTTCACAAGCGAATCAACCTGACATGCAGCGCGAACGACATCAAGAAGTAGTACGCGGGGTAGGCGAACGACACCCAAAAGGCGAGATCCGACACAGCCGGGTACTGCCACAGCATCAGCAGCATCAGCCCGGCCCAGATCGCGCCGGCGACGTTGGTGATCACACTCCATGCCGGCGTCCGCGACGGGTAGACGTAGCGGATCGGCACGAACACCAGCACCGCAAACACCGTCAGGATCGCCGCGTTCACTTCCGATGGCCATCGCGCCAGCAGCAGGTAGAACGTCACCACGTTCCAGTACGACGGGAAACCGGTGAAGAAGTGATCCGACGTTTTCGCATCGGTGCGATTGAACCCGTACGCACTCGAGAGCAGCATCGCAGCGACCACCGTCAGCACCCACGCATTCGGCACCAGCGCTCCACGCCAGACGAACAGCGCCGGCACGAACACATACGTCAGGTAATCGGTGACGTCGTCCAGCTTGGCGCCGTCGAACCATGGGATCCGCTCGCGCACGCGCAGCCGGCGTGCGAGCAGACCGTCGGTCGCGTCAATGAGAATTTGAACCCAGAGCCAGAAGAAGCCGGTGCGGTAATCGAACTCGATGAACGCGCGCGCGGCGAGGAAGGCGAAGACGATGCCGCTGGCGGTGTACAGATGAACAAGCCAGGCAGTAAACGCCATCGTTGATTAGTGATTTCGATTGTTGATTCCTTGATGATTGCAGATTGTTGATTGTTGATTGAGTGTACGCGCAGCATCGAGCCTCCAATCAACAATCAGCATTCACCAATCAACATCGAATCATCAATCAAAGATCGTCAATCAACAATGCTCTATAGGCGTCGCACGGCGTTTGGGAAATCGCGCCAGACGGGGACGCCGCAGAAGTGCGATCCTTCGGTGCATCGCGGCGAGACCAGACCGTTCCGGATCACGCACGGCGGTCCGATGTGGCGGCCGATCCGCGGATGCGCAGAACGCACCTGATCGATCTCGTCCATCGTCGCGAGGTAGATCTCTTCCTGCGCGTTGAAGCAACTGCGCATCGTCCACTTGTGCAGCAACGCAAGCAGCGATCCTGATTCAATGAATCGCAGCGTCTTCGCATTCGGCAGGACATAGAGCGCGAACTCGAGCGGAACGCCCAGCGCCAGCAGCTCGTTCTTCGCGTTCCACGCTTCCTGCATTGACTCGTCGTACACCGCCTTGGCCCGCGGATTCGAGGCGATGAGCCGAGGCGTGATGTAGTCCGGATTCGCCGTATCTGCAAATGTCATCAACGGTCGCGACGCCGGCACCATCCGGTGGCGCTGGTCCTGCGAGTCGGCCGTGTGACTCAGCTTCTTCTCGAAGACGTAGGTGGCGTGGTGCAGCGCCCGCATCAGCGGCGAGTGATACGAGACGTTGAGGATGTCGAGGCGATACCGGTTGCGCGCCGGATTCATGACCCGATCGAGCGCTTCCTCGTCGGACATCTCCGACGCCGTCAGCCCGAACACCGACCGCACTGACTCGGCGATGATTTCCTCGGCCTCGGGCGATACATCTCTCAGCCGCGACCAGCGACCCTTCAACCGCGCGTCGAATTCCTTCGCGAAACAGTCAGCCCCCTGGCGCGGTGCCGGGAACTCGGCTTCCGGCACGTCCCCTTCGGCGATCGGTGACAAGCCGACTTTCTCGAAGAAATACGGGTCCCACTGCTTCACCAGCCGGACCATCTCGGAGATCACCGCGCGCGCCTCGTACGGCGTGTCGCCGGTGTTCATCATCCGGTGCAGCCGGTGCAAGACGATGCCCGAGACGGTGTGGACCATCGAGGTGAACGCGCCGATCGGAACCACATAGCGGGCCGTCTCAATCGCGCGCTTTTCGGCGTCCTTCTCGATCTGCTTCAGGCGCTCGGGGTTCGTATTGACGCGGACGTAGCGCAACTCTTTCAGAATGCCGAACGCATCGTCTTTGAGGATTGCGGAGAGCTCGGCGTAACGGTCCCAGGCGCGGACAATGGCACCCTCGTAGATGTCGCGGGCGCGGCCGCTGATCGGCGGCACGAACGCGCGCGGCTCCTTCAGCTTCACGTAGCGCTGACTGGACTGCTCCGAGTTGTAGAACGGATACGAGTGCAGGAATGTCCAGACGAACTGCCGCGAGATGTTCTCGAGACCAAACTCGAAGTTCGCGTGCTGGTACACCGTGTGATGACCGGCGTCAAACGTCAGAGCACCGATCGAGTCGCGCTGCTTGTCCGTGACTTCCGCGGCCGCGATTACTCGCGGCGAGTAGCACGTACGCGCCGCAGCGATCGCGCCGTCAAAGGGCGTTGTCGGTGCGGTTCGAAGTGTGACGATTGGAGAACCGGTGGCGAGCACTGGAGGACGAATTATAAGGCAGTTCAGTCTTCGTCCTTGGAGTGATATCGAGAGTATTCCTCCAGATACGTGAGCGACATCATCGAGGTCATTCGGTCGAAGAACAGAACACCATCAAGATGGTCGGTTTCGTGCTGTACAACGCGTGCTGGGAAGTCTTCGAGCTTCAATTCAATCTTCTTGCCGTGTCGATCGACGGCGAGGACGGTGATGTCGGTAAACCTCGGCACCATGCCGCGAATATCGGGAATACTCAGGCAGCCTTCCCAGCCTTCGCGCTTATCCGACCCGTTCGGAATGATCTCCGGATTGATGATCGCGGTCGCTTCGCTTTTCGAGTCCGGATCGTCATCGAGGACCGCGACAAACAGGCGCAATCCTTCATGCACCTGCGGCGCGGCCAGGCCGACGCCGTGATACTCGTGCATCGTCTCGACCATGTCGTCGATGAGTTTCTGGAGCAACGGATCCTTGAGCTCGGAGTTCTCGATCGGCCGCGCGCGTTCGCGGAGCACGGGATGCCCCATGCGCGCGACTTTCAGAATAGACATAGCAGTAAATTATAGGGTCCCGAATGCTGCCGCACGACGAGCGTCCCTACAGCCACTGCCCCCTGTGCGGCGCCGACCTGGAGTTGCGCTCGATCAAACCGACCGAACCGGACCGCCTGGTCTGCACGCAATGCGGGTTCATCTTCTATCAGGATCCGAAGGTCGCGGTCGGCACGATCATCCGCAACGGCGACGATCAGATAGTGCTCGTCCGGCGGGCGATTGAGCCCGGTTACGGAAAATGGGTGTTTCCGGGTGGATTCGTCGATCGCGGTGAGCTGGTGACGACGGCCGCTACCCGAGAGGCGCGCGAGGAAGCGGGCCTCGATATCCGCCTCGATCATCTGCTGAACGTCTATTCGTATCCGGGCCGGGCGCCGGTGATCATCGTCTACGTCGCGACGATGCTGGGCGGAGAGCTCGTGTGCGATGACGAAGGGCTCGAGGCGAAGTGGTTTCCGCCGGACACCATCCCGTGGGACGAGCTGGCGTTTCAGAGCACCACCGATGCGCTGAAAGAGTTCCTCGGAAAGTCCGGCTGAAGCCGGACACTACCTACGCGATCGTGATCTCCTTGGTGAGATACACGTCTTGCACCGCATTGAGCAGCGCGGCGCCCTCTTTCATCGGACGCTGGAACGCCTTGCGGCCGGAGATGAGGCCCATGCCGCCGGCGCGCTTGTTGATTACCGCCGTCTTCACCGCCTCTTTCAGATCGCCCTCGCCCGTCGACGCACCACCTGAATTGATCAACCCGGCGCGGCCCATGTAGCAGTTGGCCAACTGATAGCGCGTCAGATCGATCGGGTTGTCAGTCGTCAGCTGCGAGTAGACGGCCTTGTGTGTCTTGCCGAAATTGACCGCCGTGTAGCCGCCGTTGTTCTCCGGCATCTTCTGCTTGATGATGTCGGCCTCGATCGTCACACCGAGGTGGTTGGCCTGGCCGGTCAGATCCGCCGCGACGTGATAGTCCGCTTCCTTGGTCTTGAACGCCGGGTTCCGCAGGTAGCACCACAGCACGGTGAACATCCCGAGCTCGTGCGCCTCCTGGAACCACGCTGAGACTTCCTGAAGCTGCCGCTTCGACTCTTCGGATCCGAAATAGATCGTCGCGCCCACTGCCGTCGCGCCCATGTTGAAAGCTTGTCTGACGCTGGCGAAGCGGATCTGATCGTACGTGTTGGGATACGAAATGAACTCGTTGTGATTGAGCTTCACCAGGAACGGAATCTTGTGCGCGTACTTGCGCGACGCCGCACCAAGTACTCCGAGCGTGGAGGCCACGGCATTGCACCCGCCTTCGATGGCCAGCTTGATGATGTTCTCGGGATCGAAATACACCGGATTCGGTGCAAACGAAGCGCCGGCTGAATGCTCGATGCCTTGATCGACCGGCAGGATCGACAGGTAGCCGGTACCCTTCAGTCGGCCGGTGTTCAACATCGTCTGCAGTGCGGCGAGCACGCGCGGCGAACGGTCGGACAGGCCGTAGGCGCGATCAACGTAGTCGGGCCCGGGGAGCAACAAGCTCTCCTTCGGAATCGTCTTGCACTGGTGCTCGAGGAGCTTGGTGTCGTCGCCAAGAATCGAGGCAATGCCGTTGAGACCGGAAACTGCAGTAGCCACGTCTACACCTCTTGATTGACCTTCGATCCTACCACCGGGTAATCAAAGTGTTCGATGACCGCGTCGCGCACGGCGCGAGCGACAAGATCGTCGATCGGCAGCGCCTGCTCTGCGGCCACAATCTCGTCGAGCCTGGCGCGGGTCAGTGGATTGCGCGGGGTGAACAGCGTGCAGCAATCCTGGTCGGGCACGATCGAGATTGGATAGCTGCCCAGGCGAATCGCCTGGGCAGTGATCTCGTCCTTATCCATGCCGATGAGTGGTCGAAAGATCGGCATCGTGGCGACCGAACCGATGACCGCCAGGTTCTCGAGCGTCTGCGAGGCAACCTGACCGACAACCTCGCCGGTCACCAATGCCTGTGCGCCGCGCGCCTGCGCAATCGCCTCGGCGATGCGCATCATCAAACGGCGGTACACGACGACACGCATCGGCCCGGGAACGGCAAGCACCACCTGCTGCTGAATCTCACCAAACGCGACGAGATAGACACGCGACCGCTGCTGCCAGCGCGTCAACAGCGTCACGAGCTCGCGCGCCTTCTCCTGAGACGCACGCGACAGAATCGGATAGCTGTGGAAATGGACGAACGTCACCGTGCAGCCGCGCTTCATCATTCTGTGCGCGGCAACGGGCGAATCGATCCCGCCGGACAGCAAGCACACGACGCGGCCAGCCGTCCCCGTCGGCAGGCCTCCAGGGCCACGTTCCTTGCCGAAGAAGTAGAACGCCCGATCGGTAAGCAACTCGACGTGAATGACCAGATCCGGGTCATCGAGGTTGACCGTCCAGTCGCGAGCCTCCTTGATGCGGCCACCGACCTCCCTTTCGATCTGGGGAGACGTCATCGGAAAGCGCTTGTCGGCGCGGCGAGCCGAGACGCGAAAGCTGGTACACGTGCGATCGCCGAGGTCGTTGAGAATCGCGTTCGCAATCGCGTCGAGATCCGCCGTAGGGCCCGTATTTTCCGCCTTCGCCAAGGCTTCGGCGGACCGACCTTGATCGATCGGCGTGCTTCCCGCGTACGAGAAGTTGGCGATGCCGAAGACGCGCGATATCCGTTCGCTGACCTCGGCAGGGGCCGCACCAGGACCGAGCACAACTTCAACACGGCCCATCAACGCGCGCACATTTCGCACGTCGAGATCCGACAGGGCGCGGCGCAGGTTGCGCACAAGCCGGCCGAGGAACCACGGCCGGTTCTTCCCTTTGAGGGCAAGTTCCTGGTAGTGAACGACGATTGAGTTCATCGAAGGTCTACGGTCTACGGTCTATGGTCTGAAGAAACCTCGAGACGGCGGCGGCGGCGCGGTGACCGCTGACCACCGCGCTCTCGATCGTAGCGGGGAGACCGGTATCGATCCAGTCGCCGGCGAGAAACACTTCCGGGAGCGGCGTTTCGACATGCGGCCGCTGTGGCTGACCCGGGGCGACCGAAAACGTCGCGCGCTTTTCGCGGACCACGACAGCACGGCGCAGCTGGGCGCCTGCCACGGCTGGGAACGCGACCGTCAGCTCACCAAGCGCCAGGTCCACGAGTTCCTGATTGGTTTGACCGACCAGTGCCGTCGCCCCGCTCGACACGAGCGACAGGTGTGAGCTGGCGTCGCCGAGCAGCGCACGCTTGTCGAACACCCACTGCATCGCGCGGCCGGGCAGGCCGACAAAGCTGTGCGTCGTCACCGGCCGATCGAACCAGAAATTGACCGTGACGATCGGCGAAGCCTCAGTGGACTCTGCGGCGCGCAGGATAGTTTCGAGCGGCGCCGGACGGTCCGGAAATACCGCCGGCAGCGCGTACCACGCTGTGGCGCAGATCACCGCCGTTGGCTGAAGCCGCTCGTCGCGCACGCGTACCGTCATGCGTCCGTTACACGTCACGCGCGCCGGCGCGTTGACGCGTACCGCTCCGCCCGCACGCTCGATATACTCGCGCGCGGGAATCGCGTACAGCTCATCGAGCGCCTTCAGCGGCAGCGCAAGGGCGCAGTCGCGCCGGTCATTCGTGAACATGCGTCGCACCACGCCGGCAAACGCCGCGCCCGACGCTTCGTCTATCGACTGATTCAACGCGGCAACCGCCAGCGGCTCCCACAGCAGCTCGATGAGGCGCGGTGTCTGCCGGTGCCGCACCAACCACTGCCGCACCGTCTCACTCGCAGGCCCGTCATCGACATGCCGCATGTGGATTAGCGCCGCACGATCGCGCCAGCCGATGCCTTTCCAGCCAATCACGCCGCCGAGCAGATGCAGCGGCGGCGGCAAGGGCGGACATTTGAGCGTGGACACCCGGCCTTCCCGATCGATCACGTCGATGTGCAGATCCCGCTGCACGTACACGTCAGCGGCTGTATTCAACCGGCGAAGAAACGCGAATGTCTCGTGGTAGCCGCCGACGAGCACGTGCTGACCGTTGTCCACGCGCTCACTCGTGCCTGGATCGATGAACGCAGTCGCTCTTCCACCGAGTGTCGGGCGCGCTTCGAGCACGAGAACACCGACACCCTGCTCGGCGAGGGCGGTGGCGGCACTGAGTCCGGCAAAGCCGCCACCAATCACGACGACATCAATGCTCAATGCTGAATGCCCAATGCTCAATCATCAATGCTTGACGCTTGAGTCGGTAGACTTGGGTGCTGGGGCACGGCGGCGAGCGCCGATTCGCGTCTGCAGCCAGATGCGGAGGGCAATCACCGCGCGATTCGGTCGCGGCACGCGAATGCGAGTCGAGAAGACGTCATAGTTCGCCGCCTCGATGCGAGTAAGGATGCCGTAGTAAATGCCGCCCATGATTTCGGCAGCGACGAGATTGACGGCATCGGTCGCCGGCAGCTGCCACGCCGCGCGTTGATAGTAGGAGTGCGCGCGCGCGCACTCGAACTGCAGCAGCGCCGCCACCTCGGGAGTCACGCGCCCACGCCGCAAGTCGTCCTCACTCACTCCGAAACGCTGCAGATCCTCATCGGGGAGATAGATGCGTCCGCGACGGAGGTCGGTCGCGACATCGCGAATGATATTGGTCAACTGCAGCGCGATGCCGAGACTTTCGGCATAGGCGAGACTGCCGAGATCGCGGTAGCCGAAAATCTCCACGCAGATGAGCCCGACCGCCGACGCGACGCGGCGGCAGTATTCGAGCAAATCCTCGAACGTTTCGTAGCGCGTGTGAGAGAGGTCCATCTCGACCCCATCAATCAATTCCTCGAATCGCGCACGCGGCAGGCTGAATTCGTGAACGAATTGCTGAAGCGCAATGCCCTGAGACGTCCGCGGCGTTCCGGCATAGGCGGCGTCGAGCTCGGCGCGCCATGATGCGACCTGCAGGCCGGCACGGGTCCGCGCCTCTGGCGTCAGACCTCCCGCCCACTCCTGTTCCGGCACCACCTCATCGACCGCATCGTCAACGGCGCGGCAGAAATCCCACACCGCGACGATCGCGTTGCGCTTCCGCGCCGGCAGGACGAGGAAGGAATAGTAGAAGCTGGTGTCGCGACTCATGACTCGCTAGACGACCAGGAGAGCAAGCGCCATGCAAACCAGGGAGCATCCGCTACCCCGAGCGACGGGCGGCGATGAATCATGTCGTACTCGGCCCGCTCGACGCGATCGAGTATCCGCGTTCCACCAAGCCACGTCGCGCGAAGCTCGTACTTGAGACGGCCGCGAACCGCGTCGCAGAGCGGTAGCCCTTCATGGAAGAGCGCACGCGTTCGCGAGACAGCGGCAGCCATGGCCCGCGTCCACGCCGGCGTCATCGTCGAACTGGCGAGGTCGGACCGTGACGCACCATGTACCCGCATCTCAGCCTCCGGGATATAGACGCGGCCACGGTCGAAATCGATCTTGAGGTCCTGCCAGAAGTTCGTGAGCTGCAGGGCCGTGCAGATCGCGTCCGACCAGCCGTCGAGTTTGCCGTCTCGATAATCGGCGATGCGCAGCACCAGTCGTCCAACCGGATTGGCTGAACGGCGACAATAGTCCGTCACGTCCACCCACGATGCATAACGCGTGACGGTCACATCCTGACGAAACGCGCTCAGCAGATCTTCGAACAAATCCGGTGGAAGATGCTTCTCGCGAATCGTCGCGCCGAGTGCGAGGAATATCTCGTTTGTGTTCGCCGGCTCACCCGCGTCGGCCGGACGGCCCAGTGCGTTCGGGTCTCGCGAAACGGCCTCTCGAAGGCGGCACAACCACCCGTCGAGCAAGCGGTGACGCTCCTCTACCGATCGAGTGCCTTCGTCAGCGAAATCGTCAGCCGCGCGAGCGAACGCGTAGACGGCCGCGACGTGATGCCGCATGCGCCGGGGCACCAGTCGTGAGGCGACCGGAAAGTTCTCGTAGTGCGCGCGGGCATCGCGTGCACACGACGCGTAAGCCGCGGCGAGATCTACCATTCAATTTCGGACATACCGGCGCGATAGTTCGCCACCCGAGCCATCACGAACAACAAATCGGACAACCGGTTGAGATAGACGACGACGATAGGATCGACCGCGTCGGCGCCGAGCGCGACGACCCGACGCTCAACGCGGCGGCAGACAGTACGCGCCTGATGCAGCAACGCTCCGGACGAGGACCCGCCGGGAAGAATGAACCGGCGCAGCGGCGGCAACTCGGTTTCGAGCGCGTCGATCAGTTCTTCGAGCCGCTTGATGTCCGCCTCGCTTACCGCCGCTTTGGTCACACGCTCGGCGATCCGCGATCGCGGATCGGCGAGCCGTGCGCCGACGGCAAACAGCTCCCTCTGAATCTTCTCGATTTGCGTGGCCAGATCGGCATCGACGCCTGACGCGCAGACGGTCCCGAGGTTGGCATTCAATTCGTCCACCTCGCCGTAGGCGTCCACACGCGAATCGGACTTCGACACGCGTGTGTTGTCGAAGAGAGACGTGTCACCCGCGTCGCCGGTCTTGGTGTAGATCCGCACGCGTGGAATTATATGGGCTCGATGGCCGCTACTTCCTTGCCGATTCCGGCCGCCCGCAAGCGTTTTCGGCGTCAGTTGCTCACGTGGTACCGGATCCATGGACGCGAGCTTCCGTGGCGCCGGACGAGCGACCCATATCACATCCTGGTGTCGGAAATCATGCTGCAGCAGACGCAGGTGGATCGCGTGCTGCCCAAGTACCTCGAGTGGCTGGGCAAGTATCCATCGCTCGCGGCGCTGGCGGAGGCTGCCGAAGCTGACGTCGTGCAGACGTGGCGACCGCTGGGCTACAACGTCCGGCCACGACGATTGCAGTCAATCGCGCGGGAATCGGTGACGCGCTACGGTGGCCAGCTCCCATCCGATCACGAGACGCTGCTGTCGTTCAAAGGCATCGGCGCCTACACGGCGGGCGCGATCCGCAGCTTCGCCTTTGGTCAGCGCGCCGCGATCCTGGACACCAACGTTGCACGCGTGCTGTACCGCGTGTTCGTCGGCCGCGGCGACATCAAGGCGCACAAGATGCGCAAGCGGCTGTGGGGTCTCTCGGAAGCGCTGGTGCCATACAAGCACGTCTTCGACTTCAACCAGGCGCTCATGGATTTCGGCGCGACGATCTGCACGGCGCGAAAGCCGAAGTGCGATGCGTGTCCGATGACGCGCTCGTGCACCTCGTTCCCGCGCATGGGCCGCGCCAAGGCCGCCGCTCCGATCGAGCCGTGATCATCGTCGTCGCGGCGGTCATCGAGGAGGACGGCGCGTTTCTCGTGACCCGCCGACAAAAGGGCGTCCACCTCGCCGGGCTGTGGGAATTTCCCGGCGGCAAGATTGACGAGGGCGAGACACACGCGGCGGCGCTGGTCCGCGAAATTCGCGAAGAGCTCGACGCCGACGTGGACGTCGGCGATCTGGTCTTCGAGGTCGCGCACGCGTATGACGACCGCACCGTGGCCTTGTACTTCTATCGGTGCACGCTGCGTAGAAGACCCCGACCGCTGCTTGGCCAGGAGATGCGATGGGTACCTCGCGCCAATCTCGCGACGCTGGGTTTTCCCCCTGCCGACGAGGAGCTGATTAAGCGCCTGACAGGATCACCCGTTCGGTAACCGTCGCAGGTACGCGGCCCGAATCAGCGGCTGCTTCGATCGACGTGCCAGGCGTCACGAAGTCGCGATGCACGTAGGCCATGGCGATAGTGCCGAGTCGCGGTGAGGCTGCCGCGCTCGTCACAAAACCGACATCGCGATCTGCGGCAAACAATCGCGTCCCGCGCCGCGGGACAGGACCGTCGATTCGAAGGGTGACCAGCTTGCGCGCCACGCGGCCCTGCCCGCGATGCAGAACGCGGATGATGACCTCCTGCCCGACGTAGCAGCCCTTGCTCATGGAAATGGCGCGGTCCTCGATGCCAGCCTCGAGCGGGATCGTGTCGTCCGTCATGTCCACGCCGAAGACCGGGTAGCCGGCTTCGATGCGCGCGGCATCTATTGCGTCGGCAGACACGTCATGCGCACCAGCCTCGATCAGCGCGGTAATCAAATCGCCTTCATGCGACGGCTCGAGATAGAGGCAAAATCCCGGTACGCCAAGTTGATCGATGCGCGCGACTGAGATGGGCTGCCCGCGGAATTGCAGTGGCTCGTGCTGATAGTCTCGCCACGCCGCCAAAGACGGCGCGTCCGACAGGACCCGCCCCACCACTGCCGGAGCCTGCGGCCCGTGCACCCACACGCCGCTCAACTTGCCGGCAAGCGATGCCACCTGAACGTTCTCGGTGAAGATGAACTGCTCGAGCCGCTCGCGCGTCGCGTCCGCTGTCTCAACCGGAAGGTCGAGCAGGATCAATCCGCCCGACTCGAGCACGTGCATGTCAGTCAACATGCGACCTTGTGGCGTAAGCCACGCGGAATAGCAGCCCGTCCCGGCTGACAGGGCGGGAATATCGTTCGTCAGCAGGCCCTGGAGATACGTGGCGCGATCGGGACCCGCGACGGCAATCTGCTGCCGAGGCGCGATCGCTCCGATCGCGGCAGCTTCCCGAATGTGGCGGTAATCCTCGTGCGAAGACATGTGTCCCGTACGGACCTGATACGATCGCTGCAGATGCGCTTCTTCTATTTTACGTGCGCGCTGGCCGTGGCGCTGACCGCCCCCGCGGCCCTTTATGAGGCTAGGGCCGAGGCGGCGCAACAGGCGCCGGCCGCAGTGAAACCGACCGGTTACACAGTCTTTCTGCGCGGCACACCGGTCGGCCGTGAAGAAGTCACTGTGCGCGAGGACGCGACCGGAACGACCATCACCGCCCAGGGACGCCTCGGTGCACCGCTCAACGTCGTCACGCGGCGCGCCGAGATGAAGTACACCGCCGACGGCACGCCTGAACGATTCTCCCTCGACGGTTCGGCCAACGGTAGCGATGTTTCGGTGCGCACGTCATTCGTCAACGGCACAGCGCAGACCGAAGGCAATCAAGGGACCGCGAAGATCGCCACCTCGCATCAGTTTTCGCCGCAGGCGATCGTACTACCGAACGGCGTCTTCAGTCTGTACGCGGCGCTCGCGGATCGCCTGTCCAAGGTCACAGCGGGCGCCGAACTGAAGGCCTACATCCTGCCGCTGGCCGAGATTGGCGTGCGGGTTGTCAGCGATCAGCCGGAGCGGATTCAGGTCGGCACATCGTTCCTGAATGTGCAGCGCTATGACCTGCTGTTCAACAATCCAGGCGGCGATCTCGCGGTGAGCCTGACTGCAGGCGACGGCGGACGGCTCATTCGTCTCAGCATCCCCGCACAGGCCATCGAGGTCGTCCGCGAAGACGTCGCGTCGCCGACCTCGCGGACACAGGTGTTCTCGAATCCCGGCGACGAAGCTGTGGTTATTCCGGCCGTCGGCTTTAATCTGGGCGCGACGATTACCAGGCCCTCGCCGCCGGCAGCACGAATGCCCGCCGTGATCCTGCTGTCGGGATCGAGTGTCGGCGATCGCGATGGATTCGTGCAGGGTGTACCCACGCTCGCACATTTAGCGGGCGCGATCGCTGACGCCGGGATCCTCGCCGTGCGCTACGACAAGCGTGGCTTCGGGCAGAGCGGCGGTCGCGCCGAGTCGGCGACAATTCAGGACTACGCCGAAGACGTTCGCGCGGTCGTGCGGTGGCTGCTGCAGCGCAAGGACATCGATCCGAAGCGCATCGCGCTGGTCGGCCACAGCGAGGGCGCGTGGGTAGCGCTGCTGGCGGCGGCACGCGAGAAGCGCGTTGGCGCTGTGGCGTCTATCGCCGGGCCCGCAACAACTGGTGCCGACCTCGTCCTCGCGCAGCAGCAGCGAGCGCTCGATCAGATGAAGCTCACGCCTGACGAGCGTGAGAAGAAGGTGGCGCTGCAGAAGCAGATTCAGACCGCGGTCATCACCGGCAAGGGCTGGGAACTGGTGCCGCAGGAGGAGCGCCGCGCCGCCGACACGCCGTGGTTCCAGAGCCTGCTGGCGTTCGATCCGGCCAAGGTCCTCAAGGACATTCGTCAGCCGTTGTTCTTCGTGCACGGCGCGCTCGACAAGCAGGTGCCGCCCGCGCACGCCGACCTCCTTGCCGACATGGCGCGCAAGCAAAGCGATTCCGAGTCCATCGACGTGGTTGTCGTGCGCGGGGTGAATCACCTGTTGATTCCGGCATTCACCGGCGAAGTCACCGAGTACGCTTCGCTGACCGACCGCAACGTGAGTAAGGACGTGAGCGGCGCGCTCACCGCATGGCTCACGAAGACGTTCGCCGCAATTAAGTAGGGGCCGTGCGCGTTCCGGAACTCCGTCAGAAGAAGCAGACAGGCGAGAAGATCGCCATGCTGACGGCGTACGACGCGACGATGGCCCGGTTGTTGGATCGCGCCGGCATCGACGTCATCCTGGTCGGCGATTCGCTCGCGTCGGTCATTCTTGGCCATCAGCACACACTGACGGTCACACTCGATGCCATGATTCACCACACGAGCGCCGTCGCACGCGGCACCGAACGGGCGCTCGTCGTCACCGACATGCCGTTCCTCACCTATCAGGTCAGCGTCGAAGAGGCGGTACGGAATGCCGGCCGTCTCCTGCAAAGCGGCGCCTCGGCGGTGAAACTCGAAGGCGGGAGGCCCGTCCTCGACGTCGTGCGGCGGCTCGTTGATGTGGGCATTCCGGTGATGGGCCATCTCGGCCTGCAGCCGCAGTCAGTGCACCAACTGGGCGGCTACGGAAGGCGCGGATCGGAACCGCACGAAGCCGCCGCGCTCGTTGACGATGCCGTGGCGCTCGAAGAGGCAGGTGCCTTCGCGATCGTGCTGGAGTCGATCCCGCCAGAGCTCGCGCAGAGGGTCACGAAACGCGTGAGCGTGCCGACGATTGGCATCGGATCGGGGGCCGATTGCGACGGACAGGTGCTGGTGAGCTACGACATGCTCGGGCTCTTCCAAGGTCCGGTGCCTTCATTCGTGAAGCAGTACGCCAACCTCGCATCGACCGTGACCGCAGCCACACGTGCGTACATCGACGAGGTGCGGACGGGAACCTACCCGACGACGCGCTCGACCGCCCCGAGCTCCTCGACTCCGCTCGGAACAGGTACCGAGGGCTGACGTGCTCCAGGTGCTCGATACGATTGCCGCAACCCGTGCGGCGATCGCGGAATCCCGCTTGCGCGGATCGATCGGCTTCGTCCCGACCATGGGTGCGCTGCACGAGGGGCATGCCAGCCTGATCCAGTGTGCGCGGCGCGAATGCGACACGGTTGTGGCCAGCATCTTCGTCAATCCCCTGCAGTTCGATCGACCGGACGATCTCGAGCGCTATCCCAGGTCGCTCGAGGCCGACCTCGAGCTATGCCGGAGAGACGGCATCCATCTCGTCTTTGCTCCGAGGGTGAGCGAGATGTATCCGCGCCCCATGGAGATGGCCGTTGACGTGGGAAGACTGGCCGATCATCTCTGTGGGCGATATCGCCCCGGACACTTCAAGGGCGTGGCCACCGTCGTCTTGAAGTTGCTCGAGATTGTTCGACCGGATGTGGCGTATTTCGGTGAGAAGGACGCACAGCAACTCGCGGTTGTGCGCCGCCTGGTTACAGACTTTAATGTTCCCGTGCGGATTGCCGGGGTCCCGACGGTGCGGGAAGCAGACGGCCTGGCGCTCAGCTCGCGCAACCAGCGACTGAGTACCGACGAGCGGCAACTCGCTCCTTGTTTATACGCCGCGCTCAAGCGCGCCGCGGTGAGCGTCGAAAAGGGCGCGTCGAATGTGTCAGAGATCACGCGCGATGCAGCGACAGCGATTCCGGCCGACGACCGCTTGCGACTCGAGTATCTCGAGCTGGTCGATCCCGAGGATTTTCAGCCCGTGACGCGAGTCACAGGCCCGGTCGTCGCGGCTGGAGCGCTGTGGGTGGGGAACACTCGGCTCATCGACAACGTTCGCTGCACACCGAGGAAGTCCGCCTGAAGGCGGACACTACCTATGAAGACTGCGCTTGCGTGGACAGTGGCGGGCCTCGGCGTCGTGGCGATTGCAGGCACGGTGGTGTCGCCGGCGCAACGCGGGCCGGCGTCTTCGAATATGACGAACAAGAGTCTCACTGCCGTCGCCGGGATCAGGGTTGGTCATGTCACGCTCAGCGAACGGCCCACCGGCTGCACCGTCGTTGTCGTGGATGGCGATGGCGCGATCGGCGGCTACGCCCAGCGTGGCGGCGCGCCCGGAACGCGCGATGCCGAACTGCTCAATCCTCTGAACACCGTCGAGCAGGTCAACGCGATCTTTCTCACCGGCGGTAGCGCCTACGGCATCAGCGTCGGCGACGGGGTGACGCGCTATCTCGAGGAAAAGAAGGTGGGTTTCAAGATCGCCGGCACTGTCGTTCCGATCGTGCCAGGGGCGGTGTTGATGGACCTTGGATTCGGCGGGAGCTCCGCTATCCGTCCGAATGGCGATTGCGGTTACCGCGCCGCGTCAACGGCGAGCGACCGTCCCGTCGCCGAGGGAAACATCGGTGCGGGCGCCGGTTCGACCGTCGGCAAGCTGCTTGGGAATCGCGACCGCGCGATGAAAGCTGGCGTGGGCAGCTGGGCGATCGCGTTGCCGAACGGCCTGATCGTCGCGGCACTCGTCGCCGTGAATGCCCTCGGCGACATCGTCGATCCCGTGACTGGCGCCGTCGTGGCCGGCGTGCGCACGGAAGACGGCAAGCGGCTCGCCGATGCCCGCCTGCTGATCCGTTCGCAGCTTTCACCGAACGCGTCTGCCGCCGGCGCAAACACGACGATTGCCGTCGTCGCGACGAACGCCAAACTCACAAAGGTACAGGCCAGCCGTATGGCATTGATGGCTGACGATGGCCTGGCGCGAGCGATCAACCCCGCGCACACACCGGCGGATGGCGACACGGTGTTTGCGTTGGCGACCGGGCGCTGGGACGGACAGGCAGACGTCGGGACGATCGGCGCGCTCGCGGCTGAAGCGCTCTCGGAAGCGATCGTTCGCGCCGCGACTCAGGCCACCGCGTCCGGAGGGCTTCCCTCTGCTCGCGATCTGAATACCCTGCCTCCGAGACTTCGGTAAGGCAAGATTTTGCCTTACTGATGTCTCTTCATCTGACCCTTCTCATCCTCTACTCCTTCACCATCATCGGGCTCGGGATCTGGACTGCGCGTCTGGTGCGCGGAAGCAGTGAATTCTTTGTCGCCGGCCGCAGTCTCGGGCCGGGACTCATCCTCGCATCGATGCTCGCCGCTAACATTGGCGCCGGTTCGACAGTCGGTGCTGCCGGCCTCGCATACAGAGATGGCTTCAGCGCGTGGTGGTGGGTGGGATCCGCGGGGTTGGGGTCGATCGTCTTCGCCTTCTTCGTCGCACCACGATTGTGGCAAGTGGCGAAGGAGCACGACTTCTACACGACTGGCGACTACCTCGAGTTTCGATACGGTCCTGCGGTTCGCGGCGTAACCACGGCATTGATCGGGCTTGGCGCGCTCGCGCTGCTCGCAGGACAGCTCATCGCGGGTGCCACGATTCTGAACGTGCTTACAGGGATGCCGCGATGGGCAGGAGCGCTCACCGGTGGCGCCATCATGACGATCTATTTCACTGCGGGTGGCCTTCTTGGCTCGGCCTGGGTGAACACCTTTCAGCTGATCGTCATGCTGGTCGGTCTGCTCTTCGCGCTGCCGGTGGCAATGAACTCGGTTGGAGGGTTTGCCACAATCACCGGCGGACACGTGCCGCCGCATTTCGGCGACATGTTTTACTCGTCGGGATCCGGTTCCGGCTGGACACTGCTGTTCCTGCTCGGTCCTGCGTTCATCATCTCGCCTGGTCTGATTCAGAAAGCGTACGGCGGGGCCAACGCCAGTGCTGTGCGCACCGGTGTCGCGCTGAACGCGGTCGCGCTGCTTGCGTTCGCCTTCGTGCCGGTCCTGTTTGGCATGATTGCCAGGGTCACTACTCCGGGGATCGCCGACGCCAACGCTGTGTTGCCGACTGTTCTGACTCACGAGCTGCCGCCGTGGCTCGGCGCGATCGCACTCGCAGCGGTGTTCTCGACCGAAGTAGACACCTGCGATGCAATCCTCTTCATGCTCTCGACGTCTGCGTCCAAGGACCTCTACAAACGCTTCCTGAATCCTGCGGCATCCGATGCACAACTGCTACGCGTTGGACGTGTGGCCGCGGTTGCCGGCGGCATGATCGGCGTGCTGCTGTCAGTCTGGCTGCAGACCGTGATCGGCGCCATCACCGTTTTTTACTCGCTGCTCGTCGTCACGTTATTTGTGCCGGTGATCGGCGGGCTGTATGTGCGCCGGGCGCAGAGCCGCGAGGCCATGGCCGCAGTCGTCGCGGGTATCGCGACGCTCATCGTGGTACGCTTTGGGGTTGCCGGCGTCTACCCGTGGGTGGACCCGGCCTTGAGTGGAATCGTCGCTTCCGCGGTCGCGTTCTTCGGAGTGCTTTCGTTTCGACGGGGATCGGGGCGCCTGGAGTTCACATGAAGAGTCATCGCATCGCAGTCATCGCCGGCGACGGTATCGGGAAGGAAGTCGTTCCCGCCGGTATCGAGATCCTCAACCTTGCCGCTGAGCAGAGTGGTTTCACGTGCGAGTTCACGCCGATCCCATGGGGATGCGACTACTACCTGCAGACCGGCCGGATGATGGACCCCGACGGCGTCGAGCAGCTGCTGAAGTTCGACGCAATCTATCTCGGCGCGATCGGCGACCCGCGTGTCGCGGATCACATCTCAGCGCGTGAGCTGATCCTGCCGCTGCGACAGAAGCTCGGACAATGGGTAAATCTGCGACCGATGCGCCTGATGCCCGGCATCTCTTCTCCACTCGCGAATCGCGGCGCTGCCGAGATCGACATGATCTGCGTGCGTGAGAACTCCGAAGGAGAGTACTGCGGCATGGGTGGGCGTCTCCACGGCGGCACGCCGTACGAGCTGGCCGAGCAGACCGGGGTGTTCACGAGAAACGGCATCGAGCGCATCGCCCGCTATGCGTTCAAGCTCGCGGAATCACGCCCGCGGAAAATGCTCGCCAGCGCGACGAAGTCGAACGCGCTGCAACACGCGATGGTGCTGTGGGATGAAGTCGTCGCCGGCGTAGCCAAGCAGTTCCCGAAGGTCGAGCTGAAGAAGTACCACGTGGACGCGCTCTGCGCGCGCATGGTCACGCACCCGCACACGCTCGACGTCATCGTGGCTTCGAACCTGTTCGGCGACATCATCACCGACATTGGATCGGCGATCTCGGGCAGTCTCGGCGTCGCACCTGGGGGCAACATCAATCCCGATCGAACGACGCCGTCCATGTTCGAGCCGATCCATGGCTCTGCTCCGGACATCGCCGGAAAGGGCATCGCGAACCCGATTGCCGCAATCTGGGCCGCGGCGATGATGCTCGATCACCTCGGCGAGCGTGCCGGGCACGACCGCATCCTCGCGTCGATCGAGAGTGTCCTGTCACAAGGTCAGGTCAAGACCCCGGATCTGGGCGGACGCGCGACGACAGCGGAGATGACGAAGGCAGTCACGAGCGCGATGACAGCGGCCAGCCGGCAACCAGCGTAAGGCACGGCATTTGGATGTGCGGGCCCGTAGGGCACGTCCTTTTGGACGTGCATCGCGTGTAGGGCGCGTCTTTCGGACGTGCCATGGAGGCCGTCAATGCTTCGAACGATCGCGATTCTTCTCGCCGCAACGGTGAGCACAGGCGCCCAGATCGGCCAGTCATTCCCGCATACGAACAAGTACGGCCGCGCGACGATCGAGTACCGCCACGAGGGATTGGGGGTGGTCGCCAACTACGACTACTCGCAGAGGAATCACAGCGGACCGTGGCTGCTGATCGACGTGGCACTGGGGTCGGCGGAGCGTTTCGTGCTCCACCGCACCAACTTCAGGCTGGTGGCGCCCGACGGCCAGACGATTCCGCTCGCCAGCCAGCAGCAGGGTCAAGCCGACATCGAGAACATCAATCTGTTGATTCAGAACGCCAAGATTCACCGCCAGAACCTCGACTCCTATTTCGCCCAGCGCGACCGGCACGAAGCGTTCAACTTCTTCTCACTTCCTTTCGTACGCAGCATCTCGGACGAGGCCATCGTCGACAACGACCGCGTCGCCCAGGGGCCGCTGCTCTTTCGGTCGCCCAATGGGAGTTGGAAGGAAGGGACATTTCGGCTGGTCCTGACGAATGACAAGGCGAAGGCGGAGCTGCCGATCGCACTGCAATAACGGAGGCGTCACCATGGGCAGCTCAATCGCGTGCTTACTCCTCGCCTTGAGTGCGGCATCTGTTGCCGAGGCTCAGGACGATCGATACCTGCTTCTCGCCACCGAACGCACGAGCACCATGCAGCAGGAGATCAATGCCGCCGCCGCCCGGGGATTTCGGGTCGTAGCGGCGAGCCCCAAGGAGAGCAGCGAGGTCGTCGTCTTGCTCGAGCAGACCAGGGACAAATACGAGTACCGCCTTGTGGCGACGACAAAAACGACGACACTGCAGCGGGAGATCAGCGACGCTGCCGAAGCCGGCTATCACATCGTCCCTCGAGCAGTAACCGGCAAGGGAGACGAGGTGGTAGTGCTGATGGAGAAAGGCGTCGAACGTCAGGCCAACGCGCGGTACCAGGTTCTGGCCACCGAGCGCACCGGCACGCTACAGAAGGAAATCAGCGAGGCATCAGCCAACGGTTACACACTGGTCGCGCTCGCCGGCCGTAGCGAGTACGTCGCGATTCTCGAAAAAGCCCCGCGCTAGGAAGACCGCGTGAAGCACGGCCAGCCGGTGGCGGCATCGCGGCTCGCTGCCGCGCGTCCGCGCTCGACATAGATTTGCAGTCCACGCGTATCGGGAACCGCGACCTGAGCGAGCGGCTCGTAGTGCGCATCAACGTAGGCCGCGACGAGCGGCAGCGCGCCGCGAAATCCCGCTTCTTCCTCGAGCGAGACGATCACCAACGGCACCGACTGCGACTGCATACGCGCGATGGCTTTACGCTGATCCTTCTCCGAGGCGTAGAAGGCCGGACGATAGGCCATCTGTCCGCCGGCGAAGCCGCGATTGGCCAGGACGAACACGTCCGGCGAGAGGCCCGTCATCACCAGCCGATCGTGAATCGACGTGCAGCGCTCGACAAACGCGTAGAACGGACGCAAGGCTTCCGAATTACGACTGGGCACGTGACTTCCCTGCGGCATCGTCTTCCGCAGCCGCCTGCTGAGATCGTCGATGCGCTCGCTCATTGCGCCGGCGCGATTCAGCACGCCGGCGCGATTCAGCTCTCCGGAAACATCGCCGACGACTGACACCGCCTTCGCGGTCAGGACGAACATTAGCGCGGCGACAGTCAGCGCCGCACGGCGCATCGTTGTCGCGCGCACATCGAACGCGACACCAATCAGCCACGCACCCAGGATCGCCGCCGGGGCGGCGGCGTCAGGGAGCCGCGCGGCCAGCGGTGTGCGAATGAATCCCAGGTTCATCGCGACCGTCATGACGGCAATCGCCGCAATCCCTGCTGATTCGCCAGCCCACTGCTCGCGACCGCCGCGGGCACGACGCAAGGCCAGCCACAGCGACACCAGAGGCATCGCATGGAACAGATAAAACAACCAGGCTTCCCAGTTCACCTGCGCGGCGACCGCTCCGCCTGAAAAATCGAGCGTCGGAAGCGAGCGCAGCACCGTGCCCTCGGCCTCGGCACGCGAGAACTCGAGCGCAGGCTTGAGGTACTCGATGAGACCGACTTGGTACTGAACGAAGATCACCCACGGCAGCACGAACAGCAGGACCGCGGCTGCGAAGACCGCCGCTCGTCTGACAGTCACTCGACTCCCTTCTCTCGCGGCGCCCAGAACGACCGCGACGAACGCTCCGGCGCCGATATACAAACCGTGGTCGTGGCGAAACAGAAACGCGACGACGGTCGACGCGGCAAGCAGGACCGCTCGTCGAGGCGTCATGTGCCTCGTCGCAGCGACGAACGCCCAACCGGCAATCGCGTAGAGCAGAAGCTTGGGATAGCTGAACGAGCGGGGATTGAGGCCAATCTCCAGCAGCGTCACCATCAACGCGAGGGCGATCGAGCCCGATAACCGCGCCGCCGCCGTCAGCGTGAAGCCCGCGCCGATGGCAAAGGCGCTGGCGACGACAAGCAGCTCCACCCACAGCTCGCGCCCAAACAGCAGACGCGCCACTGCGGACACGCCGTACATCAGCGGCCATCCGGGATCGACGAAGTCGCGGATCGGCCACTCGCCGAGCGCGATCTGCTGCGCCCCGGCCAGGTAGATGTAGTGGTCGTTATTGAAACCGGTGAAGGTGAGGAACCGCCAGGCCGCGGTCAGCACCGCCACGCCAATCGCGGTGCACACCACGAGAGCAGAGGAACGATACACGGCAATTGATGATTGACGAGGGACGATTGACGAATTGAGCAATCGTCTGTCAATCAATCCGTCAATCGTAACTCGTCAATCGTCAATCGCTCGTCTCAATCCTTGTACGGATCGAACAGATCCGCCCCCGCCATGACGACGATGAGCGGGCGGAGCGTGTGGAGGACTTCGATCGTGCCCTTCTGCGCGGCGAGGACATCCGGCAGACGCCGATAAACGTGCGGGCTCTCGTCAAGGCCGCCGCCTCTGAGGATGACTCCCTTTTCCTTGACCCAGTCCTCCATCATGCGCGGCGAGACCGCGCCCGGCTTGATCACTTTGCCGGTGCGCCGATTGATCTTCCCAGCCGCCGCGGCGCGCGACATCACGCGGCCGGCGCCATGGACTGTGGAGTAGAGCGCCTTGCGCTGCAGCTCCGCGAGCTGGTCGTTCTCCGTCTTCGTGCCCTGCACGATAACGGCATCGTCGCCCATCGAGCCGCCGATGAAGCCCTTCTGACCCGGAAAGGCTGGCGTTGCGCCCTTGCGAATGACCACCACCTCTTCGCCATCGTGCTCTTCGCGCCACGCGAAGTTGTGATGGTTGTGCACGAGCTCGAGCTCGCGTCCACCGAGCAGCGAGACGACCTTGCGTGCCACCCACTCGCGACCGGCGTATGCGTACTCACCCGCGAGCGTCATGAGGGCCCAGTAGTCCTGCCCCATCGGCTTGTCGAGCGAGAGCAGCGCCTCGCGCTCCGGCACACGCGTGCCCCACTTCTCGCCCTGCGACATGGCGAGAAAACCGGAGGCGATCGTATGGCCCAGACCACGGCTGCCGAAGTGGACGCCGACCCAGATGGCGTCGGCCTCATCCACGAACACGTCCACGTAGTGATTCCCGCTGCCCACCGTGCCGAGCTGCTTGCGCGCCTTGCTGCGAAGCTCGTTCCGTGCGTGGTTCGGCAGCGCGTCCCACGCAACCGAATCAAACAGTGGATGATCGACCGGTGCATCATCGGACCGATTCTTCCGGCCGATGCCGAACGAGATGTCGTCCTGAATCGCATCGGCGATCTCACCCAGCCGATTGAGCAGATCTGGCGAACCTGCCTGTGTCAGGTCGGTCCGGATCGCCGCATTGCCGCAGGCGATATCGAATCCGACGCCAACGACGGAGACCTGCTCGCGATACGCGGCCACGCCGCCAATCGGCATGACGTAGCCGAGGTGACCGTCGGCCATCAGCGCGGCACGCTCGGCGCGGCTCGCGACGCCTTCGAGCTGCGCGATCGTCTGCGGCTCGTGCGTGCCAAAGATGGCGAACTTGTTCACGGTGGGAATCCTATTGCCAGCTTGACCGCCGAGTACTCCGGATGCACGCGCCCATCCGCCGCGCGGACGATCAGCGGAGGCTCGCGCCACGTTCGCTCGCGCATGTCGTCTGGCAGATCATGCCTGGCCATCATGACAAACAGTCCGATGAGCGGAGCGTCTCCTTCTTTGAATACCACGGGCCGGCGACGGACGATGGTGAGCTCGGCATTTCGAGCGGCCTGCTCAATGCGCTGAAGCTGCTCTTCAGGAAAGACACAGGCGAACACGCCGCCAGGGGTGAGATGTCGCGCCGCAACGCTCGCGTAGTGCGCGATATCGCCGCGCAGCTCGAACCGGCACGCCACTTTCTGAGGATGGTCTCCATGGAGGCCCGCGTCGGGCGGAAAGTACGGCGGGCTGCCGAGGACGAGGTCGAAGTGCTCCTCCGCTCGCAGAGGCGGGTCTTTAGACCCGTCTTGATCACGAAAATCGCCGTGGCGTATTTCGTACCGCAACTCGAGCCCGTTGTACGCCGCCGATTTGCGCGCTAGCCTGACGCTCTCCTCCTGCGCTTCAATGGTCACGACGCGTGCGCCCGGCAGTCGCCACGCCGAGATCATGCCGACCGATCCGATGCCCGACCCGAGGTCCAGAATTGACGAAGCCCGTGGCGCCCACGTCGTCCCGTACCACGCGGTCAACACGTCGTCGGTGGAGAAACGGTGACCGTTGCGAAGCTGGAAGATCCGGAAGTGGCCGCTGATGGCGTCGAGCGTTTCGTCAGCAGGGACATCCGGCGGTGACGATGCACCCGGCGGAACCGGGCCGGGCTTGGTCCAACCCTTGAAGTGGGACTCCACGATACTAGGATCTCTCAAGTGGCGGCACTGATTCCTCTCCTTCGCGCCTTCGTCCTCGAGCGGCACCCGTTCGCGCTCCCGATCGTCGAGCGAGCGCTCGAAGACGTCACCGCACCCGAGACGGATCGAGAGCCAGCAGCAATCGAACAGTTCGCGCAGCGGGTTCGCCTCGCGCTTGGGCAAGCGATATCAGGGCTGTCTGCCGCAGCGATCCCCGAGACGACGCCCGGCGTAACCGCACGGACGCGCCTGAAGGCCGCCACTCAGGAGCTGCTCGAAGACGTGGACGGCTTTTTCGCTCGGGCAGCCATCGCCGCATCGCTCACGCCAGATGAACGGCGCGAGATCCTCCGCGGCATGGTGTTGACACGCGCCGTGGACAATCGCCTCAAGCAGCTGTTCACCGGCAGCGAAGTGCAGTTCGAAGGCGTGCCGTTCCAAGGCAAAGGATTTCGCTCGCTCGGACAGGAAGCCATCTATGCGGCCGCCATTCGGCTGCGCCGCGGCGAGGCGTGGCGTGATCGACTGCGCGGCTGGCGCGGCGATGTCGTTGGTCCGATCATCCGCGATCTCGGCGTAGCGCTCGCAATGCATCCGGAGCCCAGCACGGTACGCATGGTGCTGAATGCGCAGATGGCCAAGCTGGGACCGCCGATGGACGGAAAGGACCTGCACATCGGCGACTGGGAGTGGGGCATTCTGCCGGCGGCGGCGCCGCTGTCGGTGAGCACGATGTCGATTGCCGGCATCGCGCTCGCGTTCTGGCGCGACGGATCGCAGCGCGTCGCCCTGTCGTTCATCGGGGACGGTGGTTCGTCGCTCGGTGAATGGCACGAGGCGATCAATCTGTGCGCCGCCAGACAGCTGCCGGCGGTTTTCTGCATCGAAAACAACCAGATTGCGCTCTCGACGCCGCTGTCGTCGCAGTCCGCGGCGCGCGTGTTCGCCGACAAGGCGCGCGGCTATGGCATCCCCGGGATCACGATCGATGGCACTGATCCGGACGAAGTGGCGGCGGCGTTTACCTGGGCGGCGGACCGCGCGCGGGCCGGCCTTGGACCGGCGCTCATCGAGCTCGTCACGATGCGAATGGGCGGTCACGCGCACCACGACGACATGCTGTATCTCGGAAAGGAGACCGCGCCTTCCTGGAACTATCCGCCGCTGTCGCCTGGCGCGTATGCCGACGGCGACAGCTACGCTCGGTGGACAACAAAGGATCCGCTCGCGTCCTACGCCGCGCGCCTTGAAGCGGAGAAGGTCATCGATCCCGGTGTTCTCGAAGGCCTGAAGAACGAAGCGGTCGCGCTTGTGGACATCGAAGCGCGCGCCGTAATCGACGCCCCATGGCCGAACGATGAGGATGCTTCGCGCGGCGTCTTCGCCGACGATGTCCCGCGGGTGAGGGTCGAGCCGCTGGATCCCGCGACGCGGCTGGAGGTGAATCTCGATCCCGATTTGCCGGAGCTGGATGAAGGATTCCCGTTCGACAAGAAAGGCCAGACCTTTCTCGAAGCGGTGACACTCGGCGTGTCCGATGCGCTCCGTTCCGATCCTCGCGTCTTCGTGTACGGCGAGGATGTCGGCGGCCGATACGGCAATGCATTTCTATTGCTCCGTCCGCTGCTCGAACAGTTTGGCGATCGCATCATCAACTCGCCGATTGCAGAGAGCGGCGTACTGGGCGTGTGCATCGGCGCGGCGCTGGCTGGGCAGCGGCCGATCGGCGAAATGCAATTCAACGACTTCGTGGCCAGTGGCTTCAATCAGCTGGTCAACAACGCGGCAAAGATCCGCTATCGATGGGGCGGCTCGGTACCGATGGTCGTGCGCATGCCGTGGGGAGGTTTGCGCCATGCGGGACCGTATCACTCACAGAACACGGAACCGTGGTTCTACCGCACGCCTGGCTTGAAGATCGTCACGCCTTCGACGCCGCAGGACGCGCGCGCACTCATGGCGGCGGCCGTCGCCGATCCCGATCCGGTGCTTTATTACGAACACATTGCGCTCTACCGTGATCCGCGCATCAAACAGAGGCTGCCCACAGCCGCGCCTGCGCCGCTTCCGCTCGGCCAGGCCGCCTTGCGCCGACGCGGCGATGAACTCGCCATCATCTCCTACGGCGCCTACGTCCACGTGGCGATGCGCGTCGCCGCTGCGCTCGACAGAGACGGTATTCACGCCAGCGTGCTCGACCTGCGGACGCTGGTGCCACTCGACAAAGACGCTGTGCTGCAGGTGGCGCGGCACTGTAACCGCGTGCTGATCGTGCACGAAGATTCGCGGACCGGCGGCGTCGGCGAAAGCCTCGCCGCGATCATTCAGGAAGAGGCGTTCGAGTCACTCGACGCGCCAGTGCGCATCGTCGGCGCACTCGATACGCCAGTACCATACTCCCCGCCGCTCGAGCGATATTTCCTTCCGTCAGAAGCCGACATCGAACGCGCCGCGCGCCTGCTGGTAAAGTACTAAACACTCATGTGGATTTTGAGAACCGTGACGGAAGGTATCCCGGAGAAAACCTTCCGCATTCTGCCCGGCAATGAGCGCACGATCGGCCGCGCCACCGGCGCTGACTTCATCATCGATGCCGCGCTCATCTCGCGCGTGCACTGCCGCGTGACCGCACTCGTCGGTGGCGAGCTGGAGATCACGGATCTCGAGAGCACGAACGGCACCTACGTCAACGGCGAGCGCATCGAAACCGCGCGCTTAGCCGCCGGCGATCACCTACAAGTGGGACGGGTTGAGTTCGTCGCGTTGCGGGAAACGGACTAGCGCTTCGAGGCGAAATACTCGAGCACGAAGTCGTTCGTGGTCCGTTCTCGCTGAATCGTCGTATCCGGCCCGTGGCCTGGGTGGACGATCCGGTCGTCGCCGAGCGACAACAGGACGCGGGTGATCGACTCCATGAGCACGTCGTAGTCGCCGCCGGGTAGATCGGTTCGCCCGATCGAGCCGGCAAAGAGCGTGTCGCCAACGAACAGGTGCTCGCCCGGCGTGCCTTTTTTCCCAATCTGCAGGCACACGCCGCCGGGACAATGGCCTGGCGTGTGATGCACGCTCACCTCGTAGTCGCCGAAGTGGATCGGCGTCATGTCATAGAAGATATCGACGGGCGGCGGCTGACTAACCTTGAATCCGAACATGGCGCCCTGTTGCACGGTACCTTCATAGAGGAACAGGTCGTCGCGATGCAGATACACCGGCACCTCGTAGGCGTCCTTCGCCGCGCCGACGCCGGTCACGTGATCGATATGCGCATGCGTCAGCAGAATCGCCCGAACCTCGACATCGAGATCGCGTACCGCACCCATCAGCTCATCGACCTCGTCGCCGGGATCGATGATCACCGCCTCGCGTGTACGCTCGCAGCCAACGACGAAGCCGTTTTTGTAGAAGGGCGCGACCGCTCGAACTTCCAGCAGCATTGCGTGACTATACTAACCACTAACAACTAACCACCAACCACTAACCTCATGATCGTCTGCGTAATTGAGGATCTTCTCTTCTCAATCAAGATCTCGACCGCTGCCAAGCAGCTCGGCGTGGATATCTACTTCGAGCGTATGCGCGATCGGGTGCTGCCGACCGTCCGCGACAAGCAGCCGTCGCTCGTCATCTTCGACTTGAACAGCTCCCGGCTCGATCCGATGACGGTGATTGCCGCGATGAAGACCGATCCACAGCTGCGGACCGTGAAGACGCTGGGCTACGTCTCGCACGTGGACTCGGACGCGATAGCGGCGGCACGTCAGGCGGGAATCGACCAGGTGCTTGCGCGCTCGGCATTCACCACGCAGCTCGGCACGATCCTGCAGTCAGCGTAGCCAAAACCACCACGCCAACACCGCGAAGACGAGTAAGACGGCGGCCATCGTCACCACGCGGCGGATGCTGGTGGTCGAGGTCTGCGCCAGTTCCTCTTCCTCGCCGGCGATGCCAAGCTGATCGAGTACGGAAATCGCGGCGCGCAACTCGCCGGCCAGTCCGATCGCACTCTGATAGCGGCTGGCCGGATTCGGCGCGAGCGCCTTGAGGACGACAGCGTCAATTTCCTTTGGTACTTTGGGATTGGAAGCACTCGGCGCCGACGCTCCGCGGTGCATCGGCCGACGCGTGGTGAGCATCTCGTAGAGAATCGCGCCCACCGAATAGATATCCGACCGGTCGTCGGGCGCCTGGCCGTTTGCCTCCTCCGGCGATTCGTAGTCGCGGAGTCGCGCTTCGCGGCCGTCGTGCTCGAACCCGCCCTGCGCCGCAAGCTCGAACGCCGGAATCTTGGCGCGGCCCTTGGCGCTGATCACGATCGACTCCGGACTGAGACCGCCGTGCACGAATCCCGCAGCATGCGCATCGGACACGGCGTCGGCGATCTGAATGGCGATCTCGATCGCCCTCCGCACGTTCATCGGCCTGCCTGCGGCTTCGGCGCGCAGCGACTGTCCTTTCTGGAACTCGAATGCGAAGTAGACGCGACCTTCGTGTTCGCCAACCTCGAACAGTGTCGTGACGTTCGGATGCGACAGGCTGGTCAGCCCACGTGCCTGTGAGATGAGCGTGGCGGGGTCGGAGGTGAAATCGGCCGGCAGCAGACGCACGGCGACGGTGCGTCCCGCCTTGGTGTCGCGCGCGCGGTAGAGATCGCCAGGACCGGACGGTTCGAGCCGCTCGAGCAGATTGTAATGGGCGACGACACCGATCGGTGCGGGCGATCCGCTCATGGGCGCTCGGACTCGATCACACTTTGCACCAGCTCCTTGGCATCGCCAATCTGCTCCAGCACCAGCGCGATATCCATGGTCGGACGGCCGGGCGTGCGGGCACTCTGACAATAGACGCCGTGCTGACCAACCATCGCCAGCGCGTCGGTGAGCAAGTCGAGCGCTACGGCCAATCGACCGCGAGACTGACCCATCATCGTCTCGTGCTTCTCCAGTTCGTCGCTGTGTTTGTCAAAAACAGACATCACGTACATTGTTGATTATTGATCTGTGATTGTTGATTAGTTGTTGATTGATCAATGTTGACCGATGATTGACAGCTGCGGGAATCCAGTACGGTGTCGTCGACTCACCCGCACATCAAAAACCTCTACTCGCCAACCAACCAATCGAAAATCAACGATCAACAAATCAGCAATGCTCTATTTGCGCGGCGGCTGTGCGGGACGAATCTCCACGCGGCTTGGCAGACTGCGCGTCGGATGTGCAATCAGATCGACGATGACCTCGGCGACGTCGTCGGGCTGCAGCGCCCAGTCCGACTTGGTGTTCGCGAGTCCGCCAAAACCCGTGTTGACCGATCCTGGCAGGACGTATGCGACGCGGATGCCGTCGTAACGTACCTCCTGCATCAGCGCTTCGCTGAACGCATTCAGCGCCGCCTTCGAGGCGCAGTACGCGGCGCCATTCACGAATGCGTTTTTGCTGGCGAGGCTGCTGATATTGACGATCCAGCCGCCGCCACGGGACTTGAGGTGCGGCAGCGCCGCATGGCAGCAATAGAAAACGCCGCTCACGTTGGTGTCCATGATGCGGTGCCATTCATCGACGGTCATGTCGGCAACAGGGCGAAATACACCGACGCCGGCGTTGTTGATCAGGATATCAATGCCGCCGAAATGCGCGACCGTCTTGGCGACCGCGACCTCGGCCTCGGCATAAGTGCGGACGTTGGCCGCAACCGCCAGGACGCGGCTGCTCGCGGCCGCGCTGCCGAGCTCGACGGCTGCCGTCTCGAGGCGCCCCTGATCGATCGCACTGATCGCAACCGAGGCACCTTGGGTGAGAAGCGCACGCGCCGTGGCCAATCCGATCCCACGCGAGCCGCCGGTAACGAGCGCAACCTTCCCGGTAAGTGGACTCATCGCTCCACTAGAATACTCCACGGGTTCATGACCACCGTTTGCATCATCGGCGCCGGAGACATCGCTGGCGCAGCTGCGCATGCGCTTGCGCGCGGCGAACGCGTCTCACGGGTGCTGCTGATTGATGCCAACGGGAAGGTCGCGGCAGGCAAGGCGCTCGACATTCAGCAGTCAGGGGCGGTCGATCTCTTTCACGTGCGGCTCGACGGAAGTGACGATGTGAGCCGTGTGGCGGGTTGCGCGGCGGTGATCGTTGCCGATCGGTTCGGCTCTCCCTCAACAGAGTGGCAGGGTGACGATGGGCTGGCAATGATGATGCGACTTGCGTCATTCGCGACCGATGCGCCGATCGTGTTTGCCGGAGCGATGCAAGCCGAAGTGCTGCGAACGTCTGCGCGAGAAGCGCACATCGCTCGCGAGCGTCTCGTCGGCTCGGCACCTGAAGCGCTCGTCGCGGGCGTACGTGCGATGGTGGCGATGGAAGCGCGCTGCTCGCCGACTGAAGTCAACCTCACCGTGCTTGGCACGCCGCCGTCGGGATTTGTCGTGCCGTGGAGCGAAGCGTCGGTTGGCGGTTACAGCCTCGAGCGCGTGCTCTCGCAGGTCGAGCTGGCGCGGATTGAAGCTCGAGCTGCGCGACTCTGGCCGCCAGGACCGTTTGCACTCGGGCTCGCGGCGGCGCGAGTAACCGAGGCGCTGGTGCGTCACTCGCGACGCGCATTCAGCGTCCTACTGGTATCGGGCGGCGAGTTCGGCGTTCGTGGACGTGTCGGCGCCATGCCCGTCAATTTGTCGCCGATTGGAATCGCCAACATTCGCGTGCCTACCCTCAATACTCGTGAACGTGTGCGGCTCGAAACGGCGCTCGGGGCGTAATAGGATCGATCCATGAGAAAAGCCCTGGCATCCGTCGGACTGCTCGTTCTCGCTGCAACCCTCGTTCGCGGCGAGAAGGAGATCGAGCCGGACGCGCTGCTCGGGCACATCAAGTTCCTGGCCGCCGACGATCTCAAAGGGCGCGGCAACGGCTCCGAGGGTCTGGAGCGCGCCGCCGATTACATTGCCGAGCAGTTCAAGTCGACGGGGCTTCAGCCGGGAGTAAACGGCAACTGGTTTCAGCCATTCGAGCTGAACGCGGGATTATCGATCGGACCGATCAATTCCCTGTCATTTCAGTCGCGGGGCAAGCCGGTGACCCTGACGCTCGGCACCAGCTATTACCCGCTTGCCGCGTCAGGCAGTGACAAGACCCCGTCAGTGAAGCTCGATAACCTGCCGCTGGTGTTTGCGGGCTACGGTCTCGCGGTCCTCGAGCTTGGTTACGACGACTACAAGAACCTCGATGTGTCTGGCAAGGCGGTGCTCATCTTCACGCACGAGCCGCAAGAGCACGACGCCAGCAGCCGCTTGAACGGCACACGGCCGATGCCGCAGACGTCGCTGAATGCAAAAGCGCAGCTGGCGTTGAGCAAGGGCGCCCGCATGTTGATCGCGGTGTCCGATCCGTCGCATCGCTCTGACGAGGGACAGTTCTCCCTGTTCAAGAGCGATCCCGACGCCGACGACCAGGGCCTCCCGGTGCTTCGAGTGAGACGCACGGAGATGCAGCCGCTGCTGGACACCTGGCGTCTCGACGCGACCGCGCGTCTCATCGACATGGATTTGACGCCGCGATCGGAACCGTTGACGGGCGCGACTGTGAACTACGTCGAGAGCATCAGCAAGAACCGTAAGGTCGTGCGCAACGTCATCGGCATTCTGCCGGGGAGCGATCCCGCTCGCGCCCGAGAAGCCATTGTCATCGGCGCGCACTACGATCACGTCGGGCTCGGTGGTCGTCTGTCAGTGACTCCCGACCGCGTCGGCGAGATTCACAACGGCGCCGACGACAACGCCTCGGGCACGGCGTCGATTATCGAGATGGCTCGCGCGGCCGCGGACCAGCGCTCGCGATTCCCGCGCACATTGGTGTTTATCGCGTTTGCCGGCGAAGAACGCGGACTACTTGGCTCGGCCTACTACGCCGCGCATCCAACCTTCCCGATCGAGAACACAATCGCGATGCTCAATCTCGACATGGTCGGCCGTGCGCGCGGCGGCGTGGACGTCAGCGGACTCGACGTATCCCCGTCTATGGAAGCGGATCTGAAGGCGGCGTCAACGGTCGCAGGCGGCGAGCTTCAGATCAAGCGTGAAGGTCCCGGGGCCGGTCGAAGCGACGACTCCAACTTCCTCGATCACCGCATTCCGGCGATCAATTTCTTCACCGGCTTTCACGCGGACTATCACCGTCCGACCGATGACTGGGAAAAGATCGATGCGCCCGGAACCAAGCGGGTCGCAACACTCGCATTGGAGCTTGCGGCCCGCCTGGCTGAACGCACCACGCGGCCTGAGTTTATCGGGAGTAAACGTTAGGAGTAGGCCGGCGTCGGGCGATGGAGTCCGAGGCCGCTGCGGAAGACCTCGAGCTTCTCGCGCAGCATCAACCGCCCTCGGTGCAGACGCGACTTGAGCGTCTGATCCTTCACCTTCAAACGGCTGCTCGCTTCCTCGGTCGTCAATCCTTCGATGTCGCGCAGCACCACCGGCGCGCGGTAGATCTCTGGCAGTTCGGCAACCGCTGCCGCCAACGCTTCACGCAGCTGCGCCCGCATTACGTGCTCGTCCGGCATCCGCGACCAGTCGGCCGGCTCGGCTAGGCTTCGTGCCTGTTCACCGCTCGTCTCGAGCAGCGCCTCGACGCGGTCGCGCTCTGTTGCAGCGACACGAGCGGCGCGATTCTGCCGCAGCCGCGACATCGCGGTGTTGAACGTGATGCGGTAGATCCACGACGACAGCGCGGCATCGCCGCGAAACGCGTGAATCTTCCGGTGCACTTTGAGGAGGACGTCCTGCATGACTTCCTCAGCGTCCTCTCGATTCTTCATGTGACGCATCGCAAGCTGCTGGATGCGCGGGCCATAGCGCGCGGCCAATTCGCGAACCGCTGCGTGGTCCCCCGCCTGCAGCCCAGCCACGAGACGTCGATCCTGGGTCCTGTCCATGGGGTTCGTTCCTCTGCCATAGAGAACACCGACCAATTCGGTCTTATTCCCTGGATTACACAGACCGGCCGAACTGACTGTGCCAGTTAGGGTTACGGCAGGGGTCCAAAAGGATGCTAAATACTGAGCCACGCATGGTCCTCGTGGCCATCCTCGTCGTCGTCGCACTGATCGTTGTGAACGCCCTGTACGTGGCGGCTGAGTTCGCAGCAGTCAGCGTTCGGCGCAGCCGCATTCAACAGCTCGCCGCCGACGGCAATCCACTCGCCGCCTGGCTGCTCCCTGTCCTCGAATCCCCCGAGGCACTGGACCGTTACATCGGCGCGAGTCAGATCGGCATCACGCTCTCGAGCCTGGTGCTCGGCGCATACGCGCAGCAGACGTTCGCGGTGTGGCTGACGCCGTACTTCGCCCAACTCGGCGGTCTTCAACAAATCGGAGCGCAGTCAACATCGACGGCGGTCGTGCTGCTCACGTTGACGACCGCGCAGGTCGTGTTCGCCGAGCTCGTGCCAAAGCTGGTGGCACTGCAGTACCCCACGCAGGCATCGCTCTACACCTTCGTGCCGATGCTCGCGTCATTGTGGATCTACCGTCCGTTCATCAAGTTCCTCAACGGCTCGGCGCTGCTGATCCTGCGCCTGATGGGCACACCGTATCAGGCGCATCGCCACATCCACTCACCCGACGAGATCGAGCTGCTCATCGCCGAAAGCCGCGACGGCGGACTACTCGAGCCCGACGAGCATCGCCGCCTGCAGCGCGCCCTGCGGCTGAATCTTCGCCAGGCCAAGCAGCTCATGGTGTCGCGTCGCAAGATTGCTGCGCTCGACATCAAGACACCACTTCACGAAGTCATCGGCATCGTCGCGCAAAGCCCATTCTCGCGGCTGCCCGTGTATCGCGATTCGCTCGACAACGTCGTCGGCATCTTGCACACGAAGGAGCTGGTCCGCTGGTTTGTCAGTGAACGCTCGACGATGACGCTGTCCGACCTCATTCGCGTGGTGCCGACGGTTCACGAGAGCGTGACCGCAGATCGCGTCCTGCGCGAGCTCCGCGAACGGCGGTCGCACCAGGCGCTGGTCGTTGACGAATTCGGTGGCACCGCAGGTCTGCTGACGCTGGAAGACGTGTTGTCCGAACTGCTCGGCCACGTCGGCGACGAGTTCAAGGCGGCGCACCCCGCAGCGGAAGACCTTCGGGATGGTCGCGTGCGATTGCCCGGCGGCATGGCGGTTCAGGATGCCGCGACTGCCCTCGACACCGAGTGGGAGACCGACGCAGCGACCGTCGGGGGCATGGTGATCCAAGCGCTCGGACATCTGCCGACTCTCGGCGAACGGATCTCTATCGGCGATTACGATTTCGAGGTCGAGCGCCTCGCCGATCGAGTCGTAGAGTCCGTGATCCTCGTGCGGCTGCCGACGCCCCGCGACGAGGACGAAGCATGATCGAGGTCCTCGTGCCGATCGCGATCATCCTGATGCTGGTGGTCCTGAACGGCCTGTTCGTCGCCGCCGAGTTCGCCATCGTCGGCGCACCGAAGCCGAGCATCGAGCACCAGGCCGCGCAAGGCAGTCTGCTTGCACGGAGCGCACTGCGAATTCTCGAGGACCCCAAGCTGCAGGATCGCTATATCGCGACCACGCAGATCGGGATCTCCGTCGCCAGCCTCGGGCTCGGGATGTACGGTGAGCACTGGATGTCCGATCACATCGCGCAGTGGCTCGGTCCGCTGGAGACGACAGGCTGGATCGCCGCGCACACAGTTGCGAGCGTGATCGCTGTTGCCATCCTCACCTATCTGCACATCGTCTACGGCGAGATGCTCCCGAAGGCGCTCGCGCTGCAGCGCTCGCAGAAGACGATCCTCTACATCTCACCAGTCATTCGCGGTCTCGAGCGTGCGTTGCTGCCGCTCGTCGTGTCGCTGAATGCATTTGGCAACTGGCTGCTGAAGCTGGTCGGCATCAAGCGGCAGCGCGTCGAGGGCGAGCGATATCACACGGCCGAGGAACTGCAGTTCATCGTTCAGGAAAGCGAAGAGGGCGGGCTGCTGCGCGGCGAGGCAGGCCAGCTGCTGCGCGACTTGTTCGAGTTTGGCGATCGCACGGCCGGCGAAGCGATGGTGCCCCGCGTGCTGCTCGTCGGCATACCCATTGGCGCCGAGCCCGACGAGCTCCGGGCGATCGTCCGCGCGCAGGCCCACACGCGTTATCCGGTTTACAGCGGCGATCTCGACCACATCGTCGGCAGCCTGCACATCAAGGAGGTGCTGCGGCATCTCATCTCGAATGAGCCGGTCACCGCACGCGACGCGCGAGCCCTCCCTTACGTGCCCGGTCCGACGCCAGTCGATGAGGTGCTGGCCGCAATGCGCCGATACCGGGCACAGATGGCGGTGGTCATGGACCAGCACGGCGGCACCGCCGGTCTGGTCACCATGGAAGATCTCTTCGAAGAAGTCATCGGCGACATCGAGGAAGGCCGCGGACGTGCCGCCATCCTCCGCGAACCGGACGGCCGCGTCCGCGTGCGTGGCACCGTCAGGCTCGACGAGATCGCGAAGGCCCTCGACTGGCCACTCGAGCATCCCAAGGTCACGACGATCAGCGGACTGGTGCTGCTCCTGCTGGGACGCCCGGCACTGCTTGGCGATGTCGTGTTGTGGAATCAGGTTCGCGTCGAAGTCACGAGAGTCGCTGGTCGTGGGGTGGCAGAAGCGCTGCTGACGCGGACATCTCATCCGCCGTCGTAGTCCGCTCGAAGATCTCCTGAAAGCGGCGAACGACGGCGTCTTGGACTTGGGACAACGACAAGCGATTGTCAGTGGCGCGTTCCAGCGAGGTGACCCCGCGGTCGCGAATGCCACACGGGACGATGAGCTTGAAGTGATCGAGATCTGTGCTCACGTTGAACGCGAAGCCATGCATCGTGATCCACCGTGACAGCCTGACGCCGATCGCGCCTATCTTCTCGGCGCCAACCCATGTGCCCGTCAGGCCTTTGATCCTGCCCGCGGTGACGCCGTAATCGGCGCACACCCGAATCATCACTTCTTCGAGGTCGCGGACATAGCGATGCACATCGCAGCGATCGGGCTTCAAATCGAGAATCGGGTAGCCGACAATCTGCCCCGGTCCGTGATAGGTCACGTCGCCGCCGCGCCCGGTCTCGTGCACCGCAATGCCGAACTCGGCAAGCCGTTCGTTGGTGGCGACGATGTTCGCGCGGCCGCCGTCGCCTTTCACACCGAGTGTGATGACAGCAGGATGCTGCAGGAGCAGCAGAAGATCGGGAACACGTCCGGCCCGCCGCTCCTCGACGAGCTGATGCTGCATGGCGAGCGCCTCGTCGTACGGCACCACGCCCAAGCGTCGGACTTCGATTTCACGCATGCCTACGCAGATTTCAAATCGAAGTTTTCGATCTGCTGTTTCACTTCGGCCATGAAGTGATCGCCGGTTGCCCCATCGATGAGCCGATGGTCGTAGCCGAGTGTCAGGTACGCCATCGTCCGGATCGCAATCGCATCGTCTGCGACGACCGCGCGCTTTTCGATTGTGCCGACACCGAGGATGGCGAGCTGCGGCTGGTTGATGATCGGCATCCCGAACTGCGAGCCGAACTGACCCGGGTTGGTGATCGTGAACGTGCCGCCGTGCACCTCGTCAGGCTTGAGCTGCTTCGCACGCGCACGCTCGGCAAGGTCGGCGATCGACCGGCTCAGGCCGAGCAGGTTCTTTTCGTCGGCGTGCTTGATCACCGGCACGATGAGTCCCGCGTCGAGCGACACTGCGATGCCGAGGTTGATGTCCTTCTTGTACACGATGTTGTCGCCGTCGAGCGACGCGTTGACGATCGGGAAGCGGCGCAGCGCGGCGATCACGGCCTTGGCGATGAATGCCATGTAGGTAAGCTTCGTCCCACTCTGCTCGTACTCGGCCTTCTTCTGTTCGCGAATGCGCGCCACCGTCGAGAAGTTCACATGGAAGACGGAGTGCACGTGCGCTGACGTGCGCCGGCTCATCACCATGTGCTCGGCGATCTTTTTGCGCATGACCGAGAGCGGCTCGATCTCGACGCGATCCCCCTCGCGATACGCGGGGACTCTCGGCTCCGGGCTCTGGGCTCTCGGCTCTGGGCCTTGGGCTTGGGGCTCTTGGCTCTTGGCGTCGGGCTGGGGGCTTTGCGCTCTCGGTTCTGGGCGTTGGGCTCGGGACTCGGGCTTTGGCGACTCGATGAATTCGAGGATGTCGTGCTTGGTCACGCGCCCGCCGAGACCTGAGCCGTGAATCTGCGAGACGTCCACCTTGTGCTCTTTCGCAATCCGGCGAACGAGGGGTGACGACTTCTGACGACGGACTTCGTCGTGACTCAGCGAGGCGGATGGCGAAGGTGTGTACGCGGCGGCTTCGGGCCCATTCGGCTTCGGCGTTGTGGGAACCTTCTTCTGCGCAGGGCCCGCACCATCCGCTTGTGGCTGCGCGGCGGCGGTAGCGTTCGCGGCCTCGGATGCCTTGGAAACCCCCGGCAGCTGGGCGATCTCGAAGGCCTCGCCGATCGTCGCAACCACTTCATTGACCGCGACGGTTTCACCTGCCTGGACCTTGATCTCGGTCAGCACGCCAGCGGCCGGAGCGGGGATCTCGGCGTCAACCTTGTCGGTAGAAATCTCGAAAAGCGGCTCGTCGCGATCGACCGAATCGCCCACCTTCTTGATCCAGCGGACGATGGTCCCTTCGGCAATCGATTCCCCCATCTGGGGCATCACGACTTGTGTAGCCATGCGTCGTTCGAACCGTTCGGTCGTTCGAGGCGTTCGGATCGTTCCGTCGTTCGAAACGTTCGAGGCGTTCTGCGAGAACGACTCGAACGATCTACATATGTATCGCCGCGCCGTGTGTCGCGTGTGCGGCTTCGGCCACGGCCTCCGAGAACGTCGGATGCGCGTGGATCGTCTTGATCAGCTCCTCGACCGTGCACTCCAGGCGTAGGGCCAGCACCGCTTCGGCGACGAGCTCGGTGGACCGAGGACCGATCATGTGCACGCCCAGCACCTCATCGTACTTCTTATCGGCCACAATCTTGACGAACCCCTCGGATTCGCCAGCCATCTTCGCGCGGCCCAGGACACCAAAGGGAAACTGGCCCACGCGCACGTCATAGCCGCGCTGCCGGGCTTCGGCTTCCGTCAGGCCGACGCTGCCGATTTCAGGGTCGCAGTAGGTACATCCCGGGACGTGTTCGTAGTTCAACGGCTGGACCGGCTTCCCGGCCAGTCGCTCCGCGACGATGACGCCTTCCATCGACGACACGTGCGCAAGCTGCGGATGCACGCGCGTACCGAGCGTGATGACGTCGCCGATCGCCGACACGTTCGGGACGGAGGTGCGATACATCTCGTCCACCTTGATGTAGCCCTTCTCCATCGCGATGCCGAGTTCCTCGGCGCCAAGTTCCGTTGCGACCGGACCACGGCCGGTCGCAACCAGCAGCAGGCTCGCTGAGATAGAGAGCGCCTTTCCATCGGCACCTTGTGCCTCGATGGTGACCTCGGTGCTCGAGGCTGTCGCCTTGGTCACCTTCGTCGAGGTGAGGACGTTGATGCCCTGCTTCTTGAACGACTTCTCGAGTTCCGCGGAGACGGCCTCGTCCTCGACCGGAACGAGACGCGGCAGCAGCTCGATGATCGTCACCTCGCTGCCGAACCGGCGGTAGATCGACGCGAACTCCACGCCGACCGCTCCGCTCCCCATGATCACCAGTGACTTGGGCACCTCTTTGAGGTCAATCGCGTCATCGCTGGTGATGATCCGCTCGTGATCGATCTGCACGTTCGGCACGCTGCGCGGCTGCGACCCGGTGGCGACGATGATCTCTTTGGCCTCGAGCGTCTGCTTGTCGCCCTCGAAGACGTCCACTTTGCCCTTGCCCATCAAGCGGGCGGTTCCTTTGATCCAGTCGATCTTGTTCTTCTTGAAGAGGAACTCAACCCCCTTGGTCAGGCCGGTGACGATCTTGTCCTTGCGGGTGTGCACCTGCTTCATATCGATCGCCGGCGCCCCGTAGGGAATCATCACGCCCCACTCTTTCGCGTTCTGCACCACCTTCAGCGCGTGGGCGTGCTCGAGGAGCGCTTTCGTGGGTATGCAACCCCAGATCAGGCAGGTGCCGCCGAGCGCTTTCTGCTTCTCGACAACGGCAACTTTCTTCCCGAGCTGTGATGCTCGAATCGCGGCCACGTAGCCGCCGGTCCCGGCACCTATCACGATGACGTCGTACGCAGTAGGCATAAAGGGGTCTGGAGTCTTTATTGAGACATCTCGCACAGTCGCGCGTCCTCAAGAAAATGACTCCCGACCCCATAATATCCGCATGTCAGAACGCCGCAAGACCCTGCTGATCGTCGACAACGACGAGGTGATGCGCGAGTCGCTCACCGGATCGCTGCGCCGCGACCTGCGCGTGCTTCGCGCCGGTACTGGCGAAGGCGCCCTCCAGATGATGGAGAAGGAGCACGTCGACCTGATGATGCTCGACGCGCGCCTGCCCGGGATCAGTTGCTTCGAGGTCCTCAAGATCGTCAAGGAGAACTATCCGTACGTCGAGGTGATCGTGGTCACCGACGTCAAGGAGTTCGAAGTCGCCATGGAGGCGATGCGGCTGGGCGCCTACCACTACACGCCCAAGGACATCGACCTCGACTCGCTGCGAACACTGCTCGTCAATGCCGGTGAGCGTCAGGATCTTCGGCGCGATGTCGTCAGGCTGCGCGAGGAAGTCGCCGAAAGCAACGAACGGGAGTTCGTCGTTGGTCCCAGTCAGGCCACACGCGACATCATCGCGATGGCGCAGAGAGTCGCGCCACGGCCGGTCAACGTGCTCATCCTCGGCGAGAGCGGCACCGGCAAGGAACTCCTCGCACGACTCATTCATCGAGAAAGCGGTCGCGCCGATGCGGCATTCGTGGCCGTGAACCTCGCCGCGATTCCAAAGGAGTTGGTCGAGAGCACACTGTTCGGACACGAGAAAGGTGCATTCACCGGGGCGATCCGTCAGCAGCTTGGCAAATTCGAGCTCGCATCTGGTGGCAGCTTGTTCCTCGACGAGGTGGGCGATCTCCGATACGACTTGCAGGCCAAGCTGCTCCGCGCGATCCAGGAAGAGGAGATCGAGCGAGTGGGTGGCATGCATCCGATCAAGACCGACCTTCGGCTCATCGCCGCCACCAACATCGATCTCGATAAGGCGGTCAAGGAGGGGCGCTTCCGCGAGGATCTCTTCTACCGGCTCAACGTGGTGCCGATCAAGATGCCGGCACTTCGCGACCGCATCGAAGATCTGCCCGACCTCGCACGCTTCTTTCTGCGCCGCTACAACGTAAAATTCCGCCGGAACATCCAGGGCATCGCCGAGTCGACCATGCAGATCCTGTCTTCGTACTGGTGGCCGGGGAATATCCGCGAATTGGAGAATCTGATCGAGCGCCTGGTGGCGGTGTCCGATAAGGAATGGATCACTGACGAGGACTTGCCGTACGAGCTGCACGTCGCGCAACTGGATAGGCAGGGGCCGACCACCGAGAATCTGCTGGAGCGCGCGCTCTCGACCTTCGAGCGCAACTTCATCATCCGCGCACTCGAGAAATCGAGCTGGAACGTCACGGCGACGGCTCGCGCGCTGGGCATCCCGCTCAGCACGCTGAAGTTCAAGATGGACAAGCTCGAGATCCGCGAGCTGGCGCGCAAGATCCGCGGAAACTAACGTACCGTCGGCTTCAGCCGGACTGGTCCGCCTGCCGCCTACGCCCGTTACGCTACGGCGGGCCAAGCAAGGCGGATACTACATCTGTACAAAAAATAACCCGGCGCATCAGTCCGCGCCGGGCCAAACGCAAAGGGGGGTTGCTGTTCGTTACTTCTTCGGCAGCACGGCGTCCTTGAGCTGCTTCGCGATACGCGCCTTGACGACGGTCTTGGCCGGTATCTTGATCTGCTCCCCAGTTGCGGGATTGCGGCCCATACGTGCCTTACGTTTCTGAACGACGAGCTTGACCATGCCGGGCAGCACGAACTCACCGGAGCGCTTCAGCTCTTTTTCCGAGAGCGTTGTCAGCTCATCGAAGAACTCACGCGCCTGAGTCCGCTTCACTTCGAAGCGCTCGGCGAAGTGTGAGAACAGTTCTGATTTGCCCATTCTGCGGGCCTCTGCCATCACGTCCCCCCTTGTGCTGGTGCGCGCTGATGCTGGGCCGCGATGCAGTTGCGCGCGCGTCACTGCTGCGGAAACTCGTTGAAAACGGTTGCAATGCTAGCTCGCGCGCGCAGGCGTGTCAACGCGCGATCCAGCGATTTCGGCCCAAAGTGCTAGAATTTCGCGCGTATGTCAAGCGAGGTGGCGATCGAGACATTTCCGAATCCACGCCCTGAACGCAATTTCGAAATCACGATCAGCTGCCCAGAGTTCACCTCCGTGTGTCCGAAAACCGGCTTGCCCGACTTCGGCGAAATCCGCATCACCTACGTGCCGGACGATCGGTGTATCGAGTTGAAATCGCTGAAGTACTACATGTTTGGCTTCCGCAATCGCGGCATCTTCTTCGAGGCGGCGACCAACGCGATTCTCGACGATCTCGTCAACGCCTGTCAGCCACGGCGCATGACCGTCGTCGGCGATTTTGCCGTGCGCGGCGGCATGAAGACGATCGTGACCGCCTCGTACGAGGCGATCACGTAATTCCCAACGCCCAACTTCCAACTACCAACCACTCCAACTCCCAATTCCCAAAACCAGGCTCAAAGGTTGTTGGGCGTTGACATGAAAATCCCCATCGAAGACTCGATCGATCTCCACACGTTCGCGCCGCGCGACGTCGCGTCGGTCGTCGTCGAGTATGTCAGCGCCGCGCACGAAGCCGGCTTGCGCGAAGTACGTCTCATTCACGGACGCGGCAAAGGCGTGCAACGCGGGATCGTCCAGCAGACGCTCGAGAACCATCCGCTCGTCGTCGAGTTCTGGGACGCCACCGAGACGCACCTGGGCGCGACTGTCGCACGTCTGGCCGACTAATCCAGCGACCGCAGAATCCGCGCGATCGTGCCAGTGACGATCGTGCAAGTTCTTCAACGCGAGCACGCCACCTCGCGCATTTTCAAGGCTTAATCGTCGGGAACGCCGCCTGCACTGACCGCGGTCCTATGGCGCCCGCTCCACTCTTCCGGCCTGGCGACGTCATCCGCGCCCGCGGCGAATCCTGGGTCGTTCATCGTCACGTCGCCGGCACGCAGGGGTCGGTGCTCGACGTCCGTGGCCGTGGCGCAGACAACCGAGGCATGCGTGGGTCGTTTCTGCTGCCCTTCGAACCAATCGAGCGGCTGCCCTCGTCCGACGTTCCGCGGATCGTGCGTCCACGCACCTGGCGCCGGGTCGCGCGATCGATTCTGACCGCGGCCACTTCGTCATATGACGCACTTCGCTCGTCCGCACTGCGCGCGTCAGCGCCCGCCACGCTCGCCGTCCTCCCATTTCAGCTCGAACCGGTACTGGCGGTCGTTCGTGGTCTGGCGTCACGCGTGCTCATCGCCGATGAAGTCGGGCTTGGGAAAACCGTTCAAGCGGGCCTCATCATCAGCGAGCTTCTGGAGCGGCGGCCCGACTCGCATCTCCTTGTCGTCACACCGGCAGGACTTCGCCACCAGTGGCAAGCCGAACTCCGCGATCGATTCACAGTCGACGTCACGCTCCTCGACTCGTCATCGATCGCCCGACACGCCGCCCACTGGAGTGGCAACCCGTGGTCGATTCCTGGCGTTGTGCTCACGTCGCTCGACTACGTCAAGCGACCGGAAGTCGCGCGTGCGCTCGAGGCGCTCGTCTGGGATCTGGTGGTGTTCGATGAAGCACACGCGCTCGCCGGCCTGTCGGATCGAGCGATCGCAGCCTCGATGCTGGCGCAACGCGCTCGAACGGTCGTCCTGCTGACAGCGACGCCGCATTCAGGTGACGACCAGGCATTCAGCAGGCTGACCTCGCTTGGCGACTTCTCGAACCGGTTTCAGATGTTGGTCTTCCGGCGTACGCGGCTCGACATCGGCATGGCCACCGCGCGGCGCACGGTGTCGGTTCGAGTGCGACCGACTGCGGCTGAGTCTGACATGCACCGCGCCCTGATGAGATATGCGCGACTGATCTGGACGCAGTCCTCGGCCAGCTCTGGCGCGCGGCTGGCGATGATCGTCCTGACACGACGCGCGTGCAGCAGTGCGTGGGCGCTGGCGCGATCGGTGGAAACGCGACTGCGTCTTTTGAACGTGGCGGGCGCACCCGATCTGCTGCAGATCGCGCTCCCCTTTGACGAGTCCACCACAGACGACGAATCCCCTTCAACGGAGTTGAGCTCGCCAGGGCTGCCCGATCTCAACGAAGAACGGCGATGGCTCGAGCACGTTCTTCAACTGGCCCAACCAGCTCAGATACAGGAGTCAAAGATTCGCGCCCTCTCTCGTGTACTCCGGCGGGCGCGCGAACCGGCGATCGTGTTCACGGAGTATCGCGACACTCTGCATCAATTGGCTGATCGTCTACGCGACTTCGCGCCGGTGCTGCTGCACGGAGGAATGAGCGCCCCCGATCGGCACGATGTGCTGCAGCAGTTCGTCAGCGGCGACGCGCGCCTGCTCCTCGCGACCGACGCGGCAAGCGAAGGCTTGAACCTTCATCACCGTTGTCGGCTGGTGATCAACCTCGAGCTGCCGTGGACACCCGTCCGTCTGGAGCAGCGGATCGGACGGGTCGAACGCCTCGGACAGACCAGGCGCGTTCACGCCCTGCACCTGCTCGCGACCGGTACGTGCGAAGAGGAATCGGTTGCGGTGCTCATGGCTCGAATGCGTCGCGCTGCCGGCATCGTTGGCAGCATGGGTGCCACAAAGTGTGAGCAGCGGGTCGCACGCGTCGTCTTTGACGGTGAACCAGACGACGCGCACGATGCGGCGGCGACGCCGCTGCCGTCGGGACTGCTCATTGGCAATCTCCGTGCGGTCGCGATCGAAGAGGCCGCACGGCTGGAGCAGCTGCGACGGCTGAGTGTGGACTCCGAGGCTGCATCCTTCGATGGCCGCCCTTGCATCACAGTGCTGGGCTCCCGACGCACACACCCAGTACACGACTGGGTGTATCGCCTCATGTTCGAAGACCCGGAGCTGCAGCCATTCTGGACGACCGTGATTGGCATTCGCGAGCCCGGTCGGCTGGCGACGGTTTCACACGAAGGGATCAGAACCACGGTTAGCGCCTCTCAGGCGGCAGTCGAGACATCACTCCAATCGATCGTCGATCGCCTTCTTTCCTCGTTCATCTTGACCATCGAGCCGTGGCACTCACTGGCCGTGGCACGCGAGCAGGCGATCGCAGGGGGCCTAAGACAGCAGCGCGGCCGTATCGCCGCATCGCTCTTGCAGCCCGGCCTCTTCGATCGTCGCGCCGAGCGCGCGACTGCGGCGCAGAATGCGACTCTCGACGAGGCGCTCGAACGCTGCGCGAGGCGCCTCGACGAACTCGCCCGACATCGCGCCGTCTCGATCGATCGTCGACTGGTGTTCGCTCTCGTCGCCCGATGATTCCGGGCGTCCGCGGCGGTCTCATCAGCAGCGCATTCGCTCGAGACGTCCTGCCGAACATGCCCGAGTCGGTGGCGGTACCACGGTCGATCGCGTCGGCACTCGCATCGTGGTCGCAGCGCGTCGATGGCACGCTCGGACTGACCTCGAGCGTCAGGGCGATCGCGGATGTCGCCGCCCTTCCTTTGATCGAGTTGCTCGGACTGATCGTCGAGCGGCGCATCGATGACGGCGAGCAGTGTGTGCTCCATATCCGCGCCGGCGTGACGCGGGCCGTCGTCATTGTCTCGCAATGGGGTGAGCCACTCGATCGGATCTGGCGATCGTCGATCATCCGCGCCATTGCCAGTGATGCACGCTGGTGTGTGTGCTGCAACGGGCGCGCAGTCAGGCTCGTGGACGCTCGCCGCACGTGGTCGCGGGAATACCTCGAGTTCGATGGTTCCGTGGTGGGACGTGAACCGCTGACGCAACAGCTGTTCTGGACCGTGCTGCGCGCGCAGTCCATCAGCGGAGACCCGCCGCTCATCGATCGTGTTGTGGACCTGTCGCGCCGCCACGGCGTGCAGGTGTGCCGTGTGCTTGGCGACGGCGTGCTCGAGGCTCTGGCGCTATTGGTCGGCGCATTGGCCACAGGTCAACGGCCGGCCGCGATGCCGGTGTTGTTCGAACAATCGCTCACGGTGCTGTACCGCGTGCTGTTCCTGCTGTTTGCAGAGGCGCGAGGACTGCTGCCGCTGTGGCATCCGGTCTATCGAGATCGATACAGTCTCGACACGATCGTCACCACGCTGCTGCGTGGGCAGCGATATCGAGGATTGTGGCAGGCCGTTCAGGCCATCTCACGACTGGCGCATGCCGGATGCCGCGCCGGCGAGCTTCGCGTTACCGCGTTCAACGGCCGGCTTTTTTCGCCGTCGCAGGCGGACACGTTCGATCGCACACCAATTGCCGACACGGTGATGAGCCAGGCCGTCGTGGCGGTGAGCACGACCCCGACCCGCCCGTCCAACCCTTCGTCACGCTCAGGGTTGTCCCGAGCCTGGCCGAGGGGCAAAAGGATGCGCCCTACGACAGCCCGCGCGCGCATCGTCTATCGCGATCTCGATGTCGAGCAGCTCGGCGCGGTGTACGAGCGCGTTCTCGAGTACGAGCCTTCGCCGGGCGCGACACTCGTTCGCACGCGTGAGATCAGAAAGTCGAGCGGAACGTTCTATACACCGCGCGCGCTGACCGGCTTCCTGATTCGACAGACGTTGGCGCCGCTTGTGAAAGGCCGCAGCGCAGCGGAGATTCTTCGGCTGAGGATTCTCGATCCCGCCATGGGCAGCGGTGCGTTCCTGGTCGCCGCGTGCCGATACCTGAGCATCGCGGCCGAGGAAGCGTTGATCGAGGATGGCACGTGGTACGCGCACGACGTCACTGCGGCGGACCGCGCGGCACTCCGCCGCGACATCGCATCGCGGTGCCTGTTCGGTGTAGACCTCAATCCGATGGCCGTGCAACTGGCACGGCTCTCGCTCTGGCTAGCCACACTCGCGACGGACAAGCCGCTGTCTTTTTTCGACCATCATCTCGTGGTCGGCAACAGCCTCATCGGCGCATCGCCCGACGATCTCCGCCGCCAGCCTGGAGGCGGAGTGGCACGTGGCCGGCGACACGAAGCCCTGCCGCTCTTTCCAGAGGAAAGCCTGTCTTCGGTTGTCGAGCGTGCGATTCAGATCCGTCTGCGGCTCACGATGGAACCCGACGACACCGCCGCGATCGTTCGCGAGAAGGAGCGGACGCTGGCGGCGCTGCAGGCGAAGGATTCGTCGCTGGTGACGTGGTCGCGGCTTCTCGATCTGTGGTGCGCAGGATGGTTCTGGACCGACGGCCCACCGCCCGATCGCGGCGCGTTCCGCGAGCTCACCGCGCGACTGCTCGATGGCACCTGTGCGTTGCCCGAACGACTGTGCTCTCAGTTGCTGACCCACTCCGCCGCCACCGCCGAACGTTGCCGATTTCATCACTGGCCGCTTGTCTTCCCTGAGGTCTTCCTCGATCACCGGCGCGGGGACGCGCGACATCCGCGGCCGGCGGCAGGGTTCGACGCCGTCATCGGCAATCCGCCATGGGAGATGGTGCGCGGCGACTCGGGCGAGGAAGATGTGCGCACGGCCCGGAAGGCGGAGGCGAAGCGCCTCACTGACTTCGTCCGCGAGTCCGGGATCTACCGTGTTGACTCGTCGGCACACGCCAATCTCTATCAGCTGTTCGTCGAGCGCGCGTTGCAACTGGTTCGCCGCGGCGGCCGCATCGGCCTGGTCTTGCCGTCCGGACTCGTGAGCGATGCCGGCGCGGCGCCGCTGCG
>DAINQP010000012.1:5116-52178 GCA_036742665.1 Vicinamibacterales bacterium | reverse complement strand
ATGGCCTTGCGGCCACTAGCTCCTGAGGCTAGCGCGTCTGCCAATTCCGCCACTTCCGCACGTCAGGAATTCTCGGGGACCGAGAACATCGAAGTATAACATGCCGTTACCCATGGACTTCTGGATGGTTCTCCGCTGGCTCGCCATCATCGCGCTCGTCGTTTTTGTCGCGCGTCGTCGTTCCCTGACCGCCTGGATTCTGGTCTCGATGGCGGTTGGCGCCGAGGTCGGCCACGACTTCGAAAACGTGGCCGTCCAGCTGCGCTTCCTCAGCCAGATTTTCTTGCGCCTCATCACCACCATCGTCGCGCCGCTCCTCTTTGCGACGCTCGTCGTTGGCATCGCCGGCCACTCGAACCTGCGACAGGTCGGACGCATGGGCGTGCGCGCGTTGATCTACTTCGAGGTGGTGACGACGTTCGCGTTGCTGATTGGATGGGTGGCCATTTCCATCAGCCGTGCCGGCGAAGGCATCGTCCTGCCGCCGCCGGCGGACGGCACGCAGATCCTGCAGACGGCGCCGCATACCTGGCAGGACACCCTGATCCAGATCTTTCCGCAGAACATCGCCCGTGCAGTCGCGGACGCCCAAATGCTGCAGATCGTCGTGTTCAGCGTCATCTTCGCCATCGCGTTGGCGATGATCGATGAGGAGAAGCGCCGTCCGCTGCTCTCGTTGGCCGAAAGCCTCGCCGAGACAATGTTCCGCTTCACCAGAATCGTGATGCTCTTCGCACCAATCGGTGTGGGCGCGGCGATTGCCTATACCGTCGGCAGTCTCGGTGTCGGTATTCTCGTCAACCTCGCGAAGTTGCTCGCGACGTTCTACGTCGCCGTGGCAGTCTTCGTGGTGGGCGTGCTGTTCCCTGTGGCGCTGTTGGCGAAGGTACCGTTGAAACGGTTCATCGCGGCCGTGGCGGAACCCGTGTCGATCGCCTTTGCGACGACCAGCTCCGAGGCGGCGTTGCCGCGGGCGATGCAGGCGATGGAACGGATTGGCGTGCCGCGTCAGATCGTCGCGTTCGTAATGCCGACCGGCTACACGTTCAATCTCGATGGCAGCACACTCTACTTGTCGCTGACGTCGATCTTCGTCGCACAGGCGGCCGGCATCCATTTGACGATCGGACAGCAGTTCGTGATGCTGCTGACGCTGATGCTGTCGAGCAAAGGGGTTGCGGGCGTGCCACGCGGAGCGGTCGTCGTACTGCTTGCTACGATCTCCACGTTCAAGCTGCCGGTAGAGCCTGTGCTCGTGATCCTGGGAATCGACGCGGTTCTCGATATGCTGCGGACGTCCGTCAACGTCCTCGGCAACTGTCTCGCTACCGTGGTGATAGCTCGTTGGGAAGGTGAATACCGGGAGACGCCGGAACCCGTGCCTCAGGCCATTCAGTGACGGCGCGCGGCATGACGCGCCGCATTGACCGCAACGCCGGCACCAGCAGGTTGAACGTGCGCTGATTGAGGCGCGTCCAGTCGAACCGATACTGCCGTCTGATCTGCGGCGGCAACAGGCCGAGCGTGACGATGCGGTTGGTCCATGTTGCTGGACCGGCGATCCACGCCGCTGCCGCGGGCGGGGAGAGCACAGCGCGCGCTAGCGTTCGTGCCTGCTCAGTGACCTCGAGCGTCCCCGAGCCATACATCCGATCGAGATAGGCGCGCGCTTCCGCCCATGTGCGCGGCACGTCCTCGCTGCGGGCCTTCAACGCGACGGCAATCGGTGCCGCGGCGGCGCAATAGGCATCGCGCTCGGCGACGGTGAGAGGCTGCACGAACTGTTCGTAGGCGATCGGGACTGATTCGAGCAGCGTCGCGTGCACCCACAACACGAGGTCGGGATCTTCGGCCGAATAGCGTGTGCCTTCGGGGAAGCTGCGGGTGGCGGTCTGCAGATGGCCGTGCACGCGTTGATGAATCTGACGGATCCCCTCGAGGGCTTTCTCACGCTCTATCTCTGACCCGAACGTCAGCGCGAGCATGGCGTGAACCGTGTGATACAGGCGAGTGACGGTAGCCCAGGTCGTGGACCGGAAGCCGCTGTGATCATGAACGCCAGCGGCGATGAGCGGATGGGCGAGTTGGAGAAGAATCGCGCGACCCCAGCCGAGCAGGACGATTCGTTCGGCGTTGATGCGGTGGGGGACGGAGGAATGGGCGCGCATCAGGCTATCTCCCGGAACGCCTTGCCGGCGTTCCTTGGTGGTCACGATCCCGTGCCGCGGTTGTCGCCGGCCGCTGGACCGCTGCCTCTGGACTTTGTCTCAGGCCGCGTGTTGCGCTGCCACATCCAGCCGGCCACACCAAAGATCGCCAGCCCCATCGCACCGCGACGAATCAGGCTCCAACCGCTCGGCCGCTTCGGTGACAGCATCTCCTGGTAGGTCTCGACGGCTTCCCGATTGGCTACTTCCGCCGGACGCGGCCGCTGACGGCGCTCGGGGACAGGAACCCAACGTGTGAGAAACGCAAATGTCTCCGACGCGCACGTCGGACACTGTTGTGCGTCGTGCACTTCCTCGCAATCGAGGCACACGCGGGCGGTACGGAGCTGCATACAGATCAGTGTACTAGCCTTCAACGCGCAGGCTAAGCCTGCTGCGTACGATGATGCTGATATGCTGTGCGACCCCGACGGGGTATACGGAAGGTTTAGCAGAATGGCCAAGACTGGGCCCGGTCTTCCGCCGCGAGATGCTGCCGGTGTGCCGGGGCAAGAAGAGCTGATCACACTGAACCGGTCGGCCACCGTGGCGCGGCTTGTTGCCGGCGTCTTTCATGAGTTGAACAACGCGCTGCAGGTGATCGGCGGGCTCGCCGAGCTCTTGCAGGATTTGCCTGGGATCCCGCCCCCAGTTGCGGACGGATTGCGGCGCATTCACCTCCAGAATGCCAAGGCAGGTGTTGCCATCGCGGAAATGATGGCCTTCTCTCGCCAGAAGACCGATGTGCGCGGTCGTGTGAACATGCGCGACGTGACGACACGCGCCGTCGGCCTCCGCACATTTGCGATCGGCCGTGCCCGGCTGACGCTCGTCTACGAGCCGTCGAAGACTGGCGTCGTCGATGTGCAGGGCTTCGCGAACCTGCTTTTGCAAGCGGTCTTGAATCTGATCGTCAATGCCGAACAGGCGTTGGCTGGGCAACCGGGCGGCACAATTCGAGTCGAGCTGGAATGGCCCGCTGGTTGGGTCCTGGTGCGAGTGTCGGACAACGGACCAGGCATTGATCCGGCCGTGGCCGATCGGTTGTTCGAGCCCTTTGTGACTACGCGCTCGCGCGAAGAGTCCTCAGGATTAGGTCTGGCAGTTGCAAAACAGATCGCGGAATCGCACGGTGGGACGTTAATGCTCGAGAGCGCGAGCGCAGGCGCATCGTTCGCGCTGCGTCTGCCCTCGGCTACTTAGATCAACGTTGGGAGTTAGGCGGCACCTCTCTCGAGATTGAGACGGTGCAATTTGTCGATGAAGGTCGTGCGGCTCAAGTTGAGCAGTCGCGCGGCCTGGCGCTTGTTGCCGCCGGTTTTTTCGAGACAGCGCGTGATCAGCTCGCGCTCGAGCTGTGACACTAGCGAGGTGAAGTTCAGTCCCTCGTCTGGAATCGCGACCGTCGGCACCAGCATCGAGCCGGCGCGATCGCGCACGTCATCGGGCAGCGCCTCGGGGCCGATCTCCGACTTCGCCGCCGCCATCGCCACCGCGTGCTCGATCGCGTTCTCGAACTGACGGATGTTGCCCGGCCAGTCGTAGGCCATCAACGCGCGCAAGGTCTCCTGCGCCACGGTCTTCACCGGAATGCTGTTGTCCGCGCACGACTTCCGCACGAAATGCTGCGCGAGCAGCGGGATGTCCTCGCGCCGTTGACGCAGCGCCGGCAGTGTGACCGGAATGACGTTCAAGCGGTAGAACAGATCCTCACGGAACGTTCCGTCCTTGACCATCTTGCGCAGGTCCATGTTGCTTGCGGCGATGACGCGGATATCGAGACGCATCGGGCGCGATTCGCCGACACGTTCGATCTCCCGCTCCTGCAGCGCGCGCAAAAGCTTCGCCTGCAACGGCATCGACATCGACGCCACTTCGTCGATGAACAGTGTGCCGCGGTGGGCGAGTTCGAACCGGCCGGCGCGCGACGCGATCGCACCGGTGAATGCACCCTTGACGTGACCGAACAGCTCCGCCTCGGCGAGGGTCTCGGGAATCGCGGCCGCGTTGAACGCGACGAAGCGCTCGCTGGCGCGCGAACTGTTGTGATGAATCGTGCGCGCGATGAGCTCTTTGCCAGTGCCCGTCTCACCGTTGATCAGCACCGTGCTATTCATCGGCGACACCAGTTCCAGCGTCGTGAACAGTGCCTGCATCGTGCTGTGCCGCCCGATGATGTTCTCGAACCGGAACTTGCCTTTGAGCTGTGCCTTGAGCTCGGCGTTCTCTTCGCGCAGTCGCTGCTGCTCGAGCCCGGTGTGCAGCACGCGGGCCAGCTGCGAGAGCTGGAAAGGCTTGATCAGGAAGTCTACCGCGCCGCGTTTGATCGCGGCGACCGCTTCGGCGACACCGCCGAAACCCGTCATCACCACTGCGCGAATCTGTGGGTAGCGATCGAGGGCATCGTCCAGTACGGTCATGCCGTCAGCGTCAGGCAGCCTGAGGTCAACGACAAGCCCGTCGTACGCGAATGACCGCAGCCGCTCGATCGCATCGGCTGCGTCGCTGGCTTGAGCGGCGGCAAAGCCGTTGGCTTCGAGGCTGGCGACGATCGTTTGACGGAGATCGAGGTCGTCTTCGACGACAAGAATGGATGGCAGGGCCCGCTGGTTCATATTTTCAGTAGCGTTCAACAAGTCATTGTTTAGTGCAGGGTGGCGTCAGCCGTGCCGAATGTCCCAAGCCGCGTCTTCGCTCCGGCTGGACCGTGAACAACCAGATGACTGCACTCGCCCAAACTGAAGTGCTCATTGTAGATGACGACGTCCAGACAGGGAACTGGTTTCCCAGGTCTTCCCGAATCACAACAGAATCGAGTTCCGACAACTCCTTCGTCCACCACGAGAGTGGTACCCTGTACAGATGATCGTTCGCGATTGGCGTGAGTCCGATGCGGCGGACACGCAACTGCTCTACGCGCGCGAGCAGGACTTCTGGGTGCGCGAGCTGACCTGGGACGCGTCGAATTCCTGGCGCGAGATCGAGCAGGCCCGGACCACCTGGGGACTTCCTGGCCGCATCGCCATTGACCACAAACGCACCGTCCGCGGCTGGAGCTACTACATGCCCGACGGTGAGACGCTGCACATCGGCGGGATCGCGGCGGACACGAAAGAGGCGACGGCGGCGCTTGTCGATGCGTGCCTCGAGCTGGCGGCCGTCCCACCACGTCCGATGCGCGTGTCGTGCTTCGTGCCGGATCGAGCCGACGGATTTGAGGCGGCGCTGGCCGAGCGAGGCTTCGCCTGCGAGCACTATTACTACCTGTCACGACCGCTGACGGCGTCGGCGAATCCGGGTAGCGCGAGCCGGGGCGAAGGCTGGCGTGAAAGCGACTTGCAAGACGCGGCCGAACTATTGCGGACGGCATATGGCGAGAATGGTCGCCACTTCGCGCCTCGCGCCACGCTAAGTGAATGGGAGCACTACGCACGTGGGTTGGTCCAGCGGCCTGGCTGCGGCGATCTCGAGCCCGCGCTCACGCGAGTCGTGCGCGAAGCCGGCAACATGGTTGCGCTGGTGCTGACCACACGCATCGCACCCGGCACCATCCACCTGGCACAGGTCGCCGTGCATCCCGCCAGGCGCCGCGAAGGCTTCGCGCGCCAACTCGTCGACGAGGCGTGCCGACTGGCGCAACCGCGCGCCGCGCGTCAGGCAACGCTGCTGGTGGGAGAGAAGAACACCGCCGCGAGAAAGCTCTACGAATCGATGGGCTTCGAACCGCGCGCCACCTTCGTCGCAGCGACAAAGTCGATCGCGTAGTCTACGGTCGTCGTCAGACGCGCATTTTCTTCAACGAGATTGCTGGGGACGGAGACCACTGCGCGACCTCAAACCTTGGATCGGCAAAGGCCCAACCATCCGGCGCAAGGACCGTAGGCCGTAGACCGAAGACCGAAGACCAAACCCGTGTATACTCCCTCGCACTTAAAGGGTCACGCAGTTGACTCGCGTGCGATTCGGCATTCCGCGCATTCTTCCTCATCTCCCTATTAGTACGGGTTCGTACGACGGTCGGGCCACGGTTCCGGGGCGATTCCTTCCGGCACTCATAACGTTACGGCCCGCCGCCGCTCCTCCGGAGCTTCGGCGAGGCAGGCACCCATCGGTCATGCGGGGCGATACCACCCACTGTGAGGAGAAAATGCGATGCCTACACGAGCCAGGAGAACAGCGGTAGTCCTGTTAGTGGTCTTGCTCCTCCCTGCGGCCGCCTACGCGCAAGCCGCCATCACTGGGGTCGTGAAAGACGCGTCCGGCGCGGTGCTGCCGGGCGTGACGGTCGAAGCCGCTAGCGCGGTTCTCATCGAGAAGGTCCGCTCCGTTGTCAGCGACGATACGGGCCAGTATCGAATCGTCGATCTCCGTCCAGGCACGTACGTGGTGACGTTCACGCTGCCCGGGTTCAGTACGGTCAAGCGTGAAGGCATCGAGCTCAGTGGCGACTTCGTCGCGACCGTGAACGGCGACCTGCGCGTCGGCAACCTCGAAGAGACGATCACCGTCACTGGCGAGTCGCCGATCGTCGACGTGCAGAGCGCACGCGTGCAGACTGTCGTCGACAAAGATGTGTTGACGGCGATCCCGTCATCTCGAAACGCCACCGGCATCCAGGCACTGGTTCCGGGCATGAGCGCCAACGGCGACGCCGGCGGCATCACCGGCGGCAGCGGCGGAATGGCGGGCTTCATCCATGGTGCCCGTGCCTCCGACTCGCGTACGTTGCACGACGGCATTAACACCGGATGGGCCGGTGCGAACTCGAACGCGGCAGTCTCGAACGTCGCCGGCTCGCAGGAAGTCGTGATGACCACGTCCGGAGGATTGGGCGAAGCAGAGACCGCCGGCGTGATGCTCAACATCATCCCGCGCGATGGCGGCAATCAGTTCAGCGGCACGTTCGCGTACTCGGGTGCCAACGGAAGCATGCAGGGGAGCAACTACACCGACGAACTCAGGAACGCCGGCCTTCGGTCGCCCCAGGAACTGCTGAAGGTGTGGGAGCTCAACCCGATGGGCGGCGGCCCGATCAAGCGCGACAAGCTGTGGTTCTACGCCACCTATCGCGAGGTGTACGCCGAGAACACGATCCCCGGAATGTTCTTCAACAAGAACGCTGGTGATCCGACGAAGTGGCTCGTCGAGTTCGATACGGCGCGTCCGGCATTGCTGGACAGTCTCACGCGGAACGCGATCGGCCGGCTGACGTGGCAGGTATCGCCGCGCAACAAGCTTTCGCTGAGCCACTCCGAGCAGTACGACCGGCAGAACAAGATCGGAGGCGGCGGCGGAACGCGAACGCCCGAAGCGCAGGGCCTGCGGCTCTACACGCCGGGTCACATTCAGACCGCGACCTGGACATCGCCGTTCACGAACCGTCTCCTCTTCGAGGGTGCGTGGGGCAACTATCTGTCGCGCTACGCCAACTTCGCGCCTCGGGTGGACGGGTCGCACAACGACAATCTGATCTCGGTGGTGGAGCAGTGCGCGCCGAGTTGTCCCAACAACAACGGGTATCCAGGGCACCCGGAGATTCCAGGAATCGCCGGCCTGATCTATCGCTTCAACCAGCCGCTCCAGGCCGGGTTCGAACGTCATCAGATCGGCACGCTGGCGCAGATGCGCGCGTCGGCCTCGTACATTCCGGGGCAGCACAGTCTGAAGATCGGGTATCAGGGCAACATCAGCCATCCGAGTCAGTCGTACTTCAACTTCACCCCGTTCATTCAGTATCGGTTCAATAATGGCGTTCCCAATCAGTTGAACCAGACGGCGGTTTATCCAGGCACCGTGAAGTTCCAGAGCAACCTCAATCTGATGTCCTTCTACGCTCAGGACACCTACACGCGCGCACGGCTGACGCTTCAGGGTGGCCTTCGCTACGACGGCATCGGCACCCACTATCCCGAAACCTCCGCGGGCGGTCCGGACTATCAGCTGATGCCGACGCAGGTGGTGTTCGCGGAAGGATCGACCGACGAGATCCACTGGAAAGACCTCACGCCGCGCATGGCCGCGGCCTATGACCTGTTCGGCAACGGCAAGACGGCGATCAAGATGAACCTCGGCAAGTATCTGACCGCGGTGACGGCGAGCAACAGCGACACCGATCTGCAGCCGGGGCGCCGCATCGCGACCAACACGACGCGGACGTGGACCGAAGGACTCAATGGCGGAATCGCTGGAGACTACATCCCGCAGTGCGACTTGCGTAATCCGGCGGCCAATGGCGAGTGTGGCGCCATGGACAACCAGAACTTTGGCAAGGACGTGTTCACGAAGTCCTTCGACCCCGATCTGATTCACGGCTGGGGCAAGCGGACGTACAACTGGGAGATGGGCATCTCCTTACAGCAGGAACTGATCCCCCGCGTTGGCGTCACGGTGGGATACTTCCGCCGCTGGTTTGGCAACTTCTACACCGCGAACAACCGTCTGACCTCGACCGCCGACTACTCGGAGTTCAGTATTCCGATCCCGGCCGATCCGCGCCTGCCCGGCGGTGGTGGTGGCACGGTGCACGGGTTGTACAACCTCGTGCCGACCATGGTCGGCCGGGAGGATTTGTACTCGCAGCTCTCCTCGAACTTCGGAGAGATGACCGAGACCTGGCATGGCGTGGACATGAATGTTAACGCGCGGCTGCGCAATGGCCTGACCGTGCAGGCCGGCACCAGCTCGGGTCGACGTCTTCAGGACAACTGCGCCGTGAGGGCGGCGTTGCCTGAGACGTACAGCTGGGCGAGTACAGCGGGCGTGCAAGTTGCACGGGTCCTGACCTCAACAGGCGGATTGGCCAACCCGTACTGCCGCGTGGTTGAACCGTTCTTCACGCTGACCTCGTTCCGGGGGCTCACCACCTACCTCGTGCCGAAGATCGATCTCCAGGTCAGCGGCACATGGCGAAGCGACCCCGGTCCTGAGCTCGCCGCCAACTATGTCGTCACCAACGCGATCGCGCTTCCGTCGCTCGGCCGCAACCTGTCCTCGGGCAACGTGACGGTCAACCTCGTCGAACCCGGTACGCTATACGGCGCGCGGATCAACAACATCGACATGCGCATCGCGAAGATCCTCCGCTTCCGCGGGACGCGTGCGCAGCTTGGCGTGGACATCTACAACGTGCTGAATACCGACGTGGTGACGCTGTACAACAACGGCTACAGCCCGACTGGCGCCTGGCTCACGCCCACGGCAATCCTGCCGGCGCGGTATGCCCGTTTCAACATGCAGTTCGATTTCTAACTATAGGACCCGCCTACGCTGCAGATTCACACGCCGTAGGCCGGGTCTTGCTCTTTAGACCCGGCTTACTGGTGGCCCTCCTTGATTATAGTGCCCGAAGATGATCGAGATGCTTCGGGATCTGATTACGCACAAGGCCTGGGCGAGCGCGACTCTTATCGCCGCCGTCCGCGCGAGTGACACAGCCTCACTCGACGACAACCTCCGCGTGCTCCTGCATCACATCATCCTGGCCAATCGCTTCTGGCTGTTCTCCTGCCTCAACCGGCCGTTTGCCGTCGCAGAAGAGGCGCGTGTTCCTGACTCTCTGGACGCCGTCTCCGATCTGTTTCGTTCGACGCATGTCATCGAAGCGCAGTGGATCTCCGGCACCAGCGAGTCAGAGCTGGCACGCCACCTCGAAGGGCCGTTGATTCCCGGAGGGAGCTGCTCGATCGCACATGCCTACATGCAGGTATGCCTGCATAGCCAGGGGCACCGCTCGCAGTGTGCCACCCGTCTTCGCTCGCTCGGAGGCCAGCCACCCGTGACAGATTTCATCGTGTGGCTGAACGATCGGCCGCCGGCGGATTGGTCGTAGAGATGCCTGCTCACATCGGGATCGTGGCCTGCTCGGCGGAGGGCGCGGCGCTCTGTTATCTGACGATTTGCCACGAGGCTGGAGAAGTATTTGGGACGTACGCGCATCCAGAGGTCTCGATGCACACGCATTCGCTCGCCGAGTACATGCCGCACGCCGCGCGCGGCGACTGGCCGGCCGTAGGCGAGCTGATGCTGTCGTCGGCACGCAAGCTGGCAGGCGTTGGCGCCGAGTTCCTCATCTGCCCCGACAACACGATTCACCAGGCGATGCCGTACGTGGTACTGCGATCGCCGCTGCCGTGGCTGCATATTGCCGAAGTCGTGGCCGATCGAGCCGCTGTCAGCGGTTTCCGTCGTCTCGGGTTGACCGGCACGCGCTCACTCGTGGACAGCAATGTGTATCCCGAGGCGCTGGCCGCGCGCGGACTCGCATGCGTGAAACCTAGCGCGGTCGAGCGCGACGCGATCGATCGAGTGATTTTCGAGGACCTGGTGAACGGCGTCTTCACTGCGGAAGCGGTCAGCTATTTCCAGCAGGTCATCGAACGCCTGAAAGCTGAAGGCTGCGATGCCGTGGTTCTCGGCTGCACGGAGATTCCACTGGTCATGAATGACAGCAACTCGCCGCTGCCCACGCTTGATTCCACGCGTCTACTGGCACGTGCGGCGTTGCGTCAAGCGGCGGAGTCGCCTCGGCCAGGGTAGGACGGCAGCGCGACTCAGCGCGTCGATGACAGACGCGACTTCTTTTCCGCTTTCGTGTGCCAGCGGAAGGTATTCGCCGGCAGCGGCCGTTCACGGTCGCCAAGCGTCAGCGCGATGAGACGACGGCCGCCGATCGCTGCGGCCGCACGACGCACATGGGCGAATCCCGAACCAATGTCGTCTGCATACGGCGCGACCACGAGATCGTAGCAGCGCTCGTGCAGCTCGGTGAGTAACGCGCGGCCGATTTGCCGGAGCGACAGGTGCCCATCGTCGTAGGTCCATACCAGGCCAACCAGCGGGATCCGTCGTACGTGCGTCGCGCACGATTCGGTGGTCAGTACCTCCCACTGCACATCGGGGTAACGCTCTCGCAGCAGCAACAGCTTCCTGGCCAGGAGGCCCTGCGGCACGGAATGGATGATCAGTCCCCGCCGTCCACCTGTTGAGTACCGCGACTGCGACACGCTGGGCCGGCGGTTGTCGTCCTCGGCGAGCGCGCGGAAATACGCGGCGAACCGCGTGAGCTGGCGTCGGCGATCGAATTCCTGCTCGACGCGGGCACGCGCGGCTTGCGCCAGCCGTTCAGCGCCGTCGCGGTCCCGCATCAGTCGCTCGATCGCGACGGCGAGTCCTTCGGCGTCGCGTTCCGCGATGAGGTGCCCCGTCTGGCCGTCGATGACGAGCTCGGGAATGCCCGAATGGCGAGTGCTGACGACCGGGATCCCACTGGCCATGGCTTCCATCAGCGCAACCGGAATGCCCTCCTGATCGCCGGATTCTGCGGTGACGCTCGGCTGGAGGTAGAGGTGCGCCCGGGAGAACTCGTGTCGAGTCAAGGAGTGCTCGAGTGCCCCGAGGAGCGACACGTTCGTGAGTTGCCAGTGCCGCATCAGTCCCTCGATGCGCGTGCGTTCAGGGCCGTCGCCGACGATGCGCAGCTCGACGTCGCAACCGCGCTCGCGGAGACGACGCATGGCGTCGAGCGCCACGGTCACGCCTTTCCTCTCGACCAGGCTCGCCACCATCAGGATGCGGCGCGGCTTCACCAGCCATCGCTCTTCTGGTGGCACGAATGCGAAGCGGTCGGTATCCACGCCGAGATGAATGACCTCGACCTGGGATGCCGGCCAGCCGATGTCGATCAGATTCCGACGGACAGCGTGCGAGGTGCACAACGCGTGCATGCCGAGCCTGGCGACGGCGCGATAACGTTCGATCCAAACCTGATCGCGCACCAGACGCGAGACGTCGTAGCCATGAAAGATGGTGACGGCAGGACGATCGATCGCCAGCGCGGTCGTCATGCCGAGCATCGCCTGAGGCCCCAAGTGGCAGACCACGACACGCGCGTTGATCTGCCCGGCCAGCGCCCACGCTTGTTCCTCCGGCTGTGCCACGACGAGCGTCGAGAGCGGGAAGTGCTGGACGTTTTCGATTGCCGTGGCGACCACATGGTGTTGGAAGTCGTGGAGTCCGCTGATCAGATCGTAGGTGAAGATCTCTGACAACGGCAGGTAACGTCCGCAGACGTGGAGAAGCGTCATGTCAGAGTTCGGCATGCGACGCCCCACTTGTGCAAAAGGGTCACCTGGTTCTTGCCGGTGCGAGGTGGCGCTCTTTGCGAGATTTGCGAAGAAAACGCCGAGTCACGGCGGCTCGCGGTTATCGCCATCCCGTCATGGGTGTCGGATAGGCGTCAGCGTACGCGGTGGGGCGTTCACCCACGCATCGCTTGGCATGCCACATGCTCTGAAGGTCTGCAGCGCGAGTGCGGAAGGGGAGTAAGAAGTAAAGATTATGCGGATGTTCAGCGCAATCAGTCTTGTCGTCGCGATCGCGTTAATGTGCGCCGGGTCGGGGACCGCGGCCGACAGCCGGTTGCGCATCGAGGTGACGCCTCGCATCAGTCAGGCCCCAGCCCAGGTCCGTATTCGTGCGATCGTGACGCCCAGCGCTGATAATCGCGGTCTTCGTATCGTCGCAGACTCGGGCGAGTTCTTCCGCAGCAGCTATCTGACGCTCGATGGCGCCGACGCTGCACCCATCAATGAAACGAGCTTCAAGAATCTGCCGGGTGGTGAATACGACGTGTCTGTCACACTCGTCGATTCGCAGGGCCACGCGACCGTCGTCGATCGACTGACCATCATGGTCACATCCACCGCACAATAGGTCACTCAGTTCCGGTCCTCACACCGAATCTCGGCGATTCACCATCGAGCCACGAAGACACGGAGAGAACGTGTTGATCCGTTCCCTCCGTGTCTTCACAGCCGCCTGCTAAAAATCAATAGAAGCGCTCAGCTTCGCGAAGCGCGCAGCCATCACCGTGGTCGGCACCAGCCAGCGTCCACCGGGATTGAACGCCTGGTTGTACGTCAGCACCGCGCTCGCGTTGAACATGTTGTAGATGTCCACTCCGACGTTCGTGCGCGTCCGTCCGAAGCGCAGAATCTTGGCGACGCGCAAATCGAACGCGTTCACCCGATCGCCATACACCTCACCAGGCTCCAGCAGGTTCACCGTCACGCTCGGCGCGTTTCCTGACAGCGGCCGTCCGAGCGTCTGCTGTGCGACGGCGCTCGTGACGACGTACTGCGCCTGCAGCGGCACGCCTTGATCGCTGCGGAACGTTCCGCTGACCAGCACGTCCAGCTTCGGCAGCGTGTAGGCGGCCAGTCCGCTCAGACGCGTGTTGAAGCCCGGATCGTTGTGGCAGAACGGATCGAGCGGTGCGATCTCGGGCAGCACCGCCTGCACCTCGCAGTTGTCCGTCACCGTTTTGCCGACGTTGATGCCGCCCTGCACCGACAACCCGTTGCGTCCGCGCGCGCTGACATTCATCAGGATGCCGTTGTACATCGACGTCTGCGAGCCGTAGTTGTCAGCCAACGTCGTGAAGCTGTTCGTCTGGCCGGACTTCGTCGGGCTGACGTTGTAGAGACCCGAGATCGTGTAGCCGCCGCCATTCGGCAGACGCGGATCGGCCGGCGCGACGATGCTGAAGCGATCGAAGTCGGCAGCAGTGACCGCCAGATTGTCGATGACGGTGAAGTGCTGCAGCCAGCGGCGGAAGTAGCCGACCTCCACCGCAACCCGCGGCATGACCTCCTGCTGAATCGAGACGCCGAACTGCCAATCGCTCGGCCGCACGCCGGATCCTTCGATCAGCGCGGGATCGAAGCTGCCGCTGAACACCGGCTTGCCGAAGTTCAGGTTGCTCAACTGGCCGCAGAGATCGCCGCCAGACGGACGACGATCGTTCGCGTTCGGATCGAGCAGGTCGCAGTCCGGCACGTAATTGCCGTTGGCGTCGGTCCATGCGCGGGTGACGGCCGGTGGTGCGCCCAGCACCGGGCTGCCGGCCATGCGCGCCGCGGGATTGGTCAACGAGTAGGTGTTGTGATTCGTCGCCGCTTCGAGGTACTTGCCGACGTTCAGCTTGATCGACGTCTTGCCGTTGCCGAACAAATCGTAGGCCGCACCGCCCCGCACGGTAACATCGTCATATCCCTTCACGCCATCCTGCGCTGGCAGTGTGAAGGCGGTGGGCAGGAACCGCACCGGGCCGATCTGCTGATCAGGGAAGTAGCTCCACGCGTGGTCGTAGCGCACCGCTCCCTGCAGCGTCAGCCGCTTCATCGTCCATTGCTCCTGTGCGTAGAGCGCCTCCCACCTCGTTCGCTGACCGGTATCGAACGGCTTGAGATCCATCGTCAACAGGTTCGGGACGCCGTAGTTCAACCGGTAGGTGAGGTGGTTGTCGTTGCTGAAGTAGCTCTGATTGATTCGGTGATACGCCGCCTGATAGCCGAACTTCATGCTGTGAGCGCCGGTAACGTATGATGCCGACCCGCGCCAGTTGAGCACGAAGCCCTGATTGCTCGACCAGTCCTGCGAGCCGAACGTCAGGTTCTGAATGCCATGTGCGCACGCGTTCGCCACCGCGTTGGCCGGGGCCGCGCCGGCGCACTGTTCGACCATACGCGGGATCGCACGGGTCGGGTTGCCCGGCATTTCCTGTCCGCCGTAGTGACTGAAGTACGTGCCCATGCCGCCATCGAGCAGCAACCGGCTCGTGAACGGTGACGTCCAGGTGGCCTGCGTCACGCGCTGAAACGCATGACCACGTCCGGCGTAGTTCGAGATCTCGGGCGCCTGCGTCGCGGTCGCGAGACCAAATGATCCGGCAGAGCCAGGCGCGCCGCCGATGATCCATTCGTCGCTGTTCTGGTGACGGCAGCCATTGTCGTTGCCCTGCCACGTCGCGCCCTGACACGGATTCTGCTCGTCCCAGAAGAGATTGAAGCGATGACGAGAGGCCGGCTGCAGCGTCAACCGCACGTTGGCGATGCGCCAGCTTCCCGCAGTCGCTGCCTGCTTCGACAGATCCGGCACGTAGATGAACTTCGTCGGATCGCCGGCGTTCTGGTTGCGATACATGCCCGGCACGGACTGCCAGCTACCCTCCTCACGCACGTTCGCGAAGTACCAGATGCGATCTTTGAGAATCGGTCCGCCGACACCGGCCGTGAAATCCCATAGCTTCAGCAACTCGCCCGGCGCGCGCAGACCTGCTGCCTGGAGCTCGCTCGTGTAATTGCTGCCGACCAGGCCGCGTGGAGTGCCCGCGAGGTACAGATTGCCTTTCAGCTGATTGCCGCCAGTCTTCGGCACGATGTTCATCGTCGGGCCACCGACTTCGGCTTCACCGAGGCCGCCCGATGTAGAGAAGGTGACTTCCTGCGAGTTGCCGACATCGGGGATGTAGCTCGAGACGCCGCCGCCGCTCAATGCCGCGCCGACGTTGAGCCCCTCGACCTGTAGTCGTCCTTCAGTGCCGCGGCCGCCCGGGCCGCCGAACACGACGAGCGCCGGCGTCACCTGCACGTCACGCGACCCGCCGCTCACCGCGGGAATGAGTTGAAAGAGTGCTCCATACGATCGCGACGTCGGAAGGTCTGCGATCACCTGACCGGAGACTGTCGTCTGACGACGGATGCTCTGCACGTCCACGATCGGGGATTCGGCCGTGATGATCAGCGTTTCTTCGAGGGAGCCGACCTGCAGATCGACATCGATGCGTGAGACTGCGGTGCCGGTGACTTCGACCCCGTCGCGCTTGACCGTGTTGAAGCCCTGGAGCGTCGCCGTGACCGTATAAGTGCCGGGACGAAGATCGATGATGCGGTACTGGCCGGTGCCGTCGGTGACGGCGGTGCGCACTTTCTCGATCAACACGGGGCTGGAGACTTCGACAGATACGCCAGGCAGCACTGCCCCGGAGCTATCCTTGACCACGCCGGTGATCGAACCCTGAGCAGCCGCCAACGCCGGCACGCAGACGATGGCGGCAAGTACGATGAGAACTCGGTAGACAGTGGGCATACACTCTCCCTGGTTCATGGTTACCCGCAAACGAGGTGCGATTCTGTGGTGCCCGATGTTCAAAGTCAACGTGCTCGCGTGGGCACTCGTTGCGATCAGCGTCACGATGGTCAGCGCACAAGATGGCAGCAAACCGGCGGCGCGCGCCGACGAGAATTCCCGCATCGCGCACACGCAGCTTCTTGAAAAAGCCCGTCGCGGCGGCATCGACGTCTACTTCGAGGGAGACTCGATCACCAGGCGTTGGGGGACGAGCGACCCCGGATATCGCGAGTTTCTCGATCACTGGACGCGCAGTTTCTTCGGATGGAATGCCGCGAACTTCGGCTGGGGAGGTGACACTGTTCAGAACATCCTCTGGCGTCTCACCGAGGGCGAGTTGGATGGCGTTCACCCGAAGGTCATCGTCCTCATGGCCGGAACGAACAATGTCGGTGGGGCGCTGCGCGAAGGTGTCGATGCCGCTGTTGTCGAGAACGTGACGAGCGGCATGACGGCAGTGCTCGAAGTGATGCGGCGCAAGGCCCCGGACGCGACAGTGATTCTGATGGGGATTACACCGCGCACGGACAGTCGCGGTGGCGCGAGCGTCATGCCGACGATCGATGCGATGAATGAGCGGTACGCGCAGTTCGCGGGCGGGTCGCGGATTCGCTACGTGAACATCAACGCGCAGCTCGCGCGCGCCGACGGTGCGCCGCGCAAGGGGGTAACCGTGGACGGACTACATCTGTCGCTAGTCGGATATCAGGTGTGGGCTGATGCGCTGGCCCCGATCTTCATCGAGCTCCTCGGGCCGCCGGCCGCGATCGATCACGCGCCCCCGTCGACGGGCGATCCCTCGGCGTCGCCGGCGCCTACTGGCGACCCGCAAGCTCGTTAGCGGGTCGCGTAAGGCGATCCGAGCGCTGCATCAACCCGTTCGCCCACTCGATGAAGTACTTCATGTTCGAGCGGTCCTCGTGCCCGCCGTCGTGCTGGCGCCACGCGAGCTCACCCCCAAGAAGGCCAACATTGACCGGCGGCATTTGCGCAGTGCGGTAGCCGTGCTTCTCGCCGAGGTCCCTGGCGCCGAGGAGGCGGAACACGGGACCAGCCGCGATTGCCGCCATGTAACTGCCCTCATGATCGAGCCAGTGTGCGTCGCCCTTCTCGGGGATGCCGTAGCTGATGAACACCCATCGCGGTGCGACGAGCGCGATGAGCTGATGCGCATCGACGGGGATATCGTTGGCGGTTTTTGCCCCGAAGATCGATTCGGCGGTTCCGTATTTCAGGAAATTGCCGGCCATCCAATGGTACTCGCCGGCGCCGGTAAGGTTCTCGACCGCCTCGCCAAAGTTGCGGCGGTGCAGCTTCGCCCCGCCTTCGCCGGATGATCCGACCAGCACCATCCTGAAGCGTGGCTCGAACGCCGCGGCAACGAGTGCGGCTTTACCGTAACGTGAGACGCCCTCGATGCCGACGTGCCTGAGGTCCACGGCGGAATCTTTCTCAAGGTAATCGAGCCCGCGCGACGCGCCCCAGGCCCACGCGCGCAGCGAGCCCCAGTCGTCGGGTTTGCGGGCCTGGCCTTTGTTCACCAACCCGATGATGCCGCGCGTCAGCCCGGCACCGTTGTCGGCCTGAATGCTTACCGGGCTGATCGACGCATATCCCCATCCAGCCACGATCAGCTGCTGCGCCGAACTCGACGGCGACGACGGAGTCTCAGTCGGCGGCGGCGACGGTGGCAGCGCCGCGTTGCCGAACATCAGCAACGTCGGCACTTTGCCTTTGGCGTGGGCGGGCGTGACGAGGGTCATCTGAATGTCCACGGCGATCGCCGGATACGCCGAGTTGTCAACGTGGCCAATTAGCTGCTTCGCGATCACGGGCAGGCCCGCGATCTGCGCATTCACCGTCTGCTTCACCTCCCATTTCACGGCGGGCACACTTGCCGGCACGCGGCCGAACACCTCACGCTCGAAGTCCTCGACGATTTCCGGGCGCCGCTGCTTCCACCACATGTCGGCGGTCCTAACTTTTCGACCGCTTTTCAACGTCAGCGGATCGGGAAGGTCAGGGTAGGGGTTGGCTTTCTCGGGGTCGTAGTTCGCCGCATTCGGTGTGCCGCGCGCCGCATTGCCACTCGGCCCAGGCCGCAGCGTTTTGATCCCCAGCTGATCTTTCATGTTCTGGTGATCCTGCTGCGTCGTCCACGTCAATGGCTCCTGGCCGACGATGAACGTTGCCATCGCCAGCATGGCCGCTACCGAGAGAAGCGATCCGGTCTTCATGGTGATGGATGGTAACGAAGAAACGGAGTGGACGCCGTGAGGCTTCGTTACTCCGCTGCTCCGTGTTGATCCCGTTACCTCCGCAACCGCAGTTCCCTCAGGTCGAGTAATACACCACAACGTTCACCGGGAAGACCCGCATCCCCTCGAGTGTGACTCCAGGTGACCCACTCACCTCGAACCGACGCAGTCGCGGCAATGTGGATAGATGAACGAGTCCCGCGTCGGTGACGTGTAGACACTCGTACAACTCGATCTGCTCGAGCGAGGTCATGCGGCCAAGGATCTCGAGGCTGCGGTCAGTGATCTGCGTGAGGCCCGCATAGTACGAGCGCAGTTGCAGACGGCCGATGTGGTCCGTCGCGACATCGGTCGTGTCGCGGCAGTACATGCAGCACAGTCGTTCGAGCTTGTCGCATCGGCCGATGTGCCGGAAGCCGGGATCGGTCACATCAATCGGCGTCAGGTCACGCAGTGACGGAAACTCCGGCAACGCTGCGAGCGCGTCCTCGTCCAACTGCTTGCAACTCACACCGAGGCTGCGCAGCGCGGGCATGCGTGAGAGGGCGCGGAAACCGCGGCTGCGGAGGTTCGGGGTTTCGCGGGTCCACAGCTGTTCGAGCGTCTGCGAACGACTCAACGCCTCGAAGCCTTCGTCGGTGGCAGGGGTGCCTTGCGCGCGCAGCTTGCGCAGCCGCGGGATGGCGGCAAAGTGATGCAGGGCTGCGTCATCGCTCAATGTGCCATCGGCGCCGATCGATCCGAGATTCGGCAGCCCGGCGAGATGCGCGAAGCCATCGGAGGTGATCCTCGTGACGTGCCAGAAGAGATCGAGATCGAATATGCCCGCGAGCCCCGGCAGGCTGGCGAGCCCGGCATTGGTGAACGGACCGTCGATCAGGAGGCGCGTGCTTTCATCGCCCTGCCACGTCTTCAATCTCGGAAAGTTGTGCAACAGGCGAAGCCCGGCGTCGGTGACCAGCTTTCCACTCGCGAACGACGACAGCTTCGGCTTGCCCTGCAGCGCCTCGATGGCGCCGTCGCCAGTTGGCGATCCCATCAGGTCGACGCGCTCGATGTGATCGCAGAAGCGCAGGTTGGCGACGCCGACATCGGTGATGCCCTTCTGCCACGCCATCTCGAAAACGCGAAGGTTCGGCAAGTGCCGCAGCACCTCGAGTCCACGGTCGGTCAACTTGCCGCCGGGATACTCGCTCAGGTTCAGCCATCGCAACTGCGGCATGCGCGCCAGCTGAAGAAGGCCCTGGTCAGTGAGCCCTCGCGAGCCGCCGATACCGAGTGCGATGACGTGATCGAGTTCGGCGATCCGTGTCGCGAGCGCGTCGGTCATCAGACCATTGGCCGAGAGACCCTCGATGCGCCGCTCTTTCATCAGCGCGATAAGCTGGTCCCATTCGTGATCGTTGAGCAGCCGGCGTGGCGCGATGGCATTGCGTTGTGTGTCGACGGAGTACGGCGGAATCGGCGACGCGCCGGTCTCGAGCGACGCGATCAGCGCGTCCCAGCTGGCGAAGCCGGCGTTCTGCGCGACGAGCATTCGAGCCTCGTCCGTTTTCAAAAAGGGCTTCGGCACCTTCGACCGACGCTGGCGGAAGGCATACACGCGCCGCCAGATCTCCGAGAACAGATCGTCGAACGTGAACGCGCGGCTGTAGTGCGCATTCATGCGCGCGAGCGCGGTCGTATCCTGCTCGTCGAAGGCCTGCACATACTCTTGGGCCAACCGCTCGTATCCCTCGCGCGTGAGCGGCGGCGCCGTCGCGTGCGCAGACTGCTGGAGCGCTTGCTTCATCGCCGCCCAGTTGTCGTAACCGCGTTCGCGTGCGAGGGCGTGTTGCACGTCGCGGAGAACGGGAAGCGCGGGAGCCTTGGGATAGGCGCGAACGAGTCGTCCTCGCGCGTCAGAATCGTTCGCGCGAAGCGCCTTCAGCCAGCGCTTCGCTTCCGTGCGGAGAGTGTCCATGGAAACCTTCTTTCCGTCATGCCCGGAGTCCGCTTAATCAGGGCCGGAAGAAGGTTCGAACATGCATGCGAACCAGTTGGGTGGGAGACGAGCTCCCTTGCCGCGGACAGGAGGCGCCCCAGTGCGCGCTGGGGTCAGTTTCGTCGCAGTCCGCCGGACTGTCAATCGAGCTCGTCCGGGCTAGGGCATCTCCGTCGCATTCGAGCCGCGCGGCACGTTGATGAGGGAGGCGCCGGGTACTTTGCTGAGCGCGTCGGTATCTGACAGCGCCATGGCCAGCACACGCCTCGCGATGAACGCATGCTCACGCGCGAGGTTTTCGGCGCGCGTACCCTGACGTGTCGCGATCGCTTCGATCAAACTCCGGTGATGCTCCTTGGCGACGGCGAGCGCCGCATCGGAGTAGGCGAGGCCTGACGTCGGAAACACCATCGCGCTCGGCGACGCAAACGGTAAGGAGATCGCCTGCTGGAACGCGCGCGCGACCATCGCACTCTTCGCCAGATCGACGATCGTGGCGTGGAAGGCCTCGTTCAGATCCATATAGTGTGCGAACGAGTCGAGCGTCAGCCGCTCGAGGCGATCCATTTGATCGCCGAGCCGGCGCAGCGCCTCGAGCTCGGAGCCGTCGATGAGGCGTTCCGACGCCAGGCGTGCCGCGGTGCCTTCGATGACGCCGCGGATCTCAATCGCATCCAAGGCCTCGCCCGGGGTGTAACCACGGACGGTGAATCCACCTGACGCGTTCAGATCGAGAAGACCGATGTGGGCGAGCCGTTCGAGCGCCAGCCGGATCGGCGTGCGCGAGACGCCGAGCCGTGCGACGAGCGGCAGTTCCGACATGCGCTCGCCCGGCGCGAACTCGCCCCGCAGCAGCGACTCGCGCAATTTGAAGAGCGCGCGAGCGGTCTGCGACGCGACATCAGACAAGGCACGAACGGCTGTAGGACCGATCCGTTCGGACCTGCCTTCGTCAAGAATTCGGAGCTCCGACTTGTCCGACATTTTGAACTCCCCCGCGCACCTGTTGGAATCCGACCTCGAATCCCGTTGAAAACGGGCTCATGTGCCGAACCGGTTTTTTGGATCCATGCCCGCGATCGCCCGGTCTTGCATGCAAGGTGGTCGGAGAGGCCGCTATTCCTATCACAAAGTGTGACGGATTCCTTGACTTTTCCGTTGGGCGGCGCCTATTCTGACCCACCCTTGTATGCAGCAACCGGCGTAATCCGGGTCGTGAGTCCATAGCGCGGTAAGCGGGCCCGCGCCCAAAATCCTTGTCGATTTCTTGAAGGGAAGACGCTCAGTATGCGAACTGCGTTGAAGTGCCTGACGCTTATGTGTGTTGTTCTGCTGCCAGCCACGGCGCTGGCTCAGGCCTCGCTGACTGGATCCGTACGTGACGGATCTGGCGGCGTGCTCCCCGGTGTGACCGTGGAGGCCTCGAGTCCAGTGCTGATCGAAAAAACGCGCTCGGCCGTCACCGACGGCGCGGGCCAGTGGCGCATCGTCGATCTGCGCCCCGGAACGTACTCGTTGTCGTTCTCGTTGCCTGGCTTCAGCACCGTGAAGCGCGACAACATCGAGCTGACCGGTTCGCAGACGATCACCATCCCCGTCGAACTGCGTGTCGGTGGTATCGAAGAAACCATCACCGTCACCGGTGAGTCGCCGATCGTGGACGTGCAGAACGCGCGCCGCGAGGTGGTGCTCAGCAGCGAGACGATCCAGAGGATTCCTGCGACGCGTGCCGCCGGTGCGCTGCTCAACGCAGCGGCGGGTGTGTCGGTTGGCGATACGGGCCTGGCCATCTCGCCGACGATGACGTCGTTCAACGCGCGCTCGAGCACGATCAACGCGGGTTCGGTCGCGGGTGAGGGGCGGTACGCCGTCAACGGATTCCCGTTGACCGCGGCGCGCAGTGGCGGCTTCTCCTCGTACGTCTATGACACGGTGAACGCCGATGAAATTGCCATCACCGTCGGCGGCGGACTTGGTGAGAGCGACATCGGCGGTCCGGTGATGAATATCATTCCGAGGTCGGGCGCCAACCTGTTCTCGGGCAGCGCGTTCCTGAGCAACGCCGGCGACTGGTCGAGCGGCAACAATCTCTCCTCCGAAATCCAGGCGCAGAATCCGGCGCTGCGGCAGAATCCCGGTGTCATCAGCGCCTACGACTGGAACGGGTCGTTCGGCGGTCCGATGATGAAGGATCGTCTGTGGTTCTTCGGCAGCTATCGCGACCTGAGTACGCAGGTGGCGATGGAGGGCATCCAGACCAACGCCAATGCCGGTAACCCGGCTCGTTGGGATTGGGCGCCGGGTGGCATCAACGCGCGGCTGGTCCAGGATCGCACGATGGCGATCGGACGCCTGACGGGTCAGTTCGGCAAGAGCCGTATTCGGTTCAATTCCGAATACCAGGCGCGTTGCGAGGGCACGCCGCTCAACGTCGGGACCGACGGTTGTCACAACCGCGGCGAGGACTGGGTTGGCCTTGGCAACAATCAGGCGCCAACGCAGATGTCGCCGGAAGCGACGCAGACTGCAGGACGCGGCTATTTTGACGTGCCTTTCTACCTCAACCAGGGCACGTGGACGATGCCGTACAGCGACAAGATGCTGTTCGAGGCGGGCTACAACGCGTTCCGCTATCAGCCCATCTTCGGCCACCCGGCTCCGGATGCCGACACATCCCTGATCCCAGTCACCGAGCAGTCGAACGCGATCAACCCGGCGACCGGCATTCCGTACGCTCCCGTGGCGAACTATCGTTACCGCGGCGTTGAGAGCTGGGGGCCGGCCACCGGCAAGACCGATGACGTGCTGACGGCCGTTTCATACGTGACCGGCTCGAACAGCGCGAAGTTCGGTTATCAGTATCGTCGCCTCGACCTGCTCGACAAGGACGTGGCGAATCAGACGCAGCTTGGGTATCGCTTCAATCAGGGTGTGCCGAACGCGGTCAGCTACTATCTGCCCGACTTCGGTCGACGCACGCTCACGATGACCCACAGCGCCTACTTTCAGGACAGCTGGACGCGCGGCCGCATGACGCTGCAGGGTGCCCTTCGCTGGGACCGTGCATCGAGCTACGCGCCGTCGGAACTGAACGGCACGACGAACACCTCGTTCCTCAATCCGCAGCCGATTACCATCGAGCGGACCGAGGGCGTGAATGCCTACAACGACATCACGCCGCGTGTGGGCGTCGCCTATGATGTCTTCGGCACCGGCAAGACGGCGGTGAAGTTCAACTACGGCAAGTACCTGGCGTACGCCGCCAACGACTCACCGTACACCTCGACGAACCCCGGCGCGACCGTCGTCCGCAACGTGATCAATCGGCAGTGGAACGCCGCTGTGGCCGCGGGCGGCAATGGAGACTTCGTCGTCGACTGCAACCTCCTGAACCCGGCCGCGAACGGTGAGTGTGCAGCCGCGACCGGCACCGCGCCGAACTTCGGCCGTCTCGGCGCCGCCACTCAGGTGCATCCCGACGTACTGAGCGGCTGGGGCGTGCGTCCTGGTGACGATCAGTTCACGTTCACGGTCCAGCAGGAAGTGGCCCCGCGTATGTCGGCCGAGTTCTCGTTCACGCATCGCGCGTGGCATGGGTTCTTCGGGACCGACGACCTCACCCGCCGCGGAAATATCAACTCGTTCTATGAGAACTACACGCTGACCGCGCCGACGGATTCGCGGCTCGCGGATGGCGGCGGATACCCGGTGACGGTGTACGTCCCCACGGCGGCCGCGAATGCCGTCCCCGCACAGCGCATCCTCATCCCGGAGAGCGAGCTGGGCGCCGAACGTTCGAGCACGTGGGACGGCTTCGAAGTCATGTTGAATGCGCGCTTCCGCAACGGATTGACCACGCAGATCGGCAGCGGCAGAGGCCGCGGCAAGGTGTACACCTGCGAAGTGGATGTTCTGTACAACCAGGTCAACGCGGCAACCGGTGCGATCGCGGGTCCGAATCCGCGCGGCTGCGACAACGTCGAGCCGTGGCAGGCGACGATCCGCGGTCTGGCCAGCTACACGGTCCCGAAGATCGCTGTGCTGGTCAGTGCGGTGTTTCGTTCGCAGCCGGAGAACGACATCACGGCCAATTGGCAGGTGCCGAACTCCGTGATCTCGGCGGCGCTCGGCCATCTGCCGCCGGGCGCGACGGCGACCGGAACGACGACCATCCTGTTGACTGATAACGAGCACCGCACGTACTCCGGTGAGCGCCGCAACCAGGTGGATGTGCGACTCGCGAAGATCGTGCGCTTCGGCCGGACGCGCGCGGACGTCGGCGTGGACGTCTTCAACCTGTTCAACGCCAACCCCGCGACGCAGTGGAATCAGACGTATATCTACGCCACGGACAACACGCCGCGACCGTCCGGCTGGGGCACCCCGACTGGCCTCTACGCTCCGCGGTTCGTGCGTCTGAACTTCACGGTCAATTTCTAAACGACACCGACGCCGGGTCCTGAAGAGCAGGACCTGGCCTATACAATCATCTGTAGGGCGGGTCCTGTTCGTTCGGACCCGCCTTTTGTGTTTTGCCCGCCTCAACCTCCCCCCGGTAAACGATTTCCGCCCGCCGCAGATATATGAGGCGCACGCCACGGACGCGTGCGGTGGAGGACATACGTATGCTCAGAACGCTTACGGGAGCCGCGCTCGTCGTGACCCTGCTATCGATCGGTGCCGCCGCGCAGAACGCGAGTTCCGTGGTGGCGGCCGCGTCGAAGGCGATGGGTGTGGACTCGCTGAACTCGATTACCTACTCCGGAACGGCCCGAAATGGGGCATTCGGTCAGAGCAAGGCCATCGGCGCGCCACTGGCGCCGGTGAACACCACGCTCATCACCATGTACTCGCGCACCATCAACTTCGGACCCTCAGCGGATCGAGCCGCCCTGGTATCGCGAGCGACGGGCCCGACGCAACCGCCGACGGTTCCGGGCGTACCCGCGCCGATGCCGGGGGTCTTCAATCAGAACATCACCGGTATGCAGGCCGACACGAATTGGAACCAGGCACTGAACATCTGGACCACTCCCTGGGGATTCCTGAAGGGCGCCGCGGCCAATAACGCCACCGTCCGCGAACAGGGCGGCCAGCAGTCCGTGTCGTTCTCGCCGCCGAACCTCAAATCGCCATCGGGTCAGGCCTACACAGTTACGGGGTACATCGATAAGCAGAATCTCGTGAGCAAGGTCGAAACGCGTGTCGATAACGCCGTCGTCGGCGACCTTCTCGTCGAGTTCGACTACTCGAACTACCGCAACATGAACGGCGTGCAGGTCCCCGGGCGCATCGTCCAGAAGCAGGCGGGCATGGAGACCTTCACGGCCGACATCACCGCAGCCACTCCGAATCCGTCGAACCTCACCGCGCTGCTGACGCCCCCGCCGCCACCAGCCGGCCGCGGTGGTGGGCCCGCTGGCGGTCCTCCTCCGCAGCAGCAGGCGGCCGCACCACCAGTCGAAAAGATCGGTGACGGCGTATTCAAGATCGGCGGCAACTACGCCTCCCTGGCCGTGGACATGGGCGACCACATCCTCGTCGTCGAGAGCGGCCAGAGCGACGCGCGCGGTCTGGCGGTGATGGCGGCAGCCAAGCAGGCCATTCCCAACAAGCCGATTCGCTTCGTGGTCAACTCGCATCCGCATTTCGATCACGCGAGCGGACTGTCCGCGGCAGTGGCCGAGGGGGCGACGATCCTCACGCACAACAACAACGAGAAGGTGCTCGAGCAGCTCCTCAGCGGACCGCGGACGTTGACCGGCGACAGCCTGTCGAAGGTCACCAATCGCCGCACGAATGTGGTCACCGGTGTCGGCGATCGTGATGTGCGGAAGGGAACCAACGGCAAGGTCGTCGAGCTGCACCGCGTGCCGAACGAACACAGCGACGGCATGCTCATCGTCTACCTGCCCGCGGAGAAGACGGTGTGGTCGGCGGACGTCACGGCCGTCAATCCCAACCCGGCGCAGCTGGGCGTCCTCAAATCGACGGTCGAGACGATCAACCGGCTGAAGCTCGATTACAACGGGTGGATTCCGGCGCATCCGCCGAATCCTGAGAAGCCGCTGACACGCGCTGATGTGATGGCGGCCGTCGGTGGTACGAACTGAGCGACGAAGTGCCCGCCCCTTTAGCCGGACAAATGTAGTGTCCGGCTTTACCCGGATAGGAGAGGGCCCGGAGCAATCCGGGCCCTCTCCTTTTCTACGCGCCGCATAGCGCGATCAGCAGGTGTGCGGGATCGTCGTAGACCGCGATCGCGCCACGCAAGTCCTCGTCCGACCAATAGCCACCACAGCGAAGCGCGATCGTGGCGAGGCCGGCGCGTTCGGCGGCCTCGATGTCGTACGGCGTGTCGCCAATCATGACCGTCGTATCCGGATGACTCCGCGCGCGAGCCAGCGCGGCCTGCACGATGTCGGGATCTGGCTTCGACTCTCCGGCATCGTCTTTGGTCGCGTTCAGTTGAATAAGGTCGTGCACGCCCGCCTGCGTCAGGAGTTGCTCGCGCTCGGGGTCGTCAGCTGATGTGGCCACGACCAAGGTGACGCCTTGCTCCAGCAGAAATTCGAGCAGCCGCCGTGCGCCGACCGTGGGCATGAGCCGAGAGAGTCGCTGTTCGAAAAGGTCCTTTTTCCTGCGCGTGATTCGCTTACCGAATGGCGAATCCTCCTCGAGGCGGGCCACCTCGCACAGCAGCTTGTCTCCGCCTTTACCGATCAACGGTCGAATGCGACTCATCTCGGCCGGGATGTCGTGCTCGCGCAACGCCTGAACCCAGGCCTCGGCGTGGGCGTCGTTGCTGTCGATCAATGTGCCGTCGATGTCGAGCAACACGGCCGTGAAATCGCGTTTCCCAATCTGCACGAATGAACCAACTGCAAGAAATGTCGCGGCCTTCACACCTCAGCCATCGCGCGACGGCGGTCGTTTTGCACCGCCCTGTGACCGGCGATGCCGAACTCAGTTCCGATGTCGCTCGCTACTCAAATCGTGTGGCTCTTCGTACTGGCGGGTCCCGTCGCCTGTGCCGCCTGGACGGTCACGCATGAGGAGCTCTTTGCCGAACTGCACACCCGGTGTGTGCGGCAAAGCCGTCAACGAAGAAGCATAGTTGCCCGCAAGTTCTTCTACGTGTTCACCTGTGAGTACTGCTTCAGCCATTACGTTGCGGCGCTGGCCATCGCCCTCACCGGATTCCGATTGCTCGTTGGTGGATGGCCGGGGCTACTGTTTGCGTGGCTCGCCGTCGTCTGGGTGGCCAATGTCTACATGAGCCTGTTCGTCCGCCTCCGGCTCGACATCAAGCGCGAGCGAGTGGAATTGAACGTCGAGGAACAAAAGGCCGCGGACATCGACGCAGAATCGCGCCCTAAAAGTACTGCTCGCGGTGTATCGGACACGTCCCGCGCGATCGGATCTGTTCGGTCACGGATGTGATCATCGCTTTGCTCCCGCAGACATAGACTGCGAGATCGTCCACGGTGGCAATGTGGGGTTCGATGTGCGACTGCACGCGGCCGACCGCGCCGGTCCATGACGGGGACGGCTGCGAGAGGGTGATCATGTACGAGAACTCCGGGAACTTCTCGGCAAGATCGGCGAGCTCGTCCTGATAATAGATGTCATGCTCGTGACGCAATCCCCAGATGAGTGTGACGGGCGTTGGACTCGGTAGGCGTGCATGAAGCATTGACCGCATTGGCGCTAGGCCCGTCCCCGTCGCGACAAACAGCAGGCGACGGTCCGGGTACTCGCGTAGCACGAATGTGCCGGCGGGACCGCGGAAGCTCACCGGGTCACCGGACTGCAACGAGAACAGGAACGTGGAGCCTGGTCCGCCGGGAACCAGGTTCAACAGCAGATCGATCGCGTGCCGATTCGAAGGTGGAGACGCAATCGAGTACGGGCGCGTGACGGGAAACGGCAGCCCGGGCTTAGGTACCTCGAATGACACGAACTGTCCGGCCTGAAACTCGATTTGCGGCGGGCGGATCAATTCGAGCCTGATGGCGCGCACATCGTGCGTGAGATTGTCAACGTCGCCGACCTGCGCGGTAAACGTCTCTATTGCAATCACACAGGCTCCCCGTACTTATGACGCCGCGAGTGACCGAATCGTCACATCGCAACTGACTGAGCTGTGCTGGCGTCACAACAACGATGACAAGAGGCCGCCCCGGCGCGACGCTTGCCGCACCGCTCCGCTCAGCGCTTGCCGCCTGTGTGGCGAATCCGATCTACGAGCTCGTCCCAGTCGGTGGCCTGGAGCAGGCCGCGGCGGCATTGCCGCCGCACGCGTCGGTCACCGTCACCGCATCACCGCGTCTCGGTATTGACGCGACGCTCGACGCCGCGGAATGGCTCGCCGCGCAGGGCCACGACGTGTGCCCGCATCTTGCGGCACGGTCGATTCGCGACCGCGCGCACCTCGCAGATATCGTTGCGCGCATCCGCAATGCCGGACTACGCAAGGCATTCGTGGTTGGCGGAGACGGTGACGCGATTGGCGAATTTCGCGATGGGTTGACGTTATTACAGGCACTCGAGCCACTCGGGGGGTGGTTGGAAGAAATCGGAGTGCCGTCGTATCCGGAAGGGCATCCGACGATCGCTGACCGCGTGCTGCTCGATGACCTGCGCGAAAAGCGCCGCTACGCACACGCGACGACGACGCAGATGTCGTTCAATCCGGAAGCGGTGGCGTCATGGATCACGCGTATACGGGCCGAGGGCATCACGCTCCCAATCCATCTGGGCGTGCCGGGTGTGCTGCCGTTACGCAAGCTGATGACGACGGCTGCACGGATCGGTGTCACTGACTCGATGCGATATCTGCTCAAGAACCGGTCGCTGCTCGGTCACCTCATGCAGGGCGGTGCGTTCGGTGCGGATGCCCTGCTCGTCCGGTTGGCGTCAACGATCGCCGACCCGCGTGCGAACGTCCGGGCGTTGCATATGTTCACGATGAACCAGGTCGCTGAAACAGTAGAGTGGCACCGCGCGCTGATTGCTGAGCTAACAAGCTGAAGCGAGGCGATCCACGTGCCATCGTGGCAGCGCTGTTGCACCTAGATGGAAATCATGGAGAAATGGCCCACACCCGAGACGGAAACGTTCCCCGCGGTTCCAGACTTCGGTTTCCTCGATACCGTTCCTGCGGTGCGACACCCCGTGGCGGTGCCGTTGCTCCTTGCGGGCACCATGGTGACCGTTCGTACCAAGAACACCCTATATCGCTTGACCGTCGTCGACGGCCCAGCCCGGCAAGTCTCCATCTGCGGCGGACGTTTGTTCCCTCATAACACTGATGTTCAGCTGCTTGGAGCCCTCGATGGAGTCGAGGGTATCAAAGGCGGGTGGATCGTCGAGGGACTGCAGCTTCAGCTGGTGACGTCAGCCGGACCCGTGATCACGTCGGTTGTCGAATCGGTTGATGTAGACGTCGATCCAGCGATGCTGACCGACGAAGAAGAAACCGAGTAGTCGCCGAGTCGTGCGTGCTGCGGCAGCGGCGCCTGGTGCTGCAGTGGCAAGGGGATCCGAGCCACGATGCGCGTGCCCCGGCCAGGCGCTGTGTGAATCACCAGCTTTCCGTTGAGCACGCCGACGCGCTCGCGCATGCTGACGACCCCCAGCCCTGTATGTCGGCTGGAGTGCGGCTCGAACCCAACGCCAGAGTCGGCAATCTGCAGCCCGACCTCGTTGCCCTCGTATGACAACTCCACCGAAGCCTTAGTGGCACGGCTATGCCGTGCGACATTGTGAAGCGCTTCCTGCGTGATCCGGTACACGCATAGCGACACCGCCGGGTCGATGACCAGCGGCAGTTCGGTGTCGGCCGCCACAAAAGTGACGTCGATGTTTCTCTGGTGTGAGAACTCGCTGCACATCACCCGCAACGACTCGAGCAACCCAAGCGTCTGCAGTCGTGCCGGATGAAGTTCGTACGACAGATCGTGGAGATGCTCTGCGATTTCCGCGACCTGTGCCGAGATCCTGCGCAGCCGCGACCGATGCTCGGGCGTCTCCAACTGGTGCGACAGCCGATCGACATCGATGTTGAGCACGGCGATCTTCTGGTTCAAATCGTCGTGCAACTCTCTCGCAATGCGCTGACGCTCTTCCTCCTGACTCACGATTAATCGCCCGGCTAACGCACGGTTTAGTTCACGCGCGCGTCTTCCCTCGGTGACATCGCGAACGATGCTGAGCACTTGATCGTTGGCTAACGGGACGAGCCGCGCCTCGTTGTACCGCAAGTAACCGACGTCCAGCTCGAACTCGAAAACGACGGGTTCGCCGGTGACACAGCACCGTTCGATTGCCTCCATTACTGTCTCGGCGAGATCGGGCGAAAAGACGTCGCGTACCGTTCGGCCAAGAAATTTCTCCGGAGGTACGGAGATCACGGACGGATCGCGAGCATGGTAATCCACGTATGTGCCGTCGCGCCGCAGGACGAACATCAAATCGGGAATGGCGCGGAGGATCGCGCTGTTGCGTTGTTCAGCGGCGCGAAGCGCGTTTTCGGCGCGTTTCTGATCGGTGATGTCTCGGCCGACGCCCTGATACTCGATGACTCGGCCCTGCTCATCGACGATCGTGGAATGGATCCATCGATGCCATCCGTCGCTGCCATCGGGCAAACAGACTGGGTGGTCCTGCGAATCTGACCCACGCAGACCGCGGATGCGCTCGATGACGCCGGGACGCGCGGCCGATGGAATCATGTCGATGAACGGATGACCGAGCATCTCTTCGCGAGACTTCTTCCAGAAGCGGCAATAGGACTCGTTGACAAAGGTCAGCGTCGTATCGGGGAGAAAACGGCAGATCATGTCGCTCTGCGCGTCCACGACGCTTTGGTATCGTGTGGCATGCGTGCGAGCGTCCTGTTCGGCGCGGCGCCGCCTCGCGCGCTGAGCGAGGAGGCCGACAATCAGCGTGAGTTGCGCCGCGAATATGGCGACGCCAGCCGCCACGTATTCACCGTACAAATTCAGGAACGACTTCGGTCGAAAGAGCACGATGCTGCCGGCAGGGATCCGAGACTCGGGGACGCCCCAGCGTTGAAGCTGCTGCCAATCGAGGATCGTGTCGAACGTGTTGCGGCCGATCGGGATATCGCGAGGCCTCGCGCCACTGGCGAGGCGCCTGGCGATTGTGGCGACGCGTCTGGCGTCGGTCTCGAAACGCCAGATACGTCCGCCGATGACGCCGCGCCCGACAAACTCTTCGACCAGCGTGAAGACAGGAACCGGCGATGCGCGAAGCACCTGCGTCAGCCCTTCTGCGGCGTCCATGCCCGCTGACGCGTTGCCCACCGACTGCCTGATAAACACCACGATGGAATGCAGGGGAATGGCTTCCAGGCGAGCCACGACGTCGGTGAGGGTGAGATTTCGCAGGTAAACGAGCGTGAGGTCGCTATGGCGCTGGCGCCATTGACGCCGTATCGAGTCTTCAACGTCGCTGTCGTGGTCATTCGTTCCATCGATCACGTACACGGCGCGGGTCTCGGGAAGCAATTGCTTGGCAAGCGAAATCGTGTCGGCGACCCAGAACCCGCCTTGCAGTCCGATGACGTTGTCGGTGCTGTCCAACTGCCCCGTCGCCGCAACCGTTGTGACAATCGGTGGGTTGCCCAAGAGCCGGCGGTGCTGCCGCGCAAAATCCAACGGTCCGAACCCCTGGGCGACGATGACGTCGATCTTCCGGCCGGCGTATTTCTTGGTGAGATAACTCGTGAACACGCGCGCCTGCTCGGCGCCCGGAAATCGCTCGCTTTCGACTGTCTCCGCGTACAACTCGACGGGCGAAGATGTGTCGGCGCGCAACGCCTCGGCGAACGCCTTGTCGAATCTGGCGCGAAGAGCCCCGCCCACATCCGAGGATTGTTGAAGTAGGAGCACCGTGCGCGTGGCAGGCGGAGTTTGTGCCGCCGTTCGGCCATCCCAAGTGGCGATGACTACGAGGCAGCAGACGCAGACGATGAAACGGGAGCGTCGAGCTGAATTCACGGACGGACAGATGTTCAGGGGTCGAGGCGGAGATTATACGCCCCACATGCGATGCAAGGCATCTGAACGATGCTGCTCAGCTGGAGGGGGCGAACGCGAACGCAGCCGGTAGAGACCGCGTTCGCGTTCAGCGAGCCAGGCTATTTACCGTCCTCGACGACGAGGGCAGCCCGTCGATTCAGTCGTCGCGTCTCTTCTTTCGAGTTGTCGTACTGCGGTCGCGTCTCGCCGTAGCTGATAGTGTCCAACCGCGAGGCCTCGACGCCTTGTTTCACCAGGTAGTCCCGCACGGCCTGTGCGCGTTTGCTGCCCAGCGCCTGGTTGTATTCAGGGGAGGCTTCCTCACTGGCATGACCCTCGATCTGCACGCGGACGTCGGCATTTTCTTTCAAGGTGCGTGCGGCCTGGTCCAGCACGGTTCGAGCTTCCGGCCGCAGCACTGACTCATTGAGATCGAAACGCACCTCATCGAACATAAGGACACGCCGGAACACTTCGATGTTCACCGTATTGGTGGCCACGCCGCCCTTTCCGTCGTCGACCGTCACGGACAGTGCGACGGTTCCTGGCGTCGTTTCCGCGGTCCAGACTGTCGATGCAGTGCGGGTCTCGGCGAGTGTGCCAGCGGCGGTCTTCCATTGATACTGCACCGTATCGCCGTCCGGATCGTTTGAGGTCGCTCTGATCGTCGCGGTCTTGCCGACTTCCACGCGGCACGGATCGCACTGCGCCTGTACGCTCGGACCACGATTGGCGGGTGGGGGAGGGGGTGGTGGGGGTGGCGCTGGAGGTGCGGGGGCTGGCTCCGGAGTCGGCGCGAGAGCTCCCACAAACCGCGGCGCCGGCGGCACGAAGACCCGCACGCCGCGATGGAAGCCGATACGGAACTGCATACCCCAGCCGCGGCTGCCTTCGCCCTCGGGCAGATCGAGCCCGGACTGGTAGCTCCCCGCCGCGCCGAGCGACACGCCGTTCGAGTGCTGCCAGGTGAGTCCGAAGACGCTGGTGGTGCCTTGATCGAGCGCCGACACAACAGGTGATACTGAGCCGTCGACGCCGGTGACGACTCCGGGCTGGGCGATGACGTCGTTCTCGAAGGACTGCTCGCCAAATATCTCCGCTGTAAATCGAAGGTTCGCACGGGCGCCGAACGCGCCACCGATACCCCAACGCCATCCGTCCGACAGGTTCACGCCATCCGGGTCTCCTCGCCACGCCATGCCGGTGAATCCGGTGACCTCAACGCGTCGAGCCATTTCCTTGCTCAGCACCACATCGGCGAAGTAGTCGTATTCGCCGCTGCCGGCGCCTTTGTCTTTGTCGGCGGTCGGCAGCTTCACCGTGCCGCGCAGCGCCAAGGCGAACGGCTGTTGTGCGCCTTCGGACAACAGGTTTCCCTTCGCGCCGAGATACAGGTCACCGAGTTGGTTGCCCGTCCACGCGTCTTTCACGAACGGCCGGTCGTTGGTCAGGCCGGCGTCGTCGGTCGTCGTCGGTTGAAACAGTGGACGTGTATCGCGGTCAATCCGCGTCACGACACGAAGCGCACCGAAGATCTCCATTCGAGGACCAGCGCCGGCAGCCACCGTGACCGGAAAATCCGACACGTCAGTCAGGCCCTGTCTGAAATCGAATTCGGTTCGGTACGCACTGACCGACCAACCTTTGGGCCGCACGACTTCGGCAGTGGGAACGAACCAGAGGCCTGTGTCGCCCCAGTACGTCGCAGTCGCCATACGATCGGCTCTGGTTTCCACCGGCGTCTGCGTTTGCGTTTGCGTCTGGGCTTGCCTTTGTGCCTGTCCCTGCCCCGAGCTCTGCGCCCACAGCGGCGAACTCGTGAGAGCGAGGGCCACGAGCGCAATCAGGAACACCGGTCTCATGATGGTCTCTCCTCGACAGATGCGAAACGGCACGATTGCCGACGTGTCGCTACTGCTGCAAGGAGTGGTGCGGTCGGAACGATGGCGGCTCGGCCGAGATGGGCGAGCGATTTACCGAGATATTTCAGCCAGATCTTCGAAATGACATGTCCCGGCGTGTTCGCGTCCCACGTCGAACCGTGGGCCACCCGCGAAACAGACCGGGACATTCGATGTGGCGGGCCGTCAGCTGCGGACGACCTCCTCCCGGGCGCCGCTCACGGCCGACTTGGACATCTCCAAGGCCATTTGTGGTTCGACGCGCGCGAAGAAATCAAGCGTGAGTGCGACAAGCCCTGTCCAGCCCGTCTGATGGCTCGCGCCCAGCCCCGCGCCGTTGTCTCCGTGGAAGTATTCGTAGAAGAGAATGTAGTCACGCCAGTGCGGGTCCTCCTGGAACTTCTTCGTTCCACCGTACACCGGCCGCTGCCCGTCGGCATTGCGAACGAAGATCGTCGACAACCGCCGCGCGATCTCCTTGGCCACTTCGAAGAGCGTCATCTGTTTTCCCGAGCCGGTGGGGCACTCCACGCGGAGATCGTTCCCGTAGAACTGATACATGTTCAGCAGGCCGCGGATCAGCAGGACATTGACCGGCATCCAGATAGGTCCTCGCCAGTTGGAGTTGCCACCGAACATCCCGTTGTTGGATTCCGCCGGCAGGTACTGCACAGAGTAGTCACCGCCGCCCACATGTAGCCCGAACGGCTGCGCCCCGTGCGCTGCCGATAGCGATCGGATGCCGTACGGGCTCAAGAACTCGCGTTCGTCGAGGGCGTAGCGGAGCAGACTCACGAGTTTTTCCTTATTGCAGACCGAGGCCAGGCGTCGGTTGGCAAAGCCGACGAACGTGTGATCGCCGGGGGCCACGTGATCGAGCACCTCCGGGTGACGCTCTCGAAACAACCCGACGAGTTCTTTGAGCCGTTCGAAGCGTCCTTCCCCTTTCGGCTCAAAGACGGTGGCGGCGCACATCGGCAACAGTCCCACCATCGATCGAACCTTCAGACGTTGGGCGCTGCCGTCTGGCATGTGCAGCAGGTCGTAGAAGAAGCCGTCCTGGTCGTCCCACATCTCATCGTGGTTCGGCCCGATGCGATCCATCGCGTACGCAATCCAGAGGAAATGCTCCAGGAACCGATAGGCGACGTCTTCGTACATCGGATCGACATCGCTCAGGATCAGCGACATCTCGAGCATGTTCTGACAATAGAACGCCATCCACGCCGTGCCGTCGGCTTGATCGAGGTGGCCGCCGGTCGGTAGCGGCGCGCTGCGATCGAAGATGCCGATGTTGTCGAGTCCGAGGAAGCCGCCGGCGAAGACGTTCTTTCCCTCAGGGTCCTTGCGGTTGACCCACCAGTTGAAATTCAGCATCAACCCTTGAAACGAGTGTTCAAGGAAACGTGTGTCTTCTCGCCCCTGCGTCTTTTCCAAGTTGTACAGAAACAACGTCGCCCAGGCGTGGACCGGTGGATTCACGTCGCTGAAGTTCCACTCGTACGCAGGAATCTGCCCGCTCGGATGTGCGTAGAGGCTTTTCAGCAACAAGAGCAGCTGGCTTTTCGCGAAGTCGATATCAACGCGCGAGAGCGCGAGGGTGTGAAACGCCAGGTCCCACGCCGCATACCACGGGTACTCCCATTTGTCCGGCATGGAAATGACGTCGCTGTTCAGCATGTGGAACCACTCGGCGTTCCGCACGCGGCGATTGGCTCCGAGCAGTGGGTGCGCGTTGTGCTCTTCGAGCCACGTGTCGAGATCGAAGTAGTAATACTGCTTCGACCACAACATCCCGGCGAGCGCTTGGCGATGAATGCGGCGCTCGTCTTCGCCGAGCGATGTTGGCGTGATGCGATCGTAGAACTCGTCGGCTTCGTGCTGCCGTTGCGCGAGGACCGTGTCGAACGTCGCAAACGGCTGGCTCGCCGACGCCTGACTGAGTCGCAGTCGCACGACGCGTGAACCGCCGGCAGGAACATCGACGCGGTAATGGGCCGCGGCCTTCGTTCCCGAGCGCGCCGGATTGACCGCGTCCTTTCGTCCGGCGATCACGAACTCGTGAAACGCATCCTTGACGTACGGGGAGGCATTGGGCTGTCCCCACAGCTTCGCCGCATTCGATTCGTTTTCCGTGAACACTGCTTCCGCGGCGCCTTCGTAGTGGAGCGTGTAGTCACCGAGATCCGGATGAAACGCGTGGATCTGCTGACCGTCGACGTGACTCAACACGGGCTTGGGCACTGCGCGGCCCCACGACCATGTATTGCGAAACCATAGCGTGGGCAACAGGTGGATCGACGCCGCTTCGGGTCCGCGGTTGTGTACCGAGATCTTGATCAGCACATCGTCAGCAGAGGCTTTGGCGTACTCGACGAAGACGTCGAAGTAGCGGTCCGCGTCGAAGATGCCTGTATCGATGAGCTCGTATTCCATCTCATCGCGGGACCGGCGCCCGTTCGACTCGACGAGATCCAGATATGGGTATGCGTTCTGCGGATATTTGTAGAGATACTTCATGTACGAATGAGTAGGAGTGCTATCGACATAGAAGTAGTACTCCTTGACGTCCTCGCCGTGGTTCCCCTCGGAGTTGGTGAGCCCGAATAGCCGCTCTTTCAGAATCGGGTCGCGCCCATTCCAGAGCGCGAGCGCGAAGCACAGGCGCTGCTTGTCGTCGCTCAACCCCGCGATGCCGTCTTCGCCCCAGCGATAGGCGCGCGAGCGGGAGTCGTCGTGCGAGAAGTGGTTCCAAGCATCGCCGTCCTGACTGTAGTCCTCGCGAACCGTTCCCCATTGCCGCTCGCTGAGATAGGGTCCCCATTTCCTCCACGGCGCGTGCTGCTCACGCGCCTCCGTCAAGCGTCCCTGCTCGGCGTCCTGCCCGCCCGCCCCGCTCTGTTTTTGCGATTTCATGGATATGTCCTTTCTGACCTCATAGAGCTGTTCGTGGAATCGAGCGATGGCAGATGCACCTCAGTTAGCGAATCCCACAGTGATCGGCAGGAACTGCCCAGTGGCTCGTTTACCATTCGTACCGTGAGATGCGGCCTCACTCGGGTCGATCTCCGGCGCCCAGATGTCGTGATAGCGGAACTCGAAACCGCCTGCGCCGATCTCGCGATCAGCAAAGCTGAATGGCGCATGACCGTCCTCATGTGTGACATCGGTGAGCGTCTGTTCTCTCGCGGTGAACCCAGCACCCACGGCAAAAAGCCTGCCCCGCTACTCAGCGATTGGCTTATGCGCTGGATCGATGAAGTTGTGCGAGAATTCGCGGTGCCGCAGGCCGCCCAATTCATGCCGGCGCCGCGCGGTCATCCAGATGCTGGTATCCTGACCGCGACCGGTCGCGACCGGCGCGACAACTCGCGGACTCTTCGGTGGGGAACTCTTGATGAGAGCAACACCGTTCGCGGACGCGTTACGTACGGCGGGCCTCATGCTCGCGGTTATGACGGCCGCCTCGTCTGCTTCGGCGCAAACGAGAGACGGCGACGCGCCACTCCCTGGGCGCGCGATTCCGGTCGCGCAACGTGCGACCCAGGCTCCGACCTTGCCGATCTGGGATACGGCGGCACGTCAAGACGAACTTGACAAGTGGATAGAGGAATTTACGGAGTGGGAGGCATGGGCGGCGACATGGGGAAATCGTCGCGAGCCAGGCTGGTTCCGTAGTGCACGTACACGCCGCGCCAAGCCCGATCCTCCATTGTGGTTGTTCGAGGCGTGCGACGGCGTGGCCGCTGACCCGGATTCCACCAACGAGCCCTGCCAGTTGCTGGCGGCATGGAGCGGCGGGCCCGCTGCCATGACAACGACAGCTACCGCCGCGCCAGTCAATACAAACGCCGAGGACACGGGAAAGATCACCTGGTGGGAGCACGTACACCTCGATGGCGGATGGCCCGCCATGCAGTCGGGAGTCAACGTCTACGGTGTCCTCGGCATGCACGCGACCACGACGGTGAAAGGGCGTTTTCAGATCTTTGTGGCGCCGGGTGCGATGCTGATGAACGTGCCGACTGCGGACGGCAGCCGCGCATGGAGGATTGCCACCAACTACGGCATCGCCTATCGCCTGGGGCAATTCACGCTGCCGGGTACTACGCGCAAAGCGTATCTCCACTTGAATCTCGCCAAGGCCTGGTTGTTGGGAGCCGGCTCTGACGTGCCGACGAGCAGCACCGACTTCGCGGGGCTGTCGATCACGTTCAAGAAGACGCCGTAGAGAACGTCGCACGGCCATCACGACGTCTCGCGTGGCCCGCGTCATGTCGCGACGTCGCCATGTCTCCCTGCTCGAAAAATCGTCGTCCGCGGCGCCCCGCATTTTGCTTCCATGACAGTGACGGCCACCAACTGCGGTGACCGTAGGGAGCAAAACCATGAGTGCAACGAAGACGATGCTGCTGGTGGCAATGGTGTGGGCGGCGACCGCGTCACCACAGGCGCAGGAACCGGTGACGAAAGCCAACGTGCTGAAGCTCAGCGCGACGATCACCGCGGTTGACCAGGCGAAGCGAATGCTGACGCTGCGCGACGACATGGGCAACGAGGACACCGTCAGCGTCAGCCCAGAGGTGAAGCGGTTCGAGGAGCTGAAGCCGGGGCAGAAGGTGAACCTCACCTACTACGAGTCGCTCGTGTTTCAGTTGGTCAAGGCCGGCGAAAAAGGCGCCGGTGCGAGCGCTGGTGCGACGGTGAATCGCGGCACGGGCGCGCTTCCTTCCGCGACGATCGCGAGCCAGGAAACCATGACAGTGACGGTCAAGGCGATCGACGCCACAGTACCCTCTGTCACGGTGGCCACCGATGACGGACGAGTCGTGACCCGGAAAATCGAGAATACGAAGAATCTCGAGAACGTCAAGCCCGGCGACAAGATCGACATCACCTTCTCGCGGGCGTTGGTGACGAGCGTCTCGCCCGCTAACTAAAAGGGCTCGATGACGCCTCAGTCCCGCCCGCATGCGCGGGACGTAGGCGTCCCGCCCGCATGAAGCCTACGCGCGCACGTACTGGCTTGCCGCGATGGTCCGCTCGATCGGTCGTCGTGGCACGCGAAACGGGCGCGCGTGGGGTTTGGCGACGACGGGCGTTGCCGGTGGGAAGGCCCAGCTTCCGTTGAGGATCTCGGGGCGCGGACGATAGAGGCGCACCATGTAGTTCCACCCCGGCATAATCGCAAGGCAGTTGGGCGACTGGCTGTCGCTGCCACCGAACTGTACTGTGACGGAGCCGTCCTGATCGCGCGTCGCCGTGAGGCTGTTGACGCTGTAGGCATGGCGTGTGTTCGGTTCGAAGTAGCCGTCGGCACCGTAGACGCTGATCGACCAGAACCCATCCACGGGCACATCTCTGACGGTGAGCCGGTGCATCGTCGTGCCGTCGTTCATGCACGGCGTCACGTTGAGATACGTCGCCTCCGCTTCCGGATTCCCGCCCCAGTGCATCGCTGTGCCGATCAGGTGACGGATTGGATCCACCTGCGCGCGGCTCCCGAACATGCCCCGCGAATCGTGTACCGTTCGGCCCAGTGCGACGAGCGCGTTGCGGACCATGCGCTGACTGGTTCCGTCCCATGCCGGGACCTGAAACCACCCCTGGGGCTCCTGCTCGACGGCGATCGCATCCTGGAGACGACGCGCCTCCTGCAGGTCGTGCGTGTTCCTCGGATCAACGAGCGTCCGCACTTCGGCCATCGCGTATCGCGTCCCGATCTGCGCTCGGCTCAGCACACAGCGGCTTGTGCTATGAACGACGGCCGGCGCGAACTGATCCTGATCGAGGACCAGCATTGACATGAATCGGGCGCCGCTGTCAGGCAGTGTGATCGTCACCGGCGCCGCATCCAGATCGAAGACCGCTGACGAGTACAGCGTGTCCCGATTCGGTCGAACGACCGTTTGCCACTCGATCGGCATGACTTCGCGACGATGGTGGAAGCGGCCGATGCCGCCGGCCAGTCTGATCATCCAGCGGAAGTACATGTCGCTCTCTGCGCGGTTGAAGTTATCTGGCGTGACGATCGCGTCGTTCGCGGTGCGCGGTAAGTTGTGCATCGTTCCTCCAGGCAGGCGGTAGCCCGCGTACGGAGGCAACTCACGTGCCGAGGCTCGACAGTACGGCGTATTGGAGTTCTGCGCAGACGCTCACGACGTTTCGTGAATGCCCGCGATATTTGGGCGATCGATCGCTGGTAGCAACCGGCTGTCGATGAAGCTGATGGCGGTACAGATCTTGAGCACACGTGCAGGGAACGAAGGCCGCACCATGGAGAGGGACGCCGTGTCTGCCGCAAAACATTCGGATCGCAAGGCAACGGAGTCTACCGCCGTCGAACCGGGTATACGTGGCGCGTCGTTTCTCGAGCCGGGAAGCCTGGGTGGGACGCCGGTGTTGACGGAGCGACAGCGCCAGCAGCTTCTCGAGATCGCGACGCGCATCCGGGTCCCCGCGCGAACGTTTGTCTATCGGGAACAGACTGCCGCGAGTTGGATCTACATCAACACCGAAGGCGTCTTGAAGACATTCAAGGACCTGCGGAGTGGGCGGCGCTGGGTGACGGCATTTCTGTTTCCGAGAGATGTGTTTGGACTCGCCAAGAACGGTCTGTATGTCCGCACGGCCCAGGCCATCACAACGGCCACGCTCTATCGTATCGAATCTCATGTGCTGATCGCGCTGTTGCGTCGTGATGCCGAGCTCCAGTTTCAGTTTCTCAGCAAGGTGACACACGAACTTCGCGAGGCGCAGCGCCAGACGATCGTCGTGGGGCGCCGTGACGCCGTCGGTCGGCTGGCCATGTTCATTCAGCAGCTCGAATGTACGTGCTGCGATCGGCACAATGCTCGGGATGTCGAGCTGCCAATGAGCCGCTCGGATATCGCCAGCTATCTTGGTTTGTCGCTCGAATCGGTCAGCCGCGCGACCACGAAGCTCCAACGCCGTGGCATCGTGAGCTTTCCCAATCGGCATCTCGCGCGCATCGTCGATCGTCCCCAGTTCGACCGCTTGGCAAAAGCCCTCTAAGCTCGTTGCCCGGTCGCGACGATTGATTCATGTCAATGAGTCCGTCTGCGGTCATCACGTAGCATTGCTCAGTCGCTGATGTGTCGTCCGAAGTACTGCGGACGCACGCTCGAGCGGCCCGAGCGCGTGCACAACCGTGAGCAGACTCATCACAATTCGGCTGGGCAATGACCTCCGGACTCTCCTGCGGCTGATGTCCACCTGCGTCCAGTCGCTGCGCGAGCGATCGGCAACCGATTCAGCCGCCGAGCGCGATCTCCTCGAACTCGATGGCGCGATCGACAGCGCCTTTCACGTCGCGAGCGAACTGATCGTGATGGACGAACCACGAAGCGGCCAGACCGTCGTGGCCGACGTCAACGATCTCATCGCGCAGCTCGAAGGCGTGCTGGTCCGTATGGTGGGTGACAAGATTCGCGTCCACCTGCGGCTGGATGCCGCGGACGGAATGGTCGAAGCCGAGAGCGTGCAGCTGGAGTGGGTGCTGCTGAACCTTGCCGCGAACAGTCGCGACGCCATGCCGGACGGCGGCCTGCTCGAGATCCAGACGGCGTCGGTGACGCGGCGGTCCGACGGCGTTCCCTACATTCGTGTGACGGTCACGGATAGCGGACCTGGAATGCCGGAGGACGTGCGCGCCCGAGCGTTCGATCCCTTCGTCAGTACGCGGGAGGGCCGTCCAGGATTCGGCTTGACCAGCGTGGCGCTGATTGTTCGACTCTTTCGCGGGTGGGTCGACATCGAGAGCGACACGTCAGGAACCAGCGTCCATATTCACCTTTCAGCACTCAGCGCAGCGAAACAGTGAGGTCCCTGCCTCATCTCAGAAGATCTACGTAGATCCATTGGCCTATTGCCCCATCGGGGCGCGAGCAGTTACGTTGACGGCCTCCCCACAAGGTGGCTCGCCACCGCGCGATGCGATGGTGGCGAGTCTGAGAGCCGCTGCGAGTATAGGAAAGAAGGGCCAATGGCAGTCTCGGTGTTTCCTGGACGCGAGAACCTCGTTCCGAACGTCGAAAGGGTAGCTCGAGACGCGTGCTCTCGACTTGCCCAAGCCACACGAGAATCGATCAATGAGCGCCTGCGTGACGTGCTGTCACGGATGGTTGAGGAGCTGGTGCTCGAGGGTGGTCTTTTCTTCGTGCCGTTCGAACCACAAATCTCCAGCATCGCGATCGGCACCCTGCCGGCAACCGGCCGGGCTGTTGCTGAATGCCTTGCTGGCTCTCGCCTGCAGAGCGTTGCGAGCTCTCCGGATGTGCTGGTGGTCGCCGAGCCGCCGCATCATGGACGGCCGACGACTGCTCTGCCTACCGACGATCACCTGCACCTGTGGGCGCTGGGTATTCGCACGCTGATTCTGGTCCCGCTGTATCGGCAGGACTTCAGCCGCGGGGCTATCGCGTTGTATTCACAGCGCGCGCAGCTGCAACTGGCTGGGGCGACACTGGCGCCCTTGACCGCCGTCGCCGAGGCGGTTCGCACGGCCATCGAGGCAGTGCACGGCCCCCGCAACGGTGACGGCCCCCGCGTTGACGGGCCGGACGGCGCCTCACGGCGTGCGGCCACGCCTGCCCACGACGGGGAACGCCAGGGCCACGACGAAACGCTGATTGGCGAGAGTGCGGCCTGGCGATATGTCATGTTTCGTCTCGACCAGGTCGCGGCAACGACGGCGACCGTCCTGCTGCTCGGTGAGACGGGCACCGGCAAAGAACTCGTCGCGCGTGAGATTCATCGTCGTAGCGCCCGAGCCAGCGCCAAGTTCGTCGCGCTCAACTGCGCCGCACTCCCCGCTACGCTGGTGGAGAGCGAGCTGTTCGGGCGCGAGCGTGGGGCCTTCACGGGTGCCCATTCGAGTCAGGTAGGCAGGTTCGAGCACGCGAATCGAGGAACATTCTTTCTCGACGAGGTCGGCGATCTGCCGGCCGAGCTGCAGCCAAAACTCCTGCGCGTGCTCCAGGAAGGGCAAATCGAGCGACTGGGCAGCGCGCGCACCGTCGATGTTGACGTGCGCGTGGTGGCTGCGACCAATCGCGATCTCGCCGAGGAAGTCCGGCAGAACCGCTTTCGCGACGACCTGTATTACCGGCTGAACGTGTTTCCGATCACGCTGCCGTCGCTGCGCGAACGGCGTGAGGACATCCCGATGCTGGCGCAGCACCTGGCCAACCGTTTTGCCCGTGTGATGCACAAACCGATCAAGCCGATCTCCGATACGGTCGCGCGTGCCTTGCAGCAGTACGACTGGCCGGGCAATGTCCGCGAGCTCGAAAATGTCATACACCGGGCCATCATCCTCTCGGCGGACGGTGTGATTTCGCTCAGCGACATCGCGCTGTCGGCGGTTCGGATTACGGCATCCGTTGGGACGACGCTCGAGGAAATCGAACGCAATCACATTCAGCGCATGCTCAGCACGACGCTTTGGCGGATTGAGGGCCGCCGGGGCGCGGCCGAGCTGCTTGGCATGAAGCCAAGCACCCTGCGCAGCCGGCTGCGAAAGCTGGGAATCCGTCGCGGCGCATAGATACCTTCCACCCTACCCACACCTCTCTGCACGACCAATCCGCTCGCACGTTCGCGTGCGAGCGGCCCCACCTGAGACCGGGTGAGCCCTCACCGGGCTCACCCGGTACGGCCCGTAATGTGCTGTGTAAAACAACGTCCCGTGAACGACCCACACGATCGCTGGTTACGGGGCGGATTACCGCGGTATGCCGCGGCCAGCGGTTCGCGCTTCGCGGCTGGGACGCTTCCTTCGATGCACATAGCAACCATGAACTTGCGGGTGCGCGACGATAAACGATCGGAAGCGCTCAGTGCGATCGACGGCTTCATTCGCCGGATGCGAACGTGGCCCGGCTGTCTGACGTGCCGCCTGCTGGCTGATGCCAGCGATGGTGAGATGCTGACGCTCGTGTCGGAGTGGGACAGCCGAGAAGGGCTGGACGGATTCATCGCCTCACGCGAGTTCCTCATCCTGCAGGGTATGCGGATGGTGCTTCGCGACGACCCGCAGGTCATCCTGGACGAGATTCTGCTCCGCTCGAGGATGTCTCTGAGCACAAAGGTCCGCTAGTCACCAGATATTCTCTTACCTTGCAACTGGTCCTTGGCGGCGCCCACGCTATGTCGTGGGATCGATGTGGCGGGCGGGTTATTGGCTCGTATTTCTTGCCACTTACAAAAAACGTGCAACGCCGTACCTGCTTCTGGCGTAAGTTCAAGGCACGGGGGATAGTGCCGTCTGGCACTCCACAATGGAACCAGTGCCTCGGACACTTATCGCAGACGATCATCGGCTCGTCGCCGACGCATTGAACGAGCTGCTTGCCGAGCATTGCGAAATGGTCGGAACCGTGCTCGACGGCTCAAGTCTCCTCTCGGTCGCGCTCGAGCGACGCCCTGACCTGATCATCGCCGATCTTTCGATGCCGGGGCTCAGCGGCGTGGAGGCAGTAAGCCAGCTTCGCCGCGCCGGCGTCACCGCGAAGATCATCATCGTTTCGATGTACGGCGATCCCCGCGTCGCTCGACAGGCGCTCGCGGCAGGGGCGTCGGCCTTCGTGGCCAAGCAGGGCGCCGGCGAGGAACTGCTCACGGCTATCCGCATGGTGTTCGAGGGCGGCACGTATATCAGCCCACATATTGCGGAGCGGATGGCGAGTACGGCCACCTCCGAACGGCCGCTCGCGACATTGACGCCACGGCAGCGCGAGGTCCTTCAGTTCATTGCCAAGGGCCACAGCGCACGAGAGATCGCGGCCGCGCTCAACTTGTCTCCACGCACGGTCGAGACGCATAAGTACGAGATCATGCGCGCGCTCGGATTCCGGAAAACCGCAGATCTCGTCCGCTACGCGACATCAATCGGGCTGGGCCTCTCCTGATCCGACGCGCGTAAGCGGCGTGCCTGTGGGGGCAAGCGGCTTGCTCCTCCGTAGGACGGCCTATGGACGACGTGCTCGGCGGTCTACCGCATAAAACCAACGACGCCACGCGCCTCGCGCGCTGTCGCGAACGATACTGGCTCATGAGAGAACCCTGATGGCATGGGTCCGGACGAGCACGTCGATGATCTCGTTCGGATTCACCATCTACAAGTTCTTCCAGTTCGTCCAGGACGATCGGGCCGCACAGCACGCGCAAAAGCTGCTCGAGCCGCGGGGTGTCGCGTTGGTGATGATTCTGATCGGTGTGGGCGGTCTGGTGCTGGCGACGATCGACTACCGGCATCAAATGGACGTGCTGCTTCGACTATGACGCCTACGGTCCCTCACGCGGTTCGATTGTGCTGGCGGTGGCGACGATGGTCGCTGGACTCGGGGTCCTCGGATTTGTCCTGGTGTTTCTGCGGCAATGACCATTGTGGCGGCCACGCGGACGCGGCTAGCGTGACGGCCTGATCGACGCCGCCGATTTCGGCGCCTGATATCCGGTGCGGGTTCGTGTCCGCACGTGAGGATGACCGACAACTCTCACCACGATGCGGCGAAACTGGCCGTCCCTCCTCGCGTTCGTCGAGATGTAGCCAAGCGTGTACTGTTGCGCCAGTTCGGTGGCGATCTGGCTGTAGATCCCCTGCAGATCACGGACGTTCGAGGTCAGGAACGTCATACCGCCGGTCGCCTCGGCGAACGAACGCATCGCAAAGAGCGCCTGCGAGAACTTGCTCGTCTTGAGGTCGTTGAGTTGACGCGCGTCGAATGGCGACAACAGCAGAATCGTATAGAGCACGACGCCAGACTCGTTCGCCAGCTCCATGACGTCGTCGTATTGCACCAGGCTCGATGTGTCCTGGCCATCCGAGAGCACGACGACGGCTTGCTTGCGGATGTCTTGCGTGTTGCGCCGGCTGCGGACCATCTCGGTCATCGCCATGTACAGGCCGTTGTAGAGGGCGGTCGAGCCCCGGGCGGATGTTGCGCGGATGGCCCTGATCGCGCCGCCGAGATCGCTGCCAAGCGGTTGCAGGATGTTCGCTCGATCGTTGAACGCCGTCACCGACACTCGATCGGCGTGCTGCGCCGACTCGACGAGTCCAATCGCCGCGTCCTGCGCGACGGAGAGCACCGGCGACATGCTCGAAGACGTGTCGAGCAGAATGGCCACGTCCATCGGCAGGCGCGCTGACGAGAAGAACGACAGATCCTGCTGCACACCGTCCTCGAAGATGGCGAAATCGCCTGCCGTCAATCCGCCGACCGGTTGATTGTGCTCATTGGTCAACGTGACGTTGAGCGAGACCAGGTCTACGGCACCGCGGAACACTGGCCCGCTATCCCGTGTGTTCACTGCTTGAGCCTGCAGAACTGGAGCGGCGTTGTGCGATGTGGCGGTTCCCAGATAGATGACCGCCGCCGCCGTGATGACCATGTATCGCCGCGTCTGAGGCATAGTGCTCCGGCTCGGGGCTCGCAATCCAAGTACCAGCGTCGGCCGCGCGTTGCGCCGCATTGCGATCGTTCAGGCGCCGACGAGCGACTCGAGCACCGTGTCTCGCTCTGCCGCGTCGTCTCGCGGCGGGTCCGCGAGGTATCGCGGATACACTCGTCTGTGATGAGCCGCTCACGTGTCGCGGACGAGGGCGGCCCGACTCTTGCGAACGGCGCAGCTCGGAGAGCTGCGCAATGAGATGTGCAGCTCGGAGAGCTGC
>DAINQP010000012.1:0-5016 GCA_036742665.1 Vicinamibacterales bacterium | reverse complement strand
TGACATGTACGGATCACGTGCGCTTCGCCATAGACGAGGCAACTGAGACAGGGCCCACAGCCACATCGACTTCGGCGCCGTTTCCGGACATGGTGTGGATACCGGGCGGAGCGTTCCAGATGGGGTCGAACAAGCACTATCCGGAGGAGCGGCCCGTGCACCGCGTCTCAGTGGACGGTTTCTGGATCGACCGCTACCCGGTGACGAACGCTCGCTTCGAGCGATTCATCACCGCCACGAATCACGTGACGTTTGCCGAGATTCCTCCCGATCCACGCGACTATCCAGGCGCGTTGCCGCACATGCTGTACGCCGGCTCGCTCGTGTTCGTAAAGCCGGACGGGCCGGTCGATCGCCGGAATATCGGCAACTGGTGGCAGTTCATGCGCGGCGCAGACTGGCGTCATCCACACGGACCGCAGAGTTCGATCGACGGAAAGCAGAACCATCCCGTCGTGCACGTCGCGTACTGTGACGCCGAAGCATTCGCGCGGTCGGAAGGGAAGGAATTGCCGACCGAGGCCGAGTGGGAGTGTGCGGCGCGTGGTGGTCTCGATGGCGCCGACTACGCGTGGGGCGACGAATTTCTTCCGCACGATCGGCATATGGCCAACACCTGGCAAGGGGAATTCCCGTGGCGCAAGAACGCGAGCGACGGCTATGACGGGACGTCGCCCGTCGGCGTCTATGCCCCGAACGGCTACGGTCTCTACGACATGATCGGCAACGTCTGGGAATGGACGAGCGACTGGTACGAGCCCCGACATCCCGGTGAAGCGTTGAAGGCGTGTTGCATCCCGCGCAACCCGCGCGGTGGCCGTGAGCACGAGAGCTACGATCCGCGTCAGCCCGAGGGGCGGATTCCACGCAAGGTTCTGAAAGGCGGATCGCACCTCTGCGCGCCCAAGTTACTGTCGGCGGTATCGTCCGGCCGCCCGATTTCCTGAACCGATCGATACGTCCACCTGCCATGTCGGTTTTCGCTGCATCATCCGGGCGGCGGCGTCCGCGCCGTGATCGAGGGCGCCTTGCAGGCCGCGGCCGAAGGCGCGTCACTGGCGATCAAAGGAATCGCTGTCTTACTTGTCGCGTGGGGATCGATCGAGGCGGCTGTCGGATGCATGGTCCTCATCGCCCGACGGGAAGCGGGCCATGGTGCGCGCAAGGTCGTCTGGAGGCGGTTCGGCGTCTGGCTGTTGCTGGGGCTCGAGTTCGAGCTGGCCGCCGATATCATCGAGACGGTCATCTCACCTCAATGGATCGACATCGCGCAGCTCGGCGCGATCGCCGTGATTCGCACCTTCCTGAATTACTTTCTGGAAAAGGATCTCGAAGCGTCCGTGCGCGAGACTGGAGAGGCTATGCGCTTGAGCGCGTCGAGAGCCAGCTGACCATGATGTTGGCCCACGGGATTTCTGAGTAGAACAGCACGAGAAACCACGTGACGACGTACGCTGCGCGGAGCGCGCGCTGGTCGGCACGGCACAATGCCATGCCCATCGTCAGCAGCAGCCACCCGAAACCGGCCACCGGGGCGATCGCGTACGTCACGCCGCAAAAGAGCAACAGACTGAGATGATGGAGCGGGCTCGCGCGCGCACCGCGCGGCAAGAGAAATGCGAACGCCACCATCGCCTCGAGGGTCAGCACGCCCCAGGTGGACATCAGCACGAGATACCGGAACGCCGGCGGGTCTGACGGCATCGCCTCGTGCAGGCGCTCAGCTCCTTCGGGGAGCGGAGCGAGGTTCTCGCGGTTGTCGGTGAGCTGTGCGGCGCTCATCCCCCCGAGCAACTGCACCGCGTCAGTGAAGCGAGCGTCGGTCAACCAGGTCACACGAAAGAAGCGTCCGTCGAGATAGTCCGGTGACAGCAACGCTTTCCAGATCACCGCCATCAGAAAGGCCGTCGCGATCAGCAGGCGGGCGCTGGTCGCCAGCGTGCGGGCGGGGTCGGTCGCGCCAAGCGACAACGCAAGTGCGAGGCACCAATACGTCAGTAGATAAATGTGATTGTCCGGAAGTGGCCAGTCGGCGACGATCCGCGCGGTTAACAGCACCGTCAGCGCATACCACGTGAGAGACGAGGACAGCGTGCGCGGTGAGAGGAGCGCCAACCCTGCAGCCGCAAGAATCAGCGGACGGACGCCCCACGGCCCCATCGGCCGCAACAGCAACTCCACCGCCGTCAGTCGCAGGATCAGCTCGACGCCCACGTCAGTTCGCCTGCGGCTGCCGCTCGATCGGAATGGTGAGGCTGCGAAGGCGCCGCCCGGTCGCTCTGAGCGGCTGATCGAAAAATTCGACTCTCCACACTTCCACACGAACCGTCGCCGCCTCGCGCCCGTGGCGTAGCTCACGCGCCCCTGCGGCCTCGGCGAGTCGTGTGAGGAAGCGACGAGAAGGAAAGAGTTGTGCGCGAACGGCGTCGAACTCCAGCGATTCGGTGACGTTCAGCTCCTCGGATCGTTCCGGGCCGTCAACGAACAGGCGGACATAGCGAAACGCGGTGCCGTCCGTCGTGGCGAACATCCCGAACCCGCCGCCCTTCCACGGACTGAGATCGGCGACTTTGACGAGCACCATCTGCGTGACCGCGACACCGAGCAGGAGCGCCGTTGGAATGATCGTGCGGCAATGCCCGGCGATGCGCCTCGCGGGTGTGCTATCGCTGCCGTTGGATACGCTCGACACATGTGTCATCACGTCGAGTGGCCTGTTCGTTTGTCTCGTCCACGGCGAAGTTGCGCACAGTCGCATTGGCGATCGGGCTCGAGGCGACAGACGTCATCGTCACCGCCGCTGAGGTCAGCGGCATCCAGAGCAGCCGAGCTGCGGCCATGACTCCTCCTGTCGGCTGTCGACGCCGGCGCATTTGCAAAGCCGCTTTCGTCACGGCCGTTCGCGAACCGCTGCTAGATGCCGCGGAGGATTGGCTGGAGACGTGTACCACTGGTCGCGGGGAACGACGACCGGGTGAACGGGATCGGCCTCATAGTTCGGCGACATGATCTGGACACCGTGTTCGTTGAAGGCATCCTGAATGTTCGCCAGCAAATCATTGAGCACGTCGGCGTGGCTCGCGTCACAGTCGAGCGCGACGATCAACTGGTAACGCACATAGAAGTCCTCGAGCGAGCGCTGCAACACTTTTGGCGGCGGGTCGCGGAGGATCATGTCGGTCCGCTGTGCCGCCAATGTCAGCAGTGCCTGCACCTGACGCCACGGTGTCGAGTACCCAATCGTCACCTCGGTGTCGAGGCTGAGATGCGGCGTCCCTTCGGTGCGCGTGTAGTTGGTCATGCTCTGGCCGATGACGACGGCGTTCGGCACGGTAATGAGCTCGCCGCGGAACGTGCGCAGCTGCAGCGAGAAGATCCCCATTCGCGCAACGCGTCCAGAGACTTCACCGGTCCGCACGACGTCCCCAACCCGCAACCCTCTGGAGTAGGTCAGCGTCAGCCCGCTCATCAGCTGATTCACGAGTCCCGCTGAACCGAGCGACATGATGACGCCGACGAACACGCTCACGCCCTTGAACGCGTCGGTGCCGCTTCCCGGGATATAGGGATAGGCGAGGACGGCTGCAATGAGCCAGAGACCCGCCGCCAGGAGCCGGCGGCTCGCGCGTGCTGTCTCGGGAGACGTCCCGACCGGCGCAATCGTGCCGCGTTCGACCGCGTCGAAGAACGCACTCGAAATGCTAATCGCCGCTCTGGTCCCGGCGACGATCAGCGCCACAAGCAGCAGATTGGGGATGGCGTGGGCGATGGCCAGCGCGACCGCGGCGAGCATCGCGAGAAGTTGTCCGCGCAGCGATTCGCCCCATGGTCGCGAGTACGGAAACTGCCGCAGCACGAACGCCACCCACCAGTACGTGAGGAGCAGGCCGAGGGCAATCAACGTGGCCGTGACAACGGTTCCGGCGACTCGTGCGGCCCAGACATCCCGATTGGTCCACCACCGGCCTGCCATACGGTCCAGATTCCGCCAGGCAACCGCGTGAACGCGGGCCACGGTGCGGCGCCTGGCGCGAGCCAGCATCACAATCGCCGTCACGAAGAGGAGCGTGACAGCGGCCGCCCGCAGACTGGCACTGAGCAGCCGGTTGGGCCGGCGGAGCTCACGCGCTTCGTCGAGCGCCACCGCCAATCGCCCACGTGCCTCGACGCCGCGCTGCTCGAGCGTTTCGCCCGCCGGGCGATTCACGTCCGCAGACGCCACGTGCAGGACGTCCGCTGTGCCGACGCGAAGAAAGAGCACACCGTTGATAACGGGCGCCGATACCGGGCCGATCATGTCTTGGTCCACGAGGCGATCGAGGATCGCCGTCGCGGCACTGGCGCGGTCTGCAGGCGTGTCCGTGAGCACCCTCGCGCGCAGCGTGGTGATCGGCCGGTTCATGTACGTGAAGACAACGCTCTGACTGGCCGGCAGGGTCTCAACCAGCTCCGACGGTGCGGGTGCCGGGGTCGGACCCGCATTCGGCGCCGGTTGAGCGTCCGCGGTGCTCGCGAGCGCGAACCACACGCTCATCGCCAGCCATCCTCGACGCATAGCTGTGTGTCGGCGAGACGGTGTCATCGTCGAACGATCGAGCAATCCCCGCGCCGCGTCCTGTCGCGCGAAAACACTGGCTTGCGCGGGTGTACGCGGGTGGCACCCGATTCGCCCGCGGCCGGTCGCGGGCGAATGCCGCGCAGTGGTCACCGGGCGCTCCGACGCGCGGTTCTGACGTGAGGGGGATTACTCGCCGATACGCGACAGCAGACGGACCAGGTCGGTGACTGACGTGATGCCCAGCTTCTGAATGGCACGGGCACGGTGAATCTTGACCGTGCGTTCGCTCGCGCCAATCTCATCGGCGATCTGCTTGTTCAAGAGACCACGCGCGACGAGATCGCAGACTTGACGTTCGCGCGGGGTCAACTCCGCCAGCAACTTTCTCGCATTGTCGCTGTCGCGGCGGCGGCCGCGGCGCACCGCGTCCAGTGCAACCGCACTGGAGACGGCATCCA
>DAINQP010000011.1:0-53396 GCA_036742665.1 Vicinamibacterales bacterium | reverse complement strand
TCGGCGCTGTCGGCGTGGTCGCGATTGCCGCATATCTCGTCGAGCTCCTCGAGTCGATCTGGGCACCGGCACGCGAGCTCGCCCGCTTCTCACCGTTCCACTACTATGCGGCGCCCGGCATCCTTGCCGGCACGGCGCCGGAATCGCGCAATCTGGCCGTGCTCGCCTTCACCGCGTTGGCTACTCTGGCGGTCGCCTACTGGAGCTATCAAAGGCGCGACCTCTAGGCGACTGGCGGCGTAGTACTATTCACGCGCCGATGACGCCGGAATCCATCGCTCATTACCGAATTTCCTCGAAACTTGGCGAAGGCGCCATGGGCGAGGTCTATCGCGCGACCGACAGCAAGCTCGGTCGCGAGGTGGCGATCAAGCTGATTCCCGAAGACTTCGCTCGCGACACGACGCGCATGGCGCGCTTCACCCGCGAGGCGCAGGTGCTCGCGTCCCTCAACCATCCGAACATCGCCGCGATCTATGGCGTCGAGGACCGCGCGCTCATCATGGAGCTGGTCGAGGGCCAGACCTTGTCGGAGCGGATCAAGCAGGGTGCGATTCCGCTCGAAGAAGCGCTGGATATCGCCAGGCAGATCGCCGACGGTCTCGAAGCCGCGCACGACAAGGGCATCGTCCATCGCGACCTCAAGCCGGCCAACATCAAGATCACGCCTGGCGGTACGGTCAAGCTGCTGGACTTCGGCCTCGCCAAAGCCGAAGGTCCATGGAGTGCGACGGCGTCGGTCGAGGACGCGCCCACGCTCACGGTGGCGTCTACCGGCGCCGGCGTGATCCTTGGCACGGCCGCGTACATGGCGCCCGAGCAGGCCCGCGGCAGAAACGTCGACAAGCGCGCCGACATCTGGGCGTTCGGCGTGATCCTCTACGAGATGCTCACCGGTGAGCAGATGTTCGAGGGCGAAACGGTCACGGATGTTCTCGCCTCGGTGGTGCGCACGAATCCGGATCTGAAACGCGTGCCGGAAAAAGTGCGGCCGCTGCTGCAACGCTGTCTCGAAAAGGATCCAAAGCGACGGCTGCGCGATGCCGGCGATGCGATGCTGCTACTGGACATGGCACCGGGCGCGACCGTGGAAACCAGGACAAGCAAGGCGCCGCTGTTCGCGCTCGGTGGCGTCGCGGCGCTGCTGGCAGTAGCGCTCGCGGGCGTGTCGTATCTCCACCTCCGCGAAGCACCTCCGGGGGCTGACGTCGCGCGATTCCAGATCGGTCTTCCCGAGAGCGTCAACTTCACACAGTGGGGAGCGTCGGCGGTCTCTCCCGATGGCCGCAAGATCGTGTTCGCCGCATACGGTTACGATGGCGAACCTCGTCTCTGGCTTCGAAGGCTCGATTCGCCGATCGCCAAGCCGCTCGAGGACGCGCACATTAACCAGCAGACCGTCGCGTTGTTCTGGTCGCCCGATAGCCGGTTCGTCGGCTACGGCAACTCGAAACAACTCAGGAAGATCGACATCAACGGCGGCCCTTCACAGACGCTCGCCGAAATCGCCCCGGCCATCGGCGGCTCGTGGAGCGCCGATGGCACGATTCTCGTCGGCTCCACGACTGGGATCATGAAGACGACGGCGAACGGCGGCACGCTGACGCTGGTGACGAAATCGGCCAACCCACAAGAGGCTCACGCGCATCCGGTGATGCTGCCCGACGGGCGCCACTTCCTCTTCATGCGCGGCGCACCACTTGGGATGCGATCGATCTTCGTCGGCGATCTCCAGGCCGCGCCCGATGCACAAAGCACCACGCCGCTGCTGAAGACCGACTACGGTGTCGCGCTCGCGCAACGCAGCACACACGCTCCGCTTATGGTGTTGTTCCTGCGTGATGAAACGCTGCTCGCGCAGGAGTTCGACATGGGTGCGCTCGCGCTCAAGGGCGACCCGGTGACGGTCATGCAGCAAGTGTCGGGTGTGAGCAACGGCGCGCTCGGCCACTTCTCCGCATCGCGAACCGGCGCGCTCGTCTATCGATCGGTGTCCGGCAACAATCGCCAGCTCACCTGGTTGAATCGGAACGGCGACGTCGTCGGCCATCCGGGCGAGCATGCCCCGTACGGCACGATGAAAGTCTCACCCGACGGCAGCCGGGCTGCTGTCGTGCAGCTCGATCCCCGGCAACCGACCAATAACGACATCTGGATCGTGGATCTGAGCTCAGGTGCCAGTACGCGATTCACCTTCGACCCGGGCTTCGATGGACAACCGGTGTGGTCGCCAGACGGCCGCGATCTCGCGTGGCAATCCGATCGCACCAAGACGATGGGCATTTATCGCAAGGCCGCCGATGGCTCGGGCGGGGACGAGCTGTTGATCTCGGAGAAGGGCCTCACCAACCTGACCGACTGGACGCACAACGGTTACCTGATTTTCACGATGGGCGGAGACGTGCAGGCACTGCCAGTCGAGGCAGATGTCACCGGAAAGCGCACGCCCGTTCCCGTGATCCAGTCGCCGGCGCAGGAGCGCGGTGCGTACGTATCTCCAGACAACCGCTGGATCGCGTACCTCTCGAACGAAACCGGCCGTGATGAGATCTATGTGCAGCCGTTTTCCGTGGGCGGCATCAAGGCGTCAGGCAAATGGATGGTGTCAAAAGGCACGCGCGGCATGGCGCGCTGGCGCGCCGACAGCAAGGAGCTCATGTTCCTGAACGGCGAGGGCGAGGTCGCCGCGGTTGACGTCGCCGGCGGAGCGGCGTTCCAGACCAGTCCGCCAAAGAGGCTGTTTCAACTGCCTCTGGAGTTATTGAGCAATCAGAATCCCGGGACTCTGGCTGATGCGACACGCGACGGGCAGCGGCTGCTGGTGGTGATGCCCGTACAGGAAAACTCACAGCGCGAGCTCGCCGTCGTGCTCAACTGGCAGGACGGCGTCACACGGTAGGGCCGGTCCGCCTTCGCCAAGGCTACGGCGGGACCGGCCGGAGCACATCATGCGATCACTCTTATTCGTCCTTCTGTTCGCCATCGTCCTGAATCTCCCGCTGCCCGCGCAGCAGGCACCACCCGCCGCGCCAGCTGCACCCGCCGGCCCTGGCCTGACGATCACCACCGCGGCGTGGCCCGATGGCGACGACATTCCGCTGAAGTACACGCAGGCGGTTCCGATGCCGCTGTCCCCTGCACTCACATGGACGAACGTGCCGCCAGGGACCCGGAGCTTCGTCCTCCACATGCACGATCCCGATGTGTCGATCAATAAGACGACCAACACACAGGTGCACTGGCTGGTGTGGGGCATCCCCGGCACGGCGACCGGATTGAGCGAGGGCCAGCCGCAAGGCGAAAAGCTTCCTGATGGCAGCCGTCAGGTGAGCGCATCGGGACAGGTCTACCGCGGCCCCGGCGCGCGAGCCGCGGGCCCGAAGCATCACTACACCTTCGAGCTCTACGCACTCGACACGACGATCGACGTGCCGCATGCCGCGAACGAGCAAGAGACGCGCGCCGCGGTGCTAGGCGCGATGAACGGCCACATTCTCGGCAAGGCGGTGATGGTGGGTCTGTTCAAGCGGCCGCAGTAACCCTACGGCGGGTCTACATAGCAAGCCCTACAACTGCAGATGAAATTATTGGTCAGTGTCCGCGACGCCATCGAGGCGTCTGCAGCCCGCGCAGGCGCAGCCGACATCATTGACGCCAAGGAACCAGCGTCGGGCGCGCTCGGCGCCGTTGACCTGGCCACGTTCCAGCAGATCGTCGCGACGATCGCACACGCACGCCCGGTGACGGCGGCGCTCGGCGACGCGGTGGACGAGCGCGCGATCGCACGTACCGCCGACGCGTTCGCGAGAGCCGGAGCGAGACTCGTGAAAATCGGCTTCGCCGGGATTGCGTCGTGCACACGCGTCACCTCGCTGGTTGCCGCAGCACGAACCGGGGCCGGCTCACATGCTGGCGTGATCGCAACGGCGTATGCCGATGCCGATCGCGCGTCGAGCCTGAATCCGTTTGCGGTGATCGACGCGGCTGCATCGGCAGGAGCGACGGGCGTTCTGCTCGATACGGCGGACAAGCAGGGGTCCGGCCTGGCGGGACTCATGTCGCCAGAACAGCTGTACTCGTGGGTTCGTGCGGCCCGCGATGCTCGGTTACTCGTGGCGTTGGCCGGCAAGCTGACGAGGGACGACTTCGGCTACGTGTGCGATGCCGGGGCCGACATCGTCGGCGTCCGCGGTGCAGCCTGCAACGGCGGCCGCACTGGACAGATTAGCGCGGCGCGTGTTCGCGCACTCAGGTCTGTTGCGGCTCGTCGCTCAGCACCCGCACGTGTGCCTGACCCTGTTTCAGCGTTCGAATGAACGTCGTTACCAGTTCAGGATCGAACTCCGTCCCCGCGCGCTCCTCCAGATACGCCATCGTCCGCTCCGCTGGCCACGCGTCGCGGTAGGGACGCTTCGTGCTCAGCGCGTCGTAGACGTCGCAGACGTGAACCAGCCGGCTCGCCATCGCGCATTCACGCTTGTAGTGCAACACCGGATAGCCGCCGCCATTCAACATGATGTGATGCTCGTAGGCGACGGTTGCCGCCATACCGAGATCCTGATCGCTCTGCATGATCACGCGCGCGCCATCGATGGGATGCGAGTTCATGATCGCGCGCTCTTCGTCATTGAGCTTGCCCGGCTTGGTGAGAACTTCGAGCGGAATGCGGATCTTACCGATGTCGTGCAGCAGACCGGCGACGCCGATCGCGCGAATCTCCTTCGACCGGCACCCCAGGGACTCGGCCAGCCCCATCGAGAGCACCGCGACATTCAGCGAATGCGTCGTGGTGTACTGATCGAACTCCTTCAGCTTGAGCAGCGGCAGCACCATACGGCTGTCGCCGTGCATCGCGACCGACAGCGACCGGACAACGGCCTCGGCCTCGAGCAGCGGCACCGAGCCACCGGACTGAATCTCCGTCTGCAGCCAGCGGAATGTTTCGGCTTCTTCACCCAGCGTGAGATCCAGCGTCGTCATCGCCGTGGGCAGCGAAGCAAACGCCGCGTCGAGCTCCGGATCGACGGCGTCCCGCCCTTGCAGGCCCACTGCGCCGTAGCGAATGCCCAGCGAGCGCATTTGGCGCACTTCGGTCGTGTCGATCGTCGAGAGCATCAAGCGCGCGAGCACTTCCTCGAGGAAGCTGTTGAATTCCTCGCGCGTCACCCTCCGCTCGAGCTCGAGACGTTCGATGCCTGCGGCGACGAGCCGCTTGCCCCAGTCCCACGACTTCAACTCGCGCAGCCGCTCGCGTCCGAAGACGACCTCGTCCTCGAGGAAGGTGAAGGCCGGCAGATGGCCGCCGGGCAATGTGAGACCGTCCAGGTCGTCGAACGCCGAGTCCACGGCCTTCTCGCGCGAGGGATGGCCCTCGGGATAGAGCGTCATGACGCCCAGCGAGTGCGCGAACGCGTTGAGGAATCGAACCGGATCGCTCATGAGGTCCGGCGAGACGCAATCTGCCGGAGTTCGTGGTCGGCTGATCGGGCAGCGGCGGCGAGCACGCCCGACGCGCGTGAATCCTCAGACCACGTCGTCGCGAGTGCCCGAATGACAGCAACAAGTACGGGTGTCTTGGGGAACAGACGCGTGCGGCCGAACCACGACCGGCCGGCGACCGCCAGCTGCAGCAGCGCGGCGAGCACGTCCTCACGCTGCTTCTGCGCGAGCGCGTTGACGGCCAGCAGACGAGTGTCCTCGCCAAGGTCCGAGGCCAATGCGAGGTCGATCATGCGCTCAACTAACTGCGGCGGACAGTCCTGAATCGCGGTCAAGCCCAGGTGCACGATCCGAGGATCGGGATCGTTGAGGGCGGCATTGACACCGAGGTCGCGCTCATGCGGCAGCGTCAGCTGCAGCCGGAGCGCTTCCGATCGGACGCGCGTATCGGCATGCTGCGTCCACGGCACGATGGAGAACGTCGCCGGCAGTGTACCCTTGCGCGCCAGGAGCGTCAGCATATTGCGCTGCACGTACCACCGGTCGTCGGTGAGGCGAGCGAGAATGAGCGGCACGATATCCGCTTGCGCGCGACCGAGGAGATCGAGCAGCCGTCGTCGCATGGTGCGGCTTGGCGTTGAGCCCAGCGCTTCGAGCAGCGGCTCGTAGGCTTCAATCGAGAGACGCGGCAACAGATGATCGAGGCCGGAGAGATCGACGTTTTCGCCGGCAAAGAGTCCCTTGAGGTTCTCCGGTCGAGTGAGCCTGGCGACGAGCATGTCGGCACCAGCCTGCCCACCTTCGGGTGGCGAGACGATCAATTCAAGAAGCCCGCTCAAGCGACCGGCATTGATGGCACTGTCGATCGCTTTGTCGGCGAGCGGCCCAAACGCGCTCGCCTCGAGCGCCATCTGCACTAACCGCAGCGGCTCGGGCTCGGCAGCCACCGCCGATTTCGAGCGCGACGGCTCCGGCTGCGATGACACGGCGAGATGCTCCAGCACGCGGCCATACGCTTCCGGATTGGGATCCTCGAGGCGCCAGTCCTCGAGCAAACGACCGACCTGCTCACGGAGTTCCGTATCGGCGCGCGGCCGCGAGAGCTCAGTGCCGCTCGCAGCGTGCGTGGCCAACTTGCTCAGCATTCTCACGAGACCGTGGGAAATCGTCTGGCCGCTGGCGTCCGCAGACGCCGTCACAATCGCGAGCACGGCGTCAACGGGGAGGCCCTCTGTCGCATCGCGCAGGAACTGCGCGCGTTGATTCCGGTCGCCGCTGATGGCCAGGAGCCGCCGCAGCGTGGCCGGATTGAGGGAGCCAAGGAGCCGCGCCGTCCGCCGCTTGAGTTCCTCCGCCCCGTAGCCCGATGCGATTCTCAACTCCTGCGCGATCTGCAACAAGTGCGCAATGATGGCCTGATCGCGGGTGTCGTTCTCGTCGATCGCCCTGGCAATCTCCGATTCCGACGGAGGCGCCCCGCCTTCGGGTCGATCCGACGAAAGCGCCGCTCTCGCCAGGCTCAGCCAGAGGTCCGGGGCTGCCGATGCTTGCCCGCTTTCGGTGTCGCCGCCCCCGGGCACTCGATCGTCAACGATCCCGAGACCATCGAATACGAGCGGCTGCAATTTGATGTGCGGCCAGTTCGAGACATCTGCGTTGAGGCCAAGCGGTCCTTCACGGTCGGCCTCGGCAGCCAGTGCACGGAGCGCCTCGCCCAGTTCCTTCGTGTCCATGCCGGGCATGAGGCTGACCGCGCCGATGTGATGGCGATGCAACGTGTCCGCGAGGCGACGGAGAACCGGCTGATCGGGATCCGTTGTCATGCCGTCGATGATCAACTGGCGGCGTGCGACGCCGAAGGCGATCTGCGAACGCTCTTCCAACAGCCTTTCCGCGCGACGGACCACCGATTCGACGGTCGGAATCAGAGCCGGGTGTCCGGTCGGGTACATCGACTGCCGATGCAGAGCTATGGAGAGCTCGATGAGGAACTCGTTCAGGTCACGAGACAGTGTAGCCCGCTCTGATCTGGGAGGAGCCTCCATCGGCTACACGCAGACTAGGGCAGTGCGGCCTCCTGGGCAAGCAACAAGGCTGCCGAATCGCGTCGAACGACAAAAACAGTGTGCAGATCAGGAGTGCATCGACCGCTGCAGCGCCTCGATCGCATTCGCCGAAATCGTTTCAACTCCAAGGTTTCCGCGAACGCGCTCGAAGTAGCCGTCCACGAGATCCGTACTTGGTTCCGCATCCGGCGGCTTCACGAGTACGAGGCGACTCGCCCCGAGACCACGGGCGACCCATGCCGCAATGCTATCGCTCGTCACTTCCCACGAATGTGGCAGCGGATCGGCACGGCGCAACCATACGTACGGTGCAAGCACAGGAATCCGCCCGGAGGCGAGTGCAGTGGACATTTCTGTCGTGTCGGTCACCAGCACCGTCCGCGGCATCCGCGAGACGATGAGATGCGCGTACTGGTCCATCCCCAGCACCGCCATCCAGTGCGCCGCATCGTCGGTGAGCGTCAGTCGCGCATCCTGTTCGCGCACGGCGTCGGCAAAAGGCCCGCCACCAGGAATGATGAGCAGAGGTTCCTCGTGCGCGACGTCGGCGAGGACGTTCAGGACCCTGTCGAGCAAGTCCGCATGTGCGAGCAATCCCCCGCCGACCTTCACGACAGTGTCAATAGATCGATGCTTCACGTGGAGCGGACCCATTAGGGTCCGCGGACGCGAACCGAGCGCCGTTCGATCGAGCAGCAGCGCCACTGACGCTGCGGGCGCGCATCTCGCGGCGTCATCGCCCAAAGCGGACGCGAGCGAGACGACGTCCAATCCGACCTGTCTGGCCGCGCGGCCAGCGATGAACGACCCGAGGCCAGTGACGACCGCAGTGTAAAAGCCAGGATGCCGCGCACGCACGCGGGTGATCGCCGCGGCAATCCGGTCCGCCTGGGCCGCGGCCAGCCCGTCGGCAATCGCCGTGACGCCCGCGTCGTTCACCATCTCGCGATCCGCGCAGATGGCACGCGCGAGACGTTCGCCGGCGAACTCGCGCGTAGCGGGACGACCATCGGGGGTCGGCGCCGAGTAATCAGCCGACTCAAGATCACCTCGCCAGACGTACACATCGCCACTCAATGCAAATCCTTCGGCGGACAGACCCACCTCTCTGCCCTGGAGCGGCACGGAGGCGGCCAGCGCTTCAACCGGCGTTCGCACGACGCCGGAGTACACCAGCTCACCGGACGCGAGCCGATCCGGATCGGTCCAGCCAGACGCCGCGACTTCCCCATTGACGATGGGGATGATGTCGGTGCTCGTCGTGCCGATGTCGATGAGCAGGGCATTGGGCAGGGATTGCGCCACGACGCGCGCAGTGGCAGCCCAATTCGCGGCGGCGACGAGCAACGGGACGTGGCGCGCCTCGGCCACTGTGAGGAACCGGCCGTCAACGGCATAGACCAAGCTCGTCTCACCCGGAAATGCGGCAACGACGGCATCGAGCACGAACTGCACGCCATCGCGCTTGGTCCGAAACATCTGTGACAGTTCCGCGGTCATCGTCACCGCGTGCGTGTCACCGCTTCCGCCCGCCTCGACCGCAAGCTCGCGCAGCACTTGCACGAGCGCGCCGGGATCGTGCTGCAACTCGAATGGCCGCGAGCAGACAGCAAGCACGGTCCCGCCGCTGACTCGTGCGACCTTGGTGTTGACTCCGCCAATGTCCCAGCCGAGCATCGAACCCATCGTCAGGTCAAAGGGCAAAGGTCTAGATCGCGCTTCGTGATCTGCCCGTCGAGAAGCGCTGTGGCGACCAGCGCACCATCGCAGCCCACCCGTCGCAGTTGCTCGACGTCGCCGAGACTGCGAACACCGCCTCCGATGTACAAAGGGATTGCCGGCACGCGTGATCTGATGCGTGCGAGCAGTTTGACATCTACTCCCGAACCTGCACCCACTCGTGCGAGGTCGAGCATCAGCATCGCACTGACGCCCGCAGCCGTTGCTCGAGCCGCCAGATCTTCCGGATTCTGCTGCGCCAGTTCGGGCGTTGTCGCGATCGGTTGACCGTCGCGGAGGTCGAGACTGAACACTACTCGCTCGCGCCGGACCGTTTTCACGATCGATTCGAGCACCTGGAAGGACGGCAACGTCTCGAGACCAATGATGAGTCGCGATGCTCCGCACTCCAGTGCCTGCCGTGCATCGGCAGACGACCCTGAGCCGCAATCCAGCCACACAGGAACGCCGACCGATGCGATCATTCGAACCACCGCATGCTGCGGCGCGCGCCGCTCGATGGCGTCAAGATCCGCAACGTACAGCGCTGACACGCCGAACCTGTCGACATACTGGTGCGCCAGCGCCATCGCGTCGCCCGGCCCAATGCTTTCGCCAGCCACGCTTCCGATCGGCGCGTATTTGTCTCGCCGTCCCCCGCGCGCCCGAACGGCAAGGCCGTGCTGAAGATCCACGACGCCTAGTATTTCGAAACCCACGCGACCTAGACCTGCCCCGACCTTTGACCTTTGCCTTTTGACCTTTGCCCTTACTTGCCGTCGATTGAGAAGGCAAGTACGACGTTGCCAGGCATGAAGCCGAGCGAACCGTAGCCGGAGTTGACGAACAGCATGCCGGCGACGATCGTGGCGCCCGGACCGTTCAGCGATCCGCCACGCGCTGGAACATGGTTCACGGTGTCGTACTCGTTCACCGTGTTCACATCCCAGAGCACGTTGCCGGTCTTGCTGTCGTAGGCGCGTAGGTGTCCGTCGAGGCTGCCTGAGAAGACCACGCCTGGAATCGACGACACGGCCGCCGGCTGACCGGTGTTGCATCCCCGCCGTGCGTTGCACGTGTCAGCCGGCGGTGGAAGCGTCCACTGCGTCTTCCCATTGCTAATGTTCACCGCGACCATTCCGCCCGCCTCACCGGGTTTCTTCTCCAGCGCATTCGAGAGCGACACGTACGCCGTCGTCGCATCGACGCTGAAGCCCCATTCGATGCCGCCGAGAACACCGCCCTGACCGATCCGTGTTTTCCACAACTGCTCGCCCGTATCCGGATTGAGACCAAACAGTTCTCCTGACTTCTGACCGGCGATGATGATCCGCTTGCCGTCGGGAAGCACACCGACTGACGGCGAACTCGAGAAGTCGTGATCAGGTCCGGCGCCTTCCGGGCAGTTTACGCGTCCTGCGCCGGTCTCCAGACACCCGACATTCCAGGCATCGTTGGCCAGCGTCTGCTGAATCCACAACACCTTTCCGGTGTCCATAGCCAACGCCATGATCGCGTCGCTCTCGCGCGCCGCTGGACTCGAGTAGTTGTCGCCCGTCGCAATGTAGATTCGATTGCGTTCCGCATCGACCGCCGCTTGCGACCACACTGCGCCCCCCGACGGCCCCCACAGCTGTGTGCCGCGTGCAGTTTTTGTCGTGCGCTGCGGCGCCTGAGAAATCGTGTAGGTCTTCCAGAGCTGCTTGCCGCTCGCCGCATCGAGCGCCACGACGCTGCCGCGGAACGTGCAACATTCGTAAGTCGGAATCGCCGCCGTCCCTTCTTCGAGCGATGACACCGGCACATAGAGCCGTCCATTGTGATAGGCCGCGGCGCCGGTGATCATCGCGTCGAGGTGTTCCTCGACTTTCACCTTCCATCGCCGCTGGCCAGTGTTGGCGTCGAGCGCATACACGAACGCGTGAGCGTCGCCGAAGTACAGCGTGCTGCTCCCGTCGGCCGCTCGTCCTACGACGGGCGTCGATCGCACGCCGGCGTCGGCCTCGAACGCCCACACTACGCAGCCGGTCTTCGTATCCAGCGCATAGACAACGCCGTTACGACTGCCGACGAACGCGCGCGAACCAACGACGGTGACCTGCGATCCGGAGGCAGAGACACCTGGGACGCCGAACGCCCACTTCAGTTTGAGCTTTGGGATATCCGCGGCAGTCAGACCGGCCGCGGCAGCGGTCTGCGATCGCGAATTGCGCGGATCGATGCCCCAGCCATTCCACGACGCACCAGCGAGCGGATCGCGCGGCGCCGCGCCTGCCGCGCAGTACACGTCCTTACCAATCATCTCGAGTGGAGCTCGATACGATCCGGCCGGACGGCCGGCAAGAAACGCTGCCACCGCCCGCCGCTCGGCGGAGCTGAGCGTCGCGCCCTGACGTCGCATGCTGAACGAGCTCAGCGCGGTGTCGATCGCCTCGGGCTCCATCGCACGCAACGCCTCACGGTTGGGCGCGCGCGGGATCGTTCCTTCGTGACAGCCGACGCAATGCTGTTTGTAGACGATCTCGCCGTTCGGCGCCTGTTGCGCGGCCAACGCCGCGGGCAGGCAGAGTCCGCCGAGGATGCCCAGAACCACTGTGCGCCAGACCATATGGCCTCCCTGGTGCTTCGCCGAAGTGCGTCGCGCGAAGGCGGATTAGGAGGACAATCCTACGCGATAGACGGCCGATTGGCCGAAGTTCTCTTCGACTTCCATCTCGATCGCCGTCAGGCCTTTCGCAGCGAGCTTCTCCAACTCGCCTTGCAGCCGCTCAGTAAGCATCTGGGCCAGCATTTCGACGGTTGTGTTCGGAATGGGCAATAGCGCACAGTCGCGGCGCGGAAATACGTAGCGAGGCTTGCCGTCCACCGACACCGAGACCGTCTCTCCTTCCTGGACGACTCCGACGCGATCGCTCTTGAGCGGCAGCAGCACCAGGTGATCGATCTCGTCGCACAGCCGCTTCATGATGCGCTTCAGCTCGACGAAGTCGAACACGAACCAGCTCTCGTGGTTGAGGTCGCCTTCGATGGAGACGCGCGCGCGATAGTTGTGGCCGTGCAGACCTTCGCAGCGGTGTCCGGCGAACGTGATGAAGTGCGCCGAGGCGAAGACCAGATAGTCTTTCGTGACCGAAACGCGGAATTCCCCGCGCATTGTTCCTCCCAGTCGGTAGCCGGTAGCCGGTAGTCGGTAGCGTCTAGTTGGTAGTCGGTAGTCGGTAGCTGGTAGCAGGGTTCTACGTTCTGCTACCGCCTACCAGCTACCGGCCACCAGCTTCAATGAGCGTAACGAAGATTGCCGCCGCTGTCAGGTCCGCCGTCGTGCCCGGGTTCTTCGAATTGCGGACATCGCGGATCGCGCGGTCCATGTCCTCAACCGCCTTACGGCCGGCGGCCGAGCGAACACCGCCGGCCTCGAGTGCCTTGCGCGCCAGTGCCGACACGCGATCCGCCGCAGCCGCGCCGGTCCGGCGGACGATGTGCGTATCGACGGAGTGCGCCAGTAACGAGAGATATGTCTCGACCACGGCGTCGCTCCACGACAATCCGTCAGCCCGCGCTCGCGTGAGCGTTGGCGCCCCTCGCTCGAACGTCACGGCGAACCTCGTCTCATATTCGCGAGCGATGCCGTCGCGGTCAGCAGCAAGACGCATTGCCTCGAGCAGCGTCACATCCGGTTCATTGGCGACATCCTGCGTTTCCGATCGTCCCAGACCGCCTGGACGCGCGAGGCGAATCGTGGCATAGACATCACGCGCGTCGTCCACGGTTGTGTCGTCGAGCACCCGGCTCAGCGCCGTGCGCAACCCGCCGCCTCCGGCCGTCGTCGCCGCTTTCGCGAGAGGTGCGAGCAGCAGCACGATGCCCAGATTCGTGTTCGTCTTCGTCCAGCATGCCGTCATCGCGACAGCCTGCCGAATCGTGCGACCAATCGACTGCTCCGCGATACGCGTGAAGGCCGGTCCGATGGCGACAGCGCTGGTCAGGAAGTCCTCGTAGGTGAGATCGGCGAAGTGCCGCCCGGGCGAGACATTGCCTGGCTTCGGCGCGCTCACTTCCAGCAGGCATGCCAGCTGTGCGAGGGCGGCGATGTCGGCCGCCGAGCGGGCGGTACTCATTCCACTTCTTCGACGACCACGCCGCGACGCCCGTTGATCCGGGCGACGAGCTGACCGACGATCGCACCGGCGACGTCGGTACCCGTCGCCTGCTGAAAACCCTCCCATCCCGGAATGCCGTTGACCTCGAGCACAAAGATCCTGCCGTCGCGCGAAGGCAACAGATCGACGCCGGCATAGTCGGCGGCGACCGCGTTGGCCGCGCGCACCGCCAACTGCGCCCACTCGTCGGGCAACTCGAACGGCGTCGCCGATCCGCCGATCGCAACGTTGGTGCGCCACTCGCCATCAGGCGCGTGCCGTTCGATCGCACCGAGCACCGCGCCGCCCACGACAAATACGCGGATATCGCGGCCGCCGTGATCGATGGCTTTCTGCAGATAGAAGACGGTGCGGGTCTGCTCGAGCGAACGGACGATGCGGCGTGCCACTTCCGGTTCGTTGACGCGCACCATCCCGTGGCCCAGCGACCCGAAGAGCGGTTTGATGATGCACTCGCCCATCGCCCGGACCGCGGCCAGCGCCTCGTCGGTCTGCTCGCAGACCACGGTCTCCGGCGTCGGCAGGCCGGCGTCGTGAAGGAGCGCCGTGGTGTAGAACTTGTCCACGCACCGTTCAATGGTTCGCGGTGAGTTCACGACGAGCACACCACGCTCCTCGATCCAGTGCAGCGCATCCACACGGTAGATCACCTGTTCCAGCGAACCACCAGGAATGATCCGGGCCAGCACGGCGTCGGCCTCGAAGATCGGCACGGACTCGCTCGACAGCCCACCGGGCAGTCGCGATAGCCCGCCGGGCAACCGCCCGACCAGCTTTTCATAGGGAAGAACTACGCCCGCATGTCCATGCTCGGCCAGGGCCCGGCACAACTCGTCGGTGTGCCAGCCTGTGCGGGCGCTCAAGATCGCAACGTGCATTCGTTCGATTCTATAGCCCAGGCAGCCGAGCGGGTCTGAGGAACTGCCTCTACGAGAGGCCGATGTCGATTTCTGCGTCGCTCGTTCGACATGTGGATAGAGGAGCAATCTGGCTATGAAGAAGATCCTGTCGAAGGACGGCACTGCCATCGCGGTCGAACGCGTCGGCAGTGGGCCGGCGCTGGTATTCGTGGACGGCGCCATGTGCTATCGCGCGTCGGGACCGAGTCAGTCGATGGCTACCGCACTCGCCGGGCATTTCACCGTCTTCACCTACGATCGCCGTGGCCGGGGCGAGAGCAGCGACAGCGGACCCTACGACATCCAGCGTGAGGTGGACGACCTTGACGCCGTCATCAGAGAAGCCGGCGGTCAGGCCCTCGTCCTTGGCGTGTCGTCCGGCGCGGCACTCGCGCTCGAAGCCGCGAACCGCGGCGTGCCGATCACGAGGCTGGCGCTCTACGAAGCGCCGTTCATCGTGGATGACACACGTCCAGCGGTGTCCGACGAGTTCGTGCCGCAGTTGAATGCCGCGCTTGCCGGCGGCCGCCGTGCCGACGCGGTCAAAATGTTCATGAAGCTCGTTGGCGTGCCGAGCATCTTCATCATGCTGATGCGCGTGATGCCGGCGTGGCCCAAGCTCACCGCCGTCGCGCATACCCTCGCCTACGATTTGACCATCGTCGAACCGTACCAGAAGGGGCGACCGCTGCCCGTTACACGATGGAGCCGGGCGACGATGCCGACGCTGGTCATGGATGGTGGGAAGAGTCCGGCGTGGATGAGGAACGCAACGCGTGCGTTGGCCGGCGTACTGCCCAACGCCACGTATCGCACGCTCGACGGACAGACGCACATGATCAAGCCGAAAGCGCTCGCGCCGCCGCTCGTCGAGTTCTTCAGGAAGAACGCGCCGACTCCGGTTTAATGGAGCCAGGTCAAGCGAACGAGGCTCGCAGCACGGCAGGATTCAGGTTGCCTGCGTGAAAGGTACGGCCGCTCGAGACGCTCGTGAGCCATACCTCAGCCGGGCTGAAGAGCAGCGGATCGATCTTGTAGAAGTCGTTGTCGTAGCGCTTGAAGATGTCGTAGAACGGCGTGCCGTAGTCGGCCGACGAAGACGAGGGCAGGCGCTCGGCGAGCGCCGCGAGCTCGTCATCCTCGGCGCGTACCGTGTAGCGTGCATGTGCGCCGTAGAGCACGGAATCGTTCGTGCGGCCGATGGCGCGCATGTCGCTCTTCGCCACCGGCGGCAGCGGTGCGACGCCGATCGCACTCACCACCTTGCGGACGTCGAAACCGAGCGTGTCCATTTTGTGCAGGCCGGTCTCGATCGATCGCGCGACGATTTGCATCCCCCCGGCCAGGCTCGCCGTCGGCGCGATGGCCATCGTCAGAGCGCTCGGCGCGATGCCCGCCTTGGCGGCAATCCACCTGGCGATGTCGTCGGTCGGCAGGGTTCGTCCCTCGAGGACCAGCACGCCCCGCGTCACATCCTCGCCATACCCAAGCTTGCCGAACAGCTCTTTCTCGACCCGCGCCCTGGCTCGAAGCGGCCCTGAGCCCATGGCGAAGAATCCCTCGGGATTGATCGCCCAGCCGGCATACTGCGCGGCCATGCAGGCTTCCGCCGGATGATCGGTCCACACGTGCACGCCCGCCCATGACTCTCCGTCAATCGTCATGGGCGCAAGCTCGACGTGGCCAAGCCCACCCATGCACAGTTCCGCCAGCACGCGGCCGGCGCCAAGACCACCCGGCACGTTGACCCCGGCGTCGATCAGACGCGCGCCGGATGGCAGGCCCTGAACCGCGACGCGCAGTTCGTCGGAACGGGTGACACATTCGTCCGCGAGCGCCCAGGCGCGCTCGTTCATTCTCAAATTCGCCATTCTCAATAGCCTAGTAGAATGAGCGCCCGATGCGCAGACTGCTGCTGACGGCCACCGCTGTTGCGATCGCTTCGTGGCTCGCTGCAGCGCAGGCTCCAACCGGCTCGCTCCTGTTCGAAGGCGCCCGTCTGGTGACCGGAGAACGACCGGCGCCGATCGAAGACTCTGCTGTCCTCGTGCAAGGAACGCGCATCGCGGCCGCGGGTCCACGCGGCACCATCAAAGCACCCACGGGCGCGACGGTTATCGATGTGCGCGGCAAGACGATCATGCCGGCGCTCGTGGACGCGCATAGTCATCTCGGGTACACCGACGTGCGCACCGGCATCACCGCGGCGGCGAGCTACACGCGTGACAATCTGCTCGATCAACTCCGGCGTTACGCGTATTACGGCATTGCCGCGACCTTGAGCCTCGGCCTCGATCGCGGCGAGATTCCCTATCAACTACGCGCCTCACCGTCGCCAGGCGCCGCGCTGTTTCTCACCGCGGGGCGCGGTATCGCCATGCCGAACGCGGGACCAAACGCTGACTATTGGAAGGATGCCGCTTACGGTGTGACGACAGAAGCGGAGGCGCGGGCGGCGGTGCGCGAGCTGGCCGGCAAGAAAGTGGACATCGTCAAGATCTGGGTGGACGACCGGAACAAGACGGTCACACCGCTGCCGCCGTCGCTCTATCGGCCGATCATCGCTGAAGCGCATTCGCAAGGTCTGCGCGTGATCGCGCACGTGTTCTACCTGGCGGATGCGAAGGAGCTGCTGCGCGCCGGCATCGACGGCTTCGCACACGGCATCCGCGACGTCGAAGTGGACGAGGAGATCATGACGCTGTTCAAACAGCATCCGCAAGTCTTCGTGATCCCGAATCTGCCGGACACGCCGCCGTCGATCGCTGATCTCGCCTGGCTCAGCGAGACACTTCCCTCACGCGCGATCGAAGAGTTGAAGAAGACGGCCGTTGCCTCACCGCCGCGACCGCGGCTCTTCGAGGTCCAGGCACGCAGTCTCGCCAGGCTCTCGGCAGCCGGTGTGCGCATCGCGTTCGGCACCGATGCCGGCGTCGGTGCGCCGTATGGGTTCTCAGCGCACACAGAGCTGGCTGACATGGTCGCTGGTGGCATGTCACCCGCCGACGTCATCGTCGCCGCGACGCGCACGTCCGCTGACGTCATGCGTCTCGATCAGCTCGGCACTATCGCCGCCGGCAAGAGCGCCGACTTCATCGTCCTCGACGCCAACCCGCTCGACGACATCACGAACACGCGCCGAATCTCTCGGGTCTACCTGAGAGGGACCGAGGTCAATCGCTCACAACTGCGTCGCGACTGGACGAAATAGCTCGGTCGCATACCAGTTGGGACGATGCTATCGTCGTCCACAAGGATCTGGTCGAGCGAATCGCACGAATGGGCGAAGGGGGAACCGTTGACTTCGCCTCGTTTTCGTTCACACTTTGAGGCCTGCGGTATCCGTGATGATGCGCAGAGCTATGCATCTGTTCGCGTGCGGAGTGCTGGCCGCCATGGCCGGGTATCTGTGCGCCTATCCGCTGGTCGCGAAAACTCCTCAAGATGATCGGCCTAGAGTCGGGCGCTACGACGTCAAGGCCACGCTCGATCGCTACTGCATCACCTGCCACAACGCGACACTGAAGACCGCCGGCCTGTCGCTCGAGCAGGCCGACCCATCGCGTGTCGGTCTCGATGTGGAGATGTGGGAGAAGGTCGCGCGTAAACTTCGCACGCGCGAGATGCCGCCGTCAGGACTGCCCCGTCCGGACCAGGCGACCTACGAACAGCTCGTCTCGACGCTCGAAGCGGCGCTCGATCGCGCAGCGACCGCGGATCCGCAACCCGGACGCGTCGCCATCCACCGGCTGAATCGAACCGAATACACGAACGCGATTCGCGATCTCCTCGCGTTCGACGTCGATGGACGCGCGCTGCTGCCGGCTGACGAGCCCGATCAGCAGGGATTCGACAACGTCGCTGGTGTGCTCTCGGTCTCACCACGACTGCTCGAGAACTACATGACGGCGGCGAACACGATCAGCCGTTTAGCGATCGGGGACGCGACGATTAGTCCCGTGGAGAACACGATTCGTATTCCGACCGCGACCGTGCAGGACGATCGCGCGAGTGAGGATCTGCCCTTCGGGTCGCGTGGTGGCGTGTCGATCCCCTATCACTTCCCACTCGACGGCGACTACCGCATCAGAGTCGTTCTCAAGCGACAGCTCTATCTCTATTTGATCGGAATGGGCGAACCGCATCAGATCGACGTGCGCCTCGATGGCACGCTGCTCAAACGGTTCACGATCGGCGGTGAAGGTCAGGGCATGACGGCTCCCGAGAGCTTCGCCGGCAACACGCAGGGCGATCCGCAATGGGAACAGTACATGCACACCGCGGACGCTGGCCTGATGGTGCGCGTGCCAGTGACGGCCGGGACACATCGCGTCGGCATCTCGTTCGTACGACAACACTGGGAACCAGAAGGCGTGCTGCAGCCGCCGCAGCGTGGCTTCGCGCGTACGACCAACGAGCTGTACTTCGGGAACCCGTCGTTGGACAACGTGACGATTGCCGGCCCACTCACTGTGCGCCCGACGATGGACTCGCCGGCCCGGCGGGCGGTGTTCGTCTGCCGGCCCTCGAGTACCGTCGGCGAGGATGCCTGTGCGCGGCGCATTCTGTCCACGATCGCTCGACGCGCGTACCGGGGCCCGGTGACTGAGAGCGACATCAACACGCTGCTCACGTTCTACCGCGCCGGCCGTGCCGAAGACGGTTTCGAGGCTGGGATTCAGCAAGGCCTGCGCCGCGTCCTCGCGTCGCCGAAATTTCTCTTCCGCATCGAGCATGAGCCGCGAGGCCTTCGGCGTCCCAGCGCGCCGCGCGAAAGTGGCACTGGTCAGGCGTATCGGGTCAGCGACATCGACCTGGCGTCGCGGCTGTCGTTCTTCCTCTGGAGCAGTATTCCGGATGATGAACTCCTCGCCATTGCCGCGAAGGGGACGCTCAGCGATCGCGCGACGCTCGAACGGCAGATGCGCCGAATGCTTGCCGATCGCCGCGCGCAGGCGCTGGTTGACAACTTTGCGAGCCAGTGGCTGACCATCGGCAAGCTCTCCGGCATCGTGCCCGACGTCGACGCCTATCCGGAGTTCGACGAGAACCTCCGCGACGCATTCCGCCAGGAAACACGGCTGTTCATCGGATCGCAACTGCGCGAGGATCGCAGCGTTGTGGACCTGGTCACCGCGAACTACTCGTTCGTGAACGAGCGGCTTGCTCGCCACTACCGCATTCCGAATGTCTATGGCAGCCACTTCAGGCGCGTCACCTTCACCGACGGCGTTCGCGGCGGCCTGCTCGGACAGGGCAGCATCCTCACCGTCACGTCGTACCCAAACCGCACGTCCCCGGTGTTGCGCGGCCGCTGGCTGCTCGACAACGTCCTCGGTGCGCCGCCTCCGCCGCCCCCGCCCGACATCCCGTTGCTGAATGAGGGCGGCGCCGATACCAAAACGATGTCGATCCGGCAGCAGATGGAAGCGCATCGAAAGAATCCTTCGTGTGCCGTCTGCCACGTGCGGATGGATCCGCTCGGGTTCTCACTCGAGAACTTCGATGCACTCGGCAAATGGCGGGTGACCAGCGAAGGCATTCAAGTGGATGCGTCCGGTGCGTTGCCGGACGGCACGAGATTCGAGGGCGTCGCCGGCCTGCGGCAACTCATCGCCAGTCATCAGGATGATTTCGCGCGCACGTTCACGCAGAAGCTGCTGGCCTACGCGCTCGGGCGAAGTCTGGACACGCGCGATCTGCCGGCGGTGCGCCGCATCGCGCGCGATGCGGCACGCAACGGATATCGATGGTCGTCGGTCATTCTCGGCGTCACGACGAGCACGCCGTTCACGATGAGCACGGCGCAGCGGCCGCCGAGCGATGGCGGTACCACCACTGCACGTTCCGCCTCCGCCAGGCTTCGGCGAGATCACTAGGAGCACCCATGCTGATCACCAGGAAGGCGATCCCGCGCCGCACAGTGCTTCGAGGCATCGGTGCCACACTCGCGTTGCCGCTGCTCGACGCGATGGTGCCGCCCTTGACAGCACTCCAGAAGACTGCGGCGACACCGATCACGCGATTCGGTGTGATGTACGTCCCGAACGGCATGGTCATGGAGCAGTGGACGCCGACGACCGAAGGGGTTGGCTTCGAGCTCACACCGACATTGGCCCCCCTCTCGCCATTCAAGAACGACCTGCTCGTCTTGAGCAATCTCGCCTGCGTGCCGACGCCGGGACGCCCTGGCGGCGCGCACGCCAAAGCCAGCACGCGGTTTCTGACCGATATCTCGCCGCCGACCAGTGAGACCTGGCTCGACGCCGGCATCTCGATGGACCAGATCCTCGCCAAGCAGATGAGCGCGTTCACGCAGCTCGGCTCGCTGGAGATGGCGGTGGAATCAGGCGAGACCGCTGGCGCGTGCGACGTCGGCTTTGCGTGCGCGTATACGAATACGATTTCGTGGCTCGGGCCAAGCACGCCGCTGCCCACCGAAAACAACCCGCGCACGATCTTCGAGCGGTTGTTTGGTGACAGCGGCAGCACCGATCCTCGCGCTCGACAGCGCCGCATCCGGCAGGATCGCAGTCTGCTCGACTCGGTCCGCGACGAAGTCACGACACTGCAGGGCGCGCTCGGTCAGGGCGACCGCGTCAAGCTCGTCGAGTATCTCGAGGCCATTCGCGACGTCGAGCGTCGAATCCAGAAGGCCGAGGAGCAGAGCGACAAAGAACTGCCTCGCCTCGATCATCCCGCCGGCGTGCCTGCGACATACGGCGATCACGTCCGGCTGATGTGCGATCTGCAGGTGCTCGCCTATCAGACCGACCTGACACGTGTGGTCACGCTCATGCTCGGGCGCGAGTTCAGCGGGGTGACCTATCCGCAGATTGGCGTCCCCGATGCCCACCATCCGATTACGCATCATCAGCAGGAGCCGGAGAAGATCGTCAAGGTCACAAAGATCAACCACTACCACGTGACGCAGTTCGCCTATCTGCTCGAGAAGCTGCGCTCGACGCCCGATGGCGACGGCTCGCTGCTCGATCACGTGATCATGATGTACGGCACCGGCATGGGCGACTGCAACGCGCACGACCCACGAAAGATTCCGCTGCTGCTCGCCGGCGGACGATCGGCGCAGATCACCGGCGGGCGTCACATCAGCTATCCGAAGGAAACGCCGCTCGCCAACCTGCACCTGACGCTGCTCGACAAGATGGGCGTGCACCTCGATCGCATGGGCGATAGCACCGGCCGCATCGACGACCGCGCGCTCTCAGGGATCTGACGCCCGTGCGCCATCGCGTCATCCTGAGCGCGTGCCTCGTTGCGGCCACAGTGACCATCGGACTCGCCGCCACGAACGACGTGCGTCTGATCGACGCCGTTCGCGCGCGAAACGTCGAACGCGTGCGCGCGCTGCTGGCCGAACGCGTCAACGTCAACGCCACGCAGGCCGACGGCGCCACCGCCTTGCACTGGGCAGTGCACCTGGACGATGCCTCGCTTATTGACACGTTGATTCGCGCCGGCGCACGGGCCGATGTCGCCGACGACACTGGCGCCACGCCGCTCTACCTCGCGTGCATGAATCGAAACGCCGACGCCGTCAGCCGATTGCTCACTGCCGGTGCGAATCCCAATGCCGCGCTTCTCAGCGGCGAGTCCGTGTTGATGACCTGCGCGCGGGCCGGCAATGCCACGGCCGTGCGCGCCCTGCTGGCGCGTGGGGCCGCGGTGAACGCCAAGGAATCGACGCATGAGCAGACAGCGCTGATGTGGGCCGCCGCCCAATCGCATCCGCAGGTCGTGCAGGCATTGCTCGAGCGCGGCGCTGATGTGGGCGCTCGCTCCCGCCAGTACACGCAGATGGTGACCAGCGAAGTCACACAGCGCGCCGGACGCGAGACGTTGAACTACCCCGTGCCACGCGGCGGCATGACGGCCGTGCTCTTCGCGGCACGATCCGGCGATGCCGACTCGACGCGTCTGCTCGTCGCTGCCGGGGCCGACGTGAATGACGCCCTCCCCGACGGCTCCAGCGCGCTCATCATTGCCGCGCACAGCGGTCATCGTCAGGCGGCGATTGCGCTGCTGGAAAAAGGCGCTGAGCCGAACGCCGACCGCGCCGGCTACACCGCGCTGCATGCCGCTGTGCTGAGGAGCGATGTCGAACTCGTGAAAGCCCTGCTCGCACGCGGCGCCGATCCGAACGCGCCGATCACGAAAGGCACACCAGTGCGACGCAACAGTCAGGACTTTGAGCTGCCCAAGACGTTGCTCGGCGCCACGTCGTACGCGCTCGCGGCGAAATTTCTCGAGCCAGCGATTATGCAGGCACTCGCGGCAGGCGGTGCGGATACGAGGTGGCCCATGAACGACGGCGCCACACCGCTGATGGCGGCTGCTGGCATGGGCATCGTCGCGCCAGCGCAGGATGAGAAGCGTGGCACCGATCGCCGCGGCCTCGCAATCCTCGACGGTGGCCTCGTCGAACCCGAGAGCCAGGTGCTCGATACGGTCACCACCGCGTTGACTCTGGGCAGCGATCTCGAGGCAGCGAATCCGTCCGGTGAGACTGCGCTGCACATCGCGTCAGCGCAGGGATACGAGACGGTCGTGCGAGCGCTGGCCGAACGCGGCGCCAATCTCAACGCCCGCAACGCCCGCGGCCAGACGCCGCTTGGCGCACTCGTCGCGAGGAAAGCACGACCAGCAATGATCGAACTGCTTCGCAAGCTCGGCGCGGGTATGTAGAAGCGGTCTTCAGCCCGCCTTCAGTCGTAATACTGCGGCGACTTCTTCAACTTCGCGTTGTGGATGAAGTCGTGCTCGATCCAGATCTCGGTGTTCGTCTTCCGCAGGTACGCCTCGATCATTACGCGGGACGCCGCCGACTGCTCAACGTTGAACTCGGTGTCGGGCGGCGGCCGCTTCAGCGTGCGTTCCTGCGGATAGTGATAGAGATCGCCAGCGATCATCACCCGCCCGGTCTTCGGCAGATTCAGCACCATCACCTGATGTCCCGGGGAATGACCGGGAGCCCCCTTGAGGACGACCGTGCCGTCCCGGAACACATCGTACTCGTCGCGGTCGAGGCTGATCGACTTGCTGGTTTTGATGTTGTCGAAGAACGTGCGGTTGACGCGCGTGTTGCCCGCCTCCCACATGAACGCGCGTTCAGCCGGCCGCGTCAGCCACGTCGATCCCGCAAACAGGTTGGCGTTGGCGTTGTGATCCACGTGCGCGTGAGAGAACGCGAAGTAGGTGATGTCCGACGGACGATAACCAAGCGCCGCAAGCTGACTGGTCAGGGTCCGCGTCACGGTGGTCACCGCTGCGGAGGTCGCGGACGGGTTGCCCTGTTCGCCTCGCGCGCGCGCCTCCACCGTCTCGTCGGGCAGGATCCCGAGGTCCCACATCAGCGTGCCCTTCGGATGCACAACCAGGAAGCAGGGCACCGAGAAACGGGTTTCACCGACTTCCTCCGGCGTGACCTTGTAGCGTTCGGTGCCGGCCCGGTTCACGTTGATGACGCCACAGTCGAAGACGTAGAGCCTCGGCGTCTTCGGGGGCTGCAGTTTCGCGCCTCCCTGCCGCGCAACGACGGGCGCCTGAATGCCAAGGGCGAGCGCCACAAGCAGCACATACGCGAACGTTCTCATCATCGTGACCTTCCTTGAACGACGAGCGACGGGAAGTCTACTCCCGCTCACCGGCCCATGCTATTGTCGTCGCCGCGTGGAGATCCTCGAACAGTTACCGGAACCCGTGTCAGCGCTTGAATCGCAGATCGTGCTACTTCGCGACGAGATGCGGAATGAGTTTTCCGCCACGCGCGATCTGATTAGCAACGTCGACCGATACATGCGAGTGCTCCACGAAGACGTCATTCAACGCATCGCCGCTCTCGTAGAAGGTCAAAACCGATGAGAAGGCTGATCACAACCACGGCCCGGCTCGTAGCCTTCGCGTTCGTCCTGAACGCCGCAGTCGCCGACGCAGAGGAAATCCGAGTGCTCTCGTCCGTTGGCATCAAAGCTGTCGTCGAAGTACTGGGACCACAATTCGAGCAGAAGACGAAGCACAAGGTGACGACGGTGTTCGATCTGGCGGGCGTGCTGAAGACGCGTATCGAGGGGGGCGAGCCGTTCGATGTGGCCATCCTCACGCCGGCGTTCATCGACGAGCTCATCTCCAAGGGAAAGATTGCTCCGGCCACGCGCACAGAGGTCGCGCGCACCGGTCTCGGCCTGATGGTTCGCGCGGGGGCGCCGAAGCCTGACGTCAGCACGAGCGAGGCATTTCGCAAAACACTGCTTGGCGCAAGGTCGATCACCTATGTGACTACGGGCGCCAGCGGCGTCGCGTTTCTGGCGACGGTCGAGAAGATGGGAATCGCGGACGCCATCAAGGCCAAGGCCAAACCCGCTGGCAACGGCGATCAGGTGAACGCCAATATCCTCAATGGCGCAGCCGAATTCGCTGTGCTGCCGGTGAGCGAGATCCTGCCAGTGAAAGGTGCTGAACTGGGCGGCGTCTTCCCTGCTGCCGTGCAAACGTACATCGTCATGGCCGCGGGTGTGAATGCGAGCGCGAAGAGCGCTGTCGGTCGGGAGTTCGTCGCGTTTCTCATGGCGGCACCCAATTCAGCCGTGATTCGCGATAAGGGAATGGAGCGGTAGCGCGAAGGGTCGCTGGCGGAGTGGTGACGTTCGCGCCATAATCCTGGCCACCATGAAGCAGGCGTCGTCCATTCTTCTGACCCTCTTCGCCCTTATCACCTCTTTATCCGCCGCCGGCGACTACTCCATTGCCGCGAACTGGCTGAAGCTGCCCGAGGGGCGGACGCAAGTTGGCAATCAACACGGCGACGTCGCCGTCAGCTCAACTGGTGAGGTGTACGTCAGCGTGCAGGATCCCGCGGCCGGGCTGCAGGTGTTCGCGCCCGACGGCACGTTCCTGCGCAACGTCAACGGCGCGCCGAGCGACTTCCACGGCTTCGTGATTCACAAGGAATCCGCCGGCGCCGACGCCGGGCGCGAGTTCATCTACGGCGCCACGCTGCGCGGCCAGACCATCGTCAAGATGACGCTCGACGGCGCCATCGTCATGACGATCGGATCGGCGTCGATTCCCGATCAATACAAGGTGCGGAATGCGCGCAGTAATCAGCTGGCGCTACTCCTCACCGGGCTCGACGTCGCACCAAACGGCGACATCTACGTTACCGACGGCTACGCCAGCGACTACATTCATCGGTTCGACAAGACCGGCAAATACCTCGAGTCGTTCGGAGGCAAGAACCCGCCCTACAGCTTCAACACGCTGCACAAGCTGGCCATCGACACGCGCTTCACGCCGGCGCGTCTGATCGCCTGTGATCGCGCCAACAACCGTGTCGTCCATCTGTCACTCGATGGGCAATTCCTGGGCATGGTGGCGAAAGACCTGCTGCTGCCGGCGGCAATCGTCATCGACGGCGACAACGCGATCGTCGGTGAGCTGGGCGGCCGCGTGACGGTACTCGACAAAGCCGGTGCCGTGATCACGCGCATCGGCGCGAACACGGAGCAGGGCGTTGGCACCAACAAGCTGCCTCCGGCGCAGTGGCGCGAAGGGTTCGTGCTGTCGCCGCACGGCGTCGCGCTCAACGCGCACGGCGATCTGTTCGTCTCGGAATTCAGTGCATTCGGCCGCGTCCACCGCTTCAATCGGCAATAGAACGTTCGCATCGTTCGTGTCGTTCGGATCGTTCTGCAGGAGATCGCATCATGAAATTGAGCTGCGCATTCTTCGCGTTCATCTATTCCGCGCTGCTGGCCTCGAACGCCGGCGCGGCCAGCTGTGAATCGCTGAAGTCGATCGCGATTCCGAACGTCACGATTGTCAGCGCCGAATCGGTCGCGGCAGGGCCGTTCGTGCAGCCGGGCCGAGGCGGTGCGCCGCCAGCCGCGCCGGCGCCGCAGGCAGGCCGTGGTCCGGCCGCGCAGCCGATTCCCGCGCACTGCCGCGTGAAGCTGGTGCTCACGCCATCGAGCGATTCGCACATCAATGCTGAACTGTGGCTGCCGAGCGCCGACTGGAACGGCAAGTTCCTCGCCGTCGGCAACGGCGGCTTCGGCGGATCGATTCAGGGCTACAACGACATGCAGGTGGCGCTGCGCCGCGGCTACGCGACGGCCGGCAATGACACTGGACACACCGAGGCCGACGGCCCCAACGGCATGTTCGCGCTTGGCCATCCCGAGAAGATCGTCGACTTCTCACACCGTGCGATGCACGAGATGGTCGTCACCTCGAAGCGACTGGTTGATGCGTTCTACAGCAAGCCGCCGCAGTTCTCCTACTACAAGGGCTGCTCGACCGGCGGCCGCCAGGGCGTGATGGCCGCGCAGCGGTACCCCGAAGATTTCGACGCCATCATCGCCGGGGCACTCGCCAACCGCCACATTCAGATGCACACCGCCGGCGTGGCACGCAATATCGCGCTGTATCGCCATCCCGAACAGGCGATCCCGGCGTCGAAGGCGGACATGGTCTCGAAGGCGATCCTGAACGCCTGCGACCCGATGAAGGAGGGCTTCGTCAACAACCCCAGGGCGTGCACGTTCGACGTGTCGAAGCTGGCCTGCTCGACCGCGTCTGGCGCGGACACCAACAGCTGCCTGACGCCGGCTCAGATGAAGACAGTCGAGACGTTCTACGGGGGCGTCAAGAACAGCAAGGGCGAGCTGATCTTCTCCGGTCAGCAGATCACCAACCCGATTCCCGCGCTGGCGCCACCCAGCGGCCTTCCAGGTGGCGGCTACGACACGGTTCGCATCTGGGGCTTTCAGAACAAGGACTACGACTGGAAGACCTTCGACCTCGACCGCGACATGCCGATCATCAATGCGAAGACCGGCTTTGTCGATGCCGTCGATCCCGACTTGAGCAAGTTCAAGGCGCACGGCGGCAAGCTGCTGCTCTACGCGGGCTGGGCCGACACTGGCATCACGCCTGAGAACACGGTGCGCTACTACGACAGCGTGCTGCAGAAGATGGGCAAGAACCAGGGCGACTTCACGCGCCTGTTCATGGTGCCCGGCATGGGTCACTGTGGCGGCGGCGCGGGGCCGAACACCTTCGACAGCATCGGCGCGCTGGAAGCGTGGCGAGAGAAGGGCACCGCACCGGCCGAGATCACCGCGTTCAATCCGCAGACCGGGTTATCGCGTCCCGTGTGTCCGTATCCGCAGTACGCGAAGTACAAGGGCACGGGCAACATGAAAGATGCCGCCAATTGGTCCTGCGTGGCGCCCTAGGAGAGAACGGAGTTTGCGGGCCTTTACACCCGACTTCCACAGATAACGACACGCGGAGGCGCTGAGACGCGGAGCTTGTTATCTGTGGATGCCCTTACCTGGGATTATCGTGATGCGAGCCGTCGATGATGTGCTCGACGTCGCGATCTTCGCAGCGCGCCGGCTCTTCGATCTCGATGTCGGTGATCCACATCACCTGCGGCTTGAGTGACCACGGCTCGGCAAGGATTGACGGATCGTTGACCGTCGCGCGCCACTCGATAGTGTCGCCGACACGGCGAAAGCGTTCAATGACCTTGAGGTCCTTGGTGTGGAATGCACCGTTGTCGGTCAGCCACGTGTCTTCGTTGAAGCCGACGGTCTCGACGATCAGCGTGTCGCCTTCGAAGCGGCCGATTGCGTCGCCGAGATAACTGGCCGGCACGTCCTTGCGATGTGGCCGTCCGTCGGTCGGAATGATCCGGAAGAACGCGCCGTTCACATCGTCATAGAGGAAAACGACTTCGCGCGCGTTCTGAATGATCTTCGTCGGCGGTCCGATCCGCGGCACGCCCGGTGCCTGGCAGCGCAGGTTGGTGTCGACCTCGACCTGCCGCTTCTTCAGATCCTCGACCTTGGCCTGGAACTCGGGTTTGTATTTCGGGAAATCGGTCTGCACCGGCGGAAACGGCGCTGGCGGCGCCCCGCCGGGCGCGGGACCACAGGCGATCAGGCATATCGATCCGTCGGCGCGCTTCACCGGCCGCACGAATTCAATCCCGCCCAGGTGATCCCACGTGCCGTTGACGTCGATGCGGGCATCAGGCAGTTTCGGCGTCGGCTTCGCAGACAGGTTCTGTAACTGCTGGACCGTTCCGCGATCGGGAGCCCGCGCGGCGACCTGCGCGAGTGCCGTTCCAGAGACGGCAAGAGCCATGAGGACTGCGATGCTCGAGATGAGGAGTCTTTTTGTCATGGCGCGCTCTACTGGCCGGTTGGCGAAAAGCTGTGTCCATCCGCGTAGGTGATCTTGTTGACCCACGCGAGGTGCTGGGATCCATCGCGCGCCGGGACCGCGTTGATCGTCACTTCCTCGCCGGGCTTCCCCTGCAGCGTGTCCTTGGTCAGTCCCGCTCGCCGCATCATCGCGGTCGGCAACGTGGCGAGCGCCCAGGTGTTGGTCGTCCCGTTCGACTCTTTCACATCGAGATGGATGTAGATGTGCGGGTTAATCCAGTCCACTTTCGAGATCACGCCCTTCAGCGTCACCGGCTTGGACACGTCGAACTGACCGGGAACCGAATGATGCGCCACGAGCGTGGCGGCCGCGGTCACGGCAACGGCGGCGGCGACGAGAAGACTGCCTAATCGATATCGCATCGCGCTCCCTTTCGGCACAGAGTATGCCCGCCGCTGTCACGGGTCAACTCCCAACGTCGTTGGTAGTTGGGAGTTGGGCGTTGGCTCGTCAGAGCAATTTGTGCTTCGTCAGAAACTCGCGGATTGTGGTGTAAATCATCGTCCGCTGCTCTGGCGTGAAGTTGCCGTGCCCGCCGCCGGGAATGGTAATCAGCTGATTCGGCACGCCGGCTTTGGTCAGCGCGTCATGCAATCGTACGGCATGCTGGTACGGCACCACGCGATCGGCGTCACCGTGGATGGTGAGGATCGGGGGCAGTCCGGTGCGGACGTAGGTCAGCGGCGATACGCGTTTGGCGATCTCTTCGCGATTCGGCAAGCTGCCGAACCACGTCATCGCGGCATTGGCGCGATTGGGTCCCTCGATCACATCGTAGACATCGGTGATGCCGAACCAGTTGATGGCCGCCGCAGGCTTCGGCACCGCCGCCGCGCCGGCGCACTGGCGATCCAGGCCAGCGCTTTCGGGAATCATCGCGCTGGTCAGCGACAGATGTCCGCCGGCGGATTCACCGGTCACGACGATTCGGTTGACGTCGATCATGTAGGCCTTCGCCTGCGCAGCGAGATAGCGCAAGGCGCACAGGCAGTCTTCGACTGCCGCCGGCGCCGGAGCCACACGCGCCAGCCGGTATTCGACGTTGACGACGTTCCAGCCCATCTCCATCCAGGGAAGGATCTTTGTGACGGCGCCTTCCTTGTTGCCGGCAGCCCAAAAGCCTCCGTGGAAGTACACCACTGTCGGTTGCGGCGTCGTCGCGCTCCGGCGGTAGTAGATGTCCAGCTTCGACTCGTAGTTGCTCGCGGTTAAATACGTGAGATTCGGTGCCGTCTGATAGCTGCTGTCCGCGTGCACTGCCCAAGTAGCCGACGGTGACTGCGCGAACGTGCGTGGCGATATCACGATGAACAGCAGCAGGAGGATTAAGAGTGAGAGTCGTCGCATGGTCGGGAGAATACCCGATCGCAGGTAGAATCCGGGCCAATGAAGCGACTTCAGTTCGCGTGCTTCGCATTCATCGTCTGCCTCAGCACCCTCCCCGCCACCGCGCAGCGCTACGCTGCGCGCCGTGAGGGCGACGTCGTCCAGCTGACGGACACGACCACCGACACGCACGTGTCGATCGCGCCAGGCATCGGCAACATCGCTTACCGCATGACGGTCAAAGGCCATGATGTTCTTCGTTGGCCACACGCGGACATGGCGTCGTTCAAGGCCAACCCCAATCAGACCGGCATCCCCTTCATGGGGCCGTGGATCAATCGCCTCGACGAGCAGGCGTTTTACGCTAACGGCGAGCGCTACGCGCTGGACATGACCCTCGGCAACATCCGCGGCGCGATTCCGATTCACGGCTTCGTGACGGCGACGTCCGAATGGCGTCTCGTGTCAGTGGACGCCGGCCGCAACGGCGCGACGGTGACGAGCCGGCTCGAATTCTTCCGCCAGCCGTCGTGGATGAAGCAGTGGCCCTTCGCTCACACCATCGAGATGACACACGTGTTGCGTGACGGCGTCCTCGAGGTGCAGACGACGATCACCAACATGAGCGCGGAACCGATGCCGGTCTCAGTCGGATTCCATCCGTACTTTCAGCTCACCGACTCTCCGCGCGACGAGTGGACCATCTCCGTTGCCGCGCGCACGCACCTGAAGCTGACGCAGGACAAGTTGCCGACAGGCGAGACCGAACCGATCGGCGCACCCTATACCGGCGGCGTGCCGCTGCGCGACTATTTCATCGACGACGGATTTATGGATCTCGTGCGCGACGGGCAGGGACGCGCGACCATGACGGTCAGCGGAAAGGCGCAGCGTCTCGACGTGCAGTTCGGTCCGAACTATCGTGCCGCAGTCGTGTGGGCGCCGAAGCCACAGAACTTCATCTGCTTCGAGCCGATGGCGGCAATCACGAACGGTCTGAATCTCGCGCAGAAAGGAATTTACAAGGAGCTGCAAAGCATTGCGCCCGGCGGGACGTGGCGCGAAAGCTTCTGGATCTCGCCTCGCGGGTTCTCGTCCGGCTGAAGCCGGACACTCCATCAGGAAAGCAACTGGTGCAGATGGAAATGATGCTTCCCGAGCTTGCCGCCGTAGTTCCCCGCTGAAATCTCGACAACGCCCGGCCGGCACGCCGCCGCGAGTCCGGCGCGGAGTGCCTGCTCGATCGACGATCGATCGAGACCATCCACGACAATCTCGAGCACCGAGTTCACGCGATCCGGCAACTGGCTCTCGACGCCTTCCCTTCCGCGTAGCGTGGGGCAGTACGCATCGTTGGTCGAGGCGATCATGTTCTTGTACTTCTTCGCGCCGACCTTGCTGCCGGCGCGCACGATGCCACCGGGGAACGGCAGAATGATGCCGCGCACGGTACGCATCGCTTCGACAGCGGCTTCGGCGGCGGCAAGCGCCTTCGTCTGGCTTTCGGCGAGAATCAGGAGATTGCCGCCACCGATCGCCTTCTGAACGCCGAAGGCTTCCTGTACCAGGAACTCGCCCTCCATCACCGGGATCCGCCAGTAACGCTGGCCGTTGAGGACCTTGCTCGCCTGGAACTTGTCTCCGAAGTGACGCAGCTGCCCGCCAACGATCACGCGGTCTGGTGCATCCGGCAGCCCGTCGAAGCACGCGGTCGTCGGACACGTGAGCACCGTCTGGCCAACACGATCGATCAGCTGCCGCTGCAGTCCCTCGGCGTCGAAGCCGAACAGCAACACGCTGATCCCAGGGCGGCGATCCGGCGTGCCGTTTTGCTCGAGCGTCGCCTCGATGCCCGCCTCGACCTTGCACCCGATAACAGAAGTCGCGAAACCCGTCATCGACTGCGCCGCCGTCCGTGCCCACGCCGCCGACTGGGCGGTGATCACAACGCGCGCAGCGCGCATGGAGAACGCCTCGGCAAAGGTGTCCAGGACCCGGACGCCGTTGCGTTCCACGCTGTTTCTGTGTTTGGGAATCTCGCTGGTCTCGCTGCTCATGCCTTGACGTAGAGGCCGCGCTTCAGGCGGCCCTTCAGTGTACAGCCGGCGCCGCCTCGCGAAGTGGTAAGCCTCGCGATTTTCAAGTACGATCGAAGGCACGTGTCGCAAAGTGCCAATGAGTGAGCGGTTTATCCTCATTCCCGGACGGACCAGCAAGCAAGGGTGCGGGGTCAGCGAGGGAAAGTTCGACGAGGCGTATCAGCACGAGATCACCACGTTGCAGGTGGCGCCCGCGGATATGAAGCGGATGGGCCTGGCCAACGGCGATCGCGTACGGGTAACGACCGACACCGGCCGGCAGATCGACGTCGCCATCACCGCTGCCACCGGCGACGAGCTTCCGCCCGGCCTGCTCTTCATCGCCTACGGCGATCTGTCGAGCCAATTAATGGACGGAGAGACGCACGGGTCGGGCATGCCGACGAGCAAGGGATTCGACGTCACGATGGAGAAGTTGGGTTAAGCCCGATGAGCACACCTGCTGGTCCGGCTAAAGCCGGACACTACGCCGGCGCGGCCGAGGCTGGCACCACTCTGATCGAAGACTCGACGTGCACGTTCTGCGGCTGCGTGTGCGATGACATCGACATCACGGTCAAGGATAACCACATCGTGGACGCCAAGCGCGCGTGCGTGCTTGGCAAGGCCTGGTTTTACAACCACCACGCTGACGATCGTCCGAGCTGTCTGGTCGAAGGGCGTCCGGCCACGGTCGAGGACGGCGTCGAGCGAGCGGCCCGCATTCTGACCGACGCGAAGTACCCGATCATCTACGGACTCAGTGACACCACCTCGGAGGCGCAGCGTGTCGCGGTCGGCATCGGCGACGCGATCGGCGGCACAGTTGATACGACGACGAGTGTGTGCCATGGACCGTCCGGCATGGCGTTTCAGGGGGTCGGCGAAGTCACGTGTACCCTCGGCGAAATCGCCAATCGCGGCGACCTGATCATCTTCTGGGGCGGGAATCCGGCGGAGAGCCATCCGCGCCACTTCACGAAGTACAGTCTGATGCCGAAGGGCATGTTCGTGCCCAACGGTCGCAAGGATCGCACCGCCGTGGGCGTGGACGTGCGCAAAACCAAGACTGCCAAGGCGATGGATCTGTTCTTCCAGATCAAGCCGCGCAGCGACTTCGAAGCGCTGTGGACGCTGCGTGCACTCGCGAAGGGCGTCGACATCGATCCGGAGCAGGTGAAGAACGACACCGGCATCGAACTGGCTCGGTGGAAGGACCTGATGGACCGGATGAAGGCCGCCAAGTTCGGCGTCATCCTGTTCGGCATGGGTCTCACGATGACCCGCGGGAAGCATTTGAACAGCGAAGCGCTGCTCTGCCTGGTTCGCGACATGAACGCGTTCACCCGCTTCGTCGCCAAGCCGATGCGTGGGCATGGCAATGTCACCGGCGCCGACAACGTCGTGACCTGGCAGACGGGCTATCCGTTCGGCGTGAACATGTCGCGCGGTTATCCACGGTTCAATCCCGGCGAATACACCACGTCGGACACATTGGCCCGTCGCGAAGCCGACGCCGCCCTGCTGATCGCCTGCGATCCGATGGCAAACTTCAGCCAGCCCGCGCGCGAGTGGTTGAAGTCCATTCCCTACATCGCGCTCGATCCCAAGGACACACCGACGACGCGTTCAGCGACGGTGGCATTCACGACGGCCACCTACGGGATCAACACGCCCGGCACCGTCTACCGCATGGACGACGTGCCGATCTATCTGCGGCCGGCGTTTCCCTCGTCACATCCGAGTGACTTCGACGTGCTGTCCGCCATCCAGCGTCGAGTGGCGGAGCTCGGGAGATAGGCACCAGCACCTTCATTCATGAGCAGCGGGTATTTCAAAATAGCGGGCGGGACTGTCTACGATCCGCTCCACGGCGTGGACGGCGACCGCCGCGACCTGTGGATCCGTGACGGGAAGATCGTCGATGCGCCGTCGGATCCCGGTGTTCGCCCCGATCGGACGCTCGACGCATCTGGTCTCGTAGTGATGCCTGGCGGTATCGACATGCACTGCCACATCGCCGGCCCCAAGGTGAACGCGGCCCGCAAGATGCGGCCCGAGGACAAACGCAAGGCCGAGAAGATCGTGCGCACGCGAAGCACGCGCAGCGGCACCGTCGGCAGCGTGCCCAGCACCTTTGCGACTGGATACAAATACGCCGGGCTCGGCTACACCACCGCGTTCGATGCCGCGATCCCGCCTCTCGCTGCGCGGCACGTCCACGAGGAATTCGAGGACACTCCCTGTCTCGACAAGGGGTTCTTCGTCCTCATGGGCAACAACCACTACGTGATGCAATCGATCCAGCGCAATGAACCGGAGCGCGTGCGCTCGTTCATCGCCTGGCTCCTCGGCGCGGCCAAGGGCTTCACACCGAAGATCGTCAACCCTGGCGGCGTCGAGGTGTGGAAACAGCTGCCGAGCGGGAACGTCCACGGGCTCGACGAGACAGTGGCCAATTTCGGCGTCACACCACGTCAGATCATCGAGTACGTCGCGCGTGCCGTGGACGAACTGCGGCTGCCACATTCCGTGCACCTGCACTGCAACAACCTCGGCATGCCCGGCAACTGGCACACGACGCTCGAGACGATGAAGACGTTCGGCGACTCGCGCGGGCACCTGTCGCACATCCAATTCCACAGCTACGGCGGCGGCGACGCCGACGAGACGACATTCAACAGCAAGGCTGCCCCGCTCGTCGAGTACGTCAACAGCCACCCGAATCTGACCGTGGACGTCGGCCAGGTACTGTTCGGCGAAACGACGACCATGACCGCCGACGGACCGCTCGGCTACTACTTGAGCAACGCGTTCAAGAGCAAGTGGTTCTCGTCAGACACCGAGATGGAGTCAGGCTGCGGCATCGCGCCGATCGAATACAAGAACACCAGCCTGGTGCATTCGCTGCAGTGGGCAATCGGACTCGAGTGGTATTTGCTCGCCACCGACCCATGGCGCGTGGTGATGAGCACCGACCACCCCAATGGCGGCTCGTTCCTCGCCTATCCGCAGATCATCCAGCTGCTGATGGATCGCACCCATCGCGAGGACATGCTCAAGCAGGTGCATCCCGCGGTGCGTGAACGGTCGCAGCTCGGCGGATTGGCGCGCGAGTACAGCCTCTACGAGATCTGCATCATCACCCGCAGCGGCCCGGCGAAGATTCTCGGCCTGGCGAACAAGGGACACCTCGCCCCCGGCGCCGACGCCGACATCACGATCTACACGCCACACGACGACAAGACGAAGATGTTCGAGCTGCCGCGCGCCGTCATCAAGAGCGGCGTGCTCATCGTCGATCAGGGTGAGATTCGGGAGCCACTCACGGGAAAGCTGCTCTACGTGTCGCCCGAGTATGACACGAGCATCGAGACCGACATCGCCGCGTGGTTCGAGAAGTACTATTCGATCCGGTTCCGCAATTATCCGGTCCCGCTCGACTATCTGCACGAGGCGGAGGAGATTCCGTGCTGACGCTCCGCTACAAGGGCCAGACGCAGATCCCCGTCGAAGTCGAGGGTCTCACGCCGTCGGCGATTCGCTCGATGCCGCTGGCCGACATCCAACGCACAGAGATCTTTGAGGGCAACCGCAAGGTGCCGCTCGCCGAATTCTTCGATATCACCGGCGATCCCTCGGACGGCCGGCTCGAATTCGAAGGCAATCTGGCCGGCGTCCACTGGATCGGCGCGCAGATGTCGGACGGGGAAATCCACATCCGCGGCGACGCCGGCCGTCATGTCGGCAGCGAAATGACCGGCGGCACGATTCACGTCCACGGCAACACCAGCGACTGGGTCGGCGGCGAGATGCACGGCGGCCTGATCCACGTCCACGGCAACGCCGGCCACCTGGTGGGCAGCGCCTATCGAGGCAGCCGCCTCGGCATGACCGGCGGAACGATTCTCGTCGACGGGTCCGTGGGCAATGAGGTCGGCCTCACCCTGCGTCGCGGCCTCGTTGCCGTCGGCGGAAACTGCGGCGACTTCGTTGGCGCCAACATGATTGCCGGCACCGTACTCGTCTTCGGTCAGCCTGGGAACCGGCCAGCCGCCGGCATGCGGCGGGGAACGGTGGGACTACTGGGGAGCAACCCTCCGGCCCTGCTCGTGACGTTCCGCAAGAATTGCGTCTGCAAGCCACCGGTCGTGCGGCTGATGCTGAGCCACCTGCAATCGTTCGGCTTTTCGGTACCAGATGAATGCTGGGACGCGGACTATACCGTCTACAACGGCGACCGCGTGACAGTCGGCCGAGGTGAGGTCTTGATTCGCGAATCGTCCGCCCAAAACGCGAGGTCCGCCTAAAGGCGGACACGCCATCATCGTAGACCCCTCTTGTCGCCCTGGCGAACGGTGACAAACGTGCGGTCAAGATATTCGAGAAACGGCACGACAACTCTGCGGCTGGTGCCGAGCGACTGCCGCAAGTCGCTCACCGTCGCCGGACCGTTCTTCGTAACGAATGCTTTGACCTGCGCCGTCGCCTGAGCCACGGCCGCCGCGCTCATCACGAGCTCGGCGCTGATCTCGACGACCTCGCCGCTGTCGATCAAGAACTTGAGTGCACGCTGCGAAGCGGCGTCCGGCGTCAGCTCCTTGCGCGATGGCGGCTCGAGCGGACGAGCCGTGAGGCTGCGCCGCAGATCCTCGCCTACCGCCCGCAGTGGCTCGGGCAATTGTGCGCGATGCGACGCGCGCTGGATGACCGATCCCGAACGCGCAAACCCCTGTTCACTCAGGGCTGCGATCAACGCGTCAATCAGATCCTCGAACGGAAACTCCCTGGTGATTGTGTTGCGAAGATCGGTCAACGAGAATCCGAGACGCTCAGGATGCGCGCGATGCACGTTATCCACGAGCTCCGCGGCTCGCCGGAGCGCAGCGGCCCACATTGCCGCATTCACGACCATGTCGCTTATGGCGACAACGGCTCCTCCGCGAACCAGTCGCTCGATAGCCGCGTCGATATCGTGGTTACTGAACGGGGTTTTCACGAAAGCACGCGAGCGGCGAATGGCCACGTCGCGTGCGACGTACGCGGCGACGAACGAGGCTGGCGTGTCCAACGAATCGGCGACACGGTGCAGCCATTGCTGCCGTTCGGCGGCGCGGAACGCGCGACGCGTGGCATCGGGATCGAGCACGATTGCCCCAGCCAACGTCTGCTGCTCGGACCAATCGCGGATGGTGAGATGGTCACCCGCACATAGGTACACTGGGGCCTCGAGTCGGAGTTGCGCAAGGACGCGCTCTCCAACGGTCAGTTCCTTGCCTCTGCCCAGCGCAACGTGCGCCGGAACGTTCCCGCTCCCATAGTGGGCTCGCACGCGCACCGCGTCCTTCAGCGGCTTGCTGGCTCTCGCCGAGATCTCGAGCACCACATCAACACAATCAGTCGCCGCGCCCGCGTCTGACGCTGTGACAACATCGCCGCGGTGGACTCCATGGGCCGTACTCACGTCGGTCAGATTGAGTGCGGTTCGAGTGCCAGGGCGGCTCACTTCGACATCGCGGCCATGCGACTGGATCCGTCGGATGCGTGCGGTGTGCCCGCCCGGTTGAACCACAACAGTCTGACCACGCTGCAGCGTGCCACCGGAGAGCGTTCCCGTGACGACCGTTCCGGCTCCCTGTAGCGTGAAGACCCGATCGATGGCCAGTCGCGGCTTGCCGATGTCGCGCGGAGGCGGCGTCTCCGACAATGCGCGCGCCACGGTTGCCTTCAACACGTCGAGACCCGTTCCAGCGACAACTGACGTCGGCACGATGGGCGCGTCGGCGAACACACTGCCCTGCAATCGCTCGCGAAGGGTGGCGACGGCAGTCTCTTCATCCGCGACCAGGTCCGCCTTGGTCAGCGACACCACGGCCCGTCGTACACCGAAGTAGCTCAAGATCTGCAGATGCTCCTCTGTCTGCGGCATCCAGCCATCGTCGGCGGCGACGATCAGCAGCGCGAGGTCGATCGCGCCGACGCCGGCGACCATGTTCTTGACGAAATCCTCGTGGCCCGGCACATCGACGATGCCGACGTGGATTGGAGAGGTGGACACCGGGGACGGCAGTTCGAGATGGGCAAAGCCGAGATCGATCGTGATGCCTCGCGCCTTCTCTTCCGGCAAGCGATCGGGGTCGATTCCGGTGAGCGCCTTGATCAGTGCCGACTTCCCGTGGTCGACGTGCCCGGCGGTAGCGACGATGTAGTGCGTCGTCTCCGACATCGCGTGACGATCAGCCCGCGACCGCCATGAGAGCGCGGATCACGCTGGGATCCTGGTGCGGGAATATGGTCCGGAGATCGAGCTTGACGGTGCCGCGACCAACATACGCGATCACCGGCTCCGGCTGCTGGCGTAGTCTGGTGGCAAGCGCCTGTGCGCCGAGCGTCGGATGACTCACGTCGATGGTCACCGACGGGACCGCCGACCGCGGCAACGTTCCGCCGCCAATCTGCGCACGTCCGGCACCAATTCGAAGCTCGAGCGATCGTCCCCTCAGCGCCGCGACGATGTGTTCGGCGCGGCTGCGCAGTTCATCGCTTCCGACCTGCATCATCTCGAGCACCGGGATGCGCGTATCGCCCCGCAGGTACGCGTCTACGGTCGACTCCAGCGCCGACAGAATCAATTTGTCGCAGCGCAGCGCGCGAAAAAGCGGCGCGCGCTTGAGCACGTCGATCAGCCGCTTGCGGCCGACGATAAGGCCGGCCTGCGGTCCGCCAAACAGTTTGTCACCGCTGAAGCACACGAGATCGACACCTCGCTTCACGACTTCGGCAGGCGTCGGCTCGTGCTCGACACCCTCGACCGCCTGCGTCTGCACCATGGCACCGCTGCCGAGATCCTCGACGAACGGCACTCGCTTCTTCCGCGCCAGTGCGGCCAAGTCCTCGGTTGACGGCGAATCGACGAAGCCCTCCATAAAGAAGTTGCTGCGATGGACCTTCAGGATCAACGCGGTCTTCCGCGTGATCGCACGCGCATAATCGCTCACGCTCGTCTGATTGGTCGTCCCCACTTCGCGGAGTCGCGCGCCACGCGCTTCGAGCAGTTCGGGAATGCGGAAGCCACCGCCGATCTGGAGCAGCTCACCGCGAGAAATGACGACTTCCGACTCCTCTGCCTGACAGAAGTAGTCGAGGATCAGAACCAGCGCCGCAGCGTTGTTATTGACCACGGTCGCCGCCTCGGCGCTGCACAGAATCGCGAGCGCGTGCTCGAGATATCCCGCTCGGCTGGCACGAGCCCCGTCGGCGATGCTGTACTCGAGCGTGCTGTAGTTCGCTCCGATTGCGATGAGCGCGCGAAGGCTATCGGCCGCGAGCGGCGCCCGCCCGAGATTCGTGTGGACCAGAATCCCGGTCGCGTTGATCACCGGCGTGATACGCGACGCGTGCAGGCGCCGCAGGCGCTCGCGAACATCCGCAACGACGACGTCGGCGGGAGGGATTGCCTGTTTCTGTGTTCGAAGCGCGCTCAGATGCCGGCGCACGGCATGCACGACGACCGGAGCTGGAAAGCCCGTGTCGCCGAGCGCCTGCAGGATCGTGTCAACTGAGGGGATCGCTCGAAGACGTCCAGCCTTCATGTCTGGGAGTCTTCATTATGTCAGCTATCGCCATGCGTCAATCGAGACCGTCGCCCGAAGCGAGCCGCTCAGCATCTTCCATGCGCCCTGCGTTTCGCCGCCGGCGACGACGATGTTGATCTCCGATGGCTCGAAGATGGTGATCACCTCGTCTGGCTTTGCCTTGAAGCGCGACGCGTAGGGCTCGACCCCTGCCACCGCGCGAGGTCGCATGAGGTACTGGATCCATTGATTGTCCCAGTACTCACGCGCGGTCATGAGCGCGTTATCCGCACACCAGCCGATCAGCTTCTCTTTCGTGTCGAAGCCGAGATCGACGAAGCCGCGCGCCACGATGGGATCCATCACGAACAGCGGCTGACTGTACTGCTCGACTGCAGCGAGCGAACGGCGCATCTTCTCCTGCCACGTGGCCCGCGGACCGTAGCCGGCGTGTGTGTACCAGCCTCCGAAGAAGATGCTGGCAACGCTGTCAGTTGCCTTGTAACCCTTCTGCACGTGCAGGGGCTGCCAGGGACTGCGCTCCTCGGCTTCGGGGAGCACTGCGGTATATGCATACCAGTTACCCAACGAGCCCATGTAGGTGTCGTCGGGAACAGATCCGCCCTGAAGGTTCTGCGACAGCAGCCCGTACGCGCGACCGATCGTGGCGTTCGCATGGTTATAGGGCCCCATCACGCCGATGCCGGAGTTCATCGCGATCTCGTTGCGTATCGGGCCGTTGACGACCGTGATCGTGGCGAACGAGTTGGTGCTGCTGGATCTCGCAGAGATGCCGCTCGACGCGAGCGCGAGGATCACCGGAAAGTACTCGGGCCGCGCACCGGCCATCGCTGCGTTGACCGCCACTTTCTCCACCGTGAATTCCCAGTATTCGCGGAAGGCAGTCGGACGAAGCCGGCCGACGACCTTGTCGGGCGGATGGCTGGTTCCTTTGAGCATCGCCTCGACGCGCGCCTCGGTGGGCAGCACGATCGGCAGCATGTCCGTCCAGGAGTTCTCCTGGAACAACCGCTGGAGGTTGTCGTCAGAGTCGGGCTCTATCAGCCGCGGCGTCGTCCGCTCGAATGACAGACCCTGAAGATCGGCATCCTCGAGCGGAGACAGGAGACCGTCGAGCACTTCCTGCATGAACGGTCGTCGCGATATCGGATCCTGACCCTCGATGTAGGCGCGTAGATCCGCGGCCGAGCGGTCCACGACCGGCTGCGGCACGTACGCCTGACGGAGGCCAGGCATGCCCATGGCGAGCGCGGTCGCGTTGCAGAGCCTCTTGAAGACGTGGGTGTGGACGGCGACCGATGGGACGCCGTCCTGCTCCAGTGCCGCGGCGAGCCCGACGACCGTCGGGCTACAGGTGCTTCAAAGACCGACGCCTAAGATTGCGGCGTCGCCGTCGGCCGCGATCGCCGCGCGCATCTGCGCATCGTCGGACCAGGTCTCCTTCGGCCGGGCAATGCGAACATTTACGGCCGGCAACCGTTCGGCGAACCATTGCCGGAGCTGCTCCATAAAGACGTCGGTGTTGTCGAACAGGCAATCCACCAGGTAGACCGTCTTGCCGTCGAGCGTTGAGAGCCGCGGCGCCAGACGCTTGCCGACAACCTTTGGCGGATATCCCCGAGGATCGTGGACCGTAATTTGCTGACTCATTGCACCCCTGAGCTGAATTGGCAATGGTAAGCCTTTCACGTCCGCTGATCATCTTCCGGCCACCGCCGCAGCAAAACCAACGAACCTACGCTCCGGCATCGTTTCCTGGCGTTCGCACGTATCGCCACACATCCATGCTGCGACAATCCGGGTTGCCTTGGCATTGCCGCGTCACCAATCCCATTACGGTGGCCGGACACGCGCTGCGACGCCGTCGTCGGGCGCTGGACGCTCGGGTCGACCCGGTTGACGGGATGAGCGCTCAACCTCGCTGATCCCCACTGGCTTCTCGCGCGGTCAGGCGAGCCGTGTCGGCCTGATCTCCATAGGGATTCGCCACGCAGCAACGCCAACGCAACGCGGCCTCCCAGGAACGTGCGCATGCTAAGGAGCGGTGAACGCTGAGGTGCGGGATCAAGTCGGTTTGCGGAGCGACCTGCCCTCTATCAACGAGGTCAAAGCAGTCCAGATGTCAGCGCCATGCGTCAATGGACACCGTCGCCCTTAGCGCGCCGCTGATCATCTTCCACGCGCCCTGCGTCTCGCCTCCGGCGACGACGATATTGATATCCGATGGCTCGTAGATCGTGATCACCTCGTCTGGCTGCGCCTTGAGCCGCGACGCGTATGGCTCGACGCCAGCAACAGCCTTGGGACGCAGGAGCTGAATCGATTGATTGTCCCAGTATTCGCGCGCGGTCAGTAACGCGTTGTCCGCACACCAGGCAATCAGCTTCTCCTTCGTGTCGAAGCCGAGATCGACGAAGCCGCGAGCGACGATCGGATCCATTACAAATAGCGGCGGGCTGTATTGTTCAACCGCGGCGAGTGCGTGGCGCATCTTCTCTTGCCACGTGGCGCGCGGGCCGTAGCCGGCATGCGTATACCAGCCGCCGAGGAAGACGCTGGCGACGCTGTCGGTCGGCTTGAAACCCTTCTGCACGTGCAGCGGCTGCCAGGGGCTCCGCTCCTCTGCCTCGGGGATGACAGCCGTGTACGCGTACCAGTTGCCCTGCGAGCCCATGTAGCTCTCGTTGGGAACCGACCCGCCCTGAAGATTCTGCGACAGCAGACCGTAGGCCCGGCCGATCGTGGCGTTCGCATGGTTGTAGGGACCCATCACGCCAATCCCGGAGTTCATCGCGATCTCGTTCCGGATCGGGCCGTTGATGACCGGAATCGTGGCGAATGACGTCGTGCTGCTCGATCGCGCCGTGACTCCGCTGGCCGCCAGGGCGAGGATGACCGGGAAGTACTCGGGCCGCGCACCCGCCATCACGGCATTGACGGCCACTTTCTCCACGGTGAATTCCCAGGCCTCGCGGAACACCGTTGGCCGGAGCCGTCCGACGATCTTGTCCGGCGGATGGCTCGTGCCCTTGAGCATTGTTTCGACGCGCGCCTCGGTCGGCAACACGACCGGCAGCATGTCGGTCCAGCGATTCTCTTCGAACAGCCGCTGGAGGTTGTCCTCCGCATCAGGCTCCACGAGCCGCGGCGTCGTCCGCTCGAAGGAGAGACCGTGGAGATCCGCATCCTCGAGCGGGACGGTCAGGCCGTCGAGCACCTCCTGCATGAAGGGACGCCCAGAGATCGCATCATTGCCCTCGATGTACGCGCGCAGATCGGCGGCTGACCGATCAACGACCGGGTGTGGCGTGTACGCCTGACGCAGGCGCGGCATTCCCATCGACAGAGCCGTGGCGTTGCACAGCCGCGCGAATCGCTGCGTGTGTACTGCGACCGAGGGAACACCGCCCTCTTCGAGCGCCGCCGCGAGCCCGACGACCGTCGGGCTGCACGTGCTTCAAAGGCCGATGCCGAGAATCGCGGCATCACCGTCGGCGGCGATGGCGGCGCGCATGTCGGGGTCGTCGGCCCAGGTTTCCTTCGGTTTGATGATGCGCGCGTTGACGGCGGGCAGATGCTCACCGAACCACTGTTGCAACTGGTCCATGAACACCGCTGAATTATCGAACAGACAGTCCACCAGATAGACCGTCTTCCCGTCTAGCGAGGAGAGCCGCGGCGACAGACGTTTGCCGACGACCTTCGGAGGATACCCGCGAGGGTCATGCACCAACATCGGTGGAGTCATAGCCATAATCCGGGGTCTCTGAGGTACCGATCAGCGCTCAGCGCAGCGGTCGCTCCGTCGCCTGCGGCAGACGCCGCCCGCCCTGCGGACCCGGAGCGGACCGTTCCCACAGCGAAAAGGCCTGGCAGAGTGCTCCGCATCTCACCGTTGACGGGAATTCGTCCGAATGCGTCGAGCGCGAGCACACCACCGAGCAACCTCGTCTCAGGAGCTAGCCCGACATACACGAACAGACCGGACAGTTCGATCTCGTCCGTCGTCGCGTCGGCGACTGTTCGCGTGCGCACGCTCTTCAATCCGCTGTTGCCGATCGCTTCCTCGACGATCGTACCAAAGCGTACTTCGATCTTCGGATTCTGCTGCACCTGGTGAACGTACGGCGCCTGAGCTGAAAACGCGGTACCGCGGTGCAGGATGATCACGCGCGCGGCATGTTGCGCCAGCGTCAGTGCTTCTTGCAACGCCGAGTCTCCGCCGCCAACGACTCCGACGATGCGGCCGCGGAGAAGCGGGGCGTCACAGCTCGCACAATGGCTTACGCCTTTGCCGCGCAACTGCTCCTCTCCAGGGATGCCGAGTGTCTTCAACGTCGTGCCCGTCGCAATGACCAGCGCTCGGGTCCAGACATCGCCCTCGCCGGTCGTCACACGCCAGCGTCCATCGTCGGCCTGAATCGCGGTCGCCTGGCTGGCGACGAACTCCGCGCCAGCTCCAACGGCCTGTTCCTGAATGATCGGGCACAGGTCATAGCCCGGGATCCCATCGGAGAAACCCGGATAGCCATCGATCCGTTCAATGCTCACCAGGTGGCCGCCCAGTGATTCGCCGGTCAAGACCCGTGTCTTCCGTCCGGCTCGTGCCGACGTCAGACCTGCGGTCAAGCCGGCCACACCACCGCCAACAATCACGAGATCGTGCTCGCCGTTAACCATCCGATCTCAATCCTACGCCGTGGCGAGTCTCTCGGTCGCCTCCAGGTCCTGCCGTAACGTGCGACTGCCGAGCACGTAATGCAATGCGGCCCAGATGTTGACGACGCCGATGAGGACGAGAGCATACCGAAGCGAGTTTTGCTGGAACGACGCGTTCAGGAGATCGCTAATCAATCCGGTCACCGACGGCCCGAGACCATTACCGATGAGCGTCTGGATGAACAGCAGCAGCGACGTCGCCACCGAGCGCATGCGGAGCGTGGCGAGCGCCTGCGTCATGGCGAATGACGGCCCGAAGAACACCGCCGCCATGAACATCAGGCCCACGAACGAGGGCAGCACCACCGCGCGATCAGGGGATAGATAGGCGAGAAACTGGAACGGCACGCACAGCAGCGTGGCGATGCCCGGCACCCACATATACCAGCGCCGATCCTTGAATCGGACGCTCAGTCGGTCCGACGCGAAGCCTCCGAGGAACGTGCCGAATCCGGCGATGGCCGAGAGCACGGCGATCCAGTAGCCCGCCTCGGCGACCGACATCTGATGCGAGCGCTGCAGAAACGCGTTGTTGAACGCGCCGCTCGCATACCAGACGACCGAGTGGAGCGCGGCCGCGAGCGTCAGATGTCGAAACGAACGGCGTTGCCACAGCGTGCGCAGCACCTCGAACATGCCTGGCACGGGCGCGCGATCGGCGGTACGCGAGACGCCGTCCGACATTCCCCGCGGCGGCTCTTTCACCGTCACCCACAGCATCAAGGCAATGATGAGCCCCGGTACGCCGGCGAGGATGAACGTATAGCGCCACCCCAGATTCTGATTGCCCCAGCCGCCGAGTGCGGCGCCAAGCGACGTGCCGATCGGCACGCCCAGCGCGTAGATTGAAAAGGCGGTGCCGCGTCGGAGCTTCGGGAAGTAGTCGGAGATGAGCGAATGCGAAGGCGGGCTGCCGCCGGCTTCGCCGACGGCGGTGCCGATGCGAGCCGCGAACAGCATCGCGTAGTTGACCGACATGCCAAAGATCGCAGTCATCGCGCTCCAGCTCGCCACGGCCATCGCGAGCACGTTGCGCCGGCTCGAGCGATCGGCCCACGCGGCGATCGGAATCCCCATGAACGAATAGAACAGCGCGAACGGGATGCCGGTCAGCACGCCCATCTGGAAGTCGCTGGCGCCGAATTCCTTCTTGATCGCCTGGACCGATGCCGCGAGGATCTGCGAGCGGTCCATGGTGTTGAGGACGTAGCACACTGTCAGCGCAATGAGCACATAGTTGGCGTACCACGCCTTGGTCAGGAGCGACGACGGGGCAACGGGCGTCGGCTGTGTGGTCTGCAACTGGTCCCTCCCGGTTCGCGGACGCCAAGATTACCGGAATTAGCACCGGGATGGGAGAAATCGGGATGGGCTCGTCAGGGGATGGTCCGCTGGTGTGGCCGGCCGTACGCCGGCATAGACCGAAGTCTGGCGGAGAGGGTGGGAATCGAACCCACCCCCCGGCACAAGGTGACGGGGCGACGATTTTGAAGACCGCGACGACCACCAGGCACGTATCACTCTCCGTCGTTCATCCTACCGTGCCTGGCGGTGCGGGACCGTAGGTCGCTCCGCACAACCGACTTGATCCACGCACCTCAGCGTCGCCGCCGATCAACGAGGTATGCCAATACACTCCACACGATTTTGCTCCGGACCTACAGTCCCGCAGCGAGTCGCGGCAGCCCTCAGTATCTTGGGTGGCGGTGCCATTGCTGCGGCGCGAATCCCTATGGAGGTCAGGCCGACAGGGCTCGCCTGACCGCGCGAGAAGCCAGTGGGGGTCAGCGAGGTTGAGCGCTCATCCCGTCAGCCGGCGCGACCCGAGCGCCCAGCGGTCGACGACGGCGTCGCAGCGCGTGTCCGGCCACCGTAATGGGAGTCGTGACGCAGCAATGGCACCGCAACCAGGACTGCAATGCAGAACGCGTCGCTGCCCCGACTCTCCTTGATCGGCGGCGAACGCTGAGGTGCGTGGATCAGCGATCAGCACTAGACGACCGACACGCCGGGTGAGCCAGCTTCGATCTCGCCGATGACCGCCGCGTGCTGAAAGCCCTCGCGCCGGAAGCAGTCGAGCACGTCGTTCACGGACTCGGGCGCGCACGCGACGAGCAGCCCTCCGCTCGTCTGCGGATCGGTCAGAATCGCCTGCTCCACGGCACCGTGCCCCGTCAGATCGACGAGGTTGCCATAGCCTTTCCAGTTGCGGGCCGAGCCGCCGGTGACCAGTGCCGTCGACGCCAACGATCGCGCGTCAGTGAGCAGCGGGATCGAGCTCCACTGCACATGCGCGCGCACATCGGATCCGCGGCACATCTCCAACAGATGACCGAGGAGCCCGAATCCGGTCACGTCGGTGAGCGCATGCACACCTGGCATCTGGGCCAGAGTCATGCCTGGTGTATTGAGCTGAGTCGTGCTGGCGATCAGCTCCCGGTATTGCGCCTCCGTGATCTGCTGCTTCTTGGCGGCAGCGCCATAGAGACCAACGCCGAGAGCCTTGCCCAGAATGATCCTGTCTCCCGGCTTCGCGTCCGCGTTGCGCTTGACATGCCGCGGGTTGACCAGGCCAATCGCTACGAGACCGTAGATCGCTTCGACCGAATCCACGCTGTGACCGCCGGCGACTGGAATGCCGGCTCGCGAGCAGACGGACTCTCCGCCTTCGAGAATGCGCCGAATCGTATCGACCGGCAGCTTGTCGATTGGCATCGCCACCAGCGCCAGCGCGAACAGCGGCCGCCCGCCCATGGCGTAGACGTCGGAGATGGCGTTGGTCGCCGCGATGGCGCCGAAATCAAACGGATCGTCCACGATCGGCATGAAGAAGTCCGTGGTCGCAACGATTGCCTGGTCTTCGCTGATGCGATAGACGGCCGCATCGTCGCTGGTCTCGATGCCAACGAGGAGATCGGGTGGAAGCAGCCCGCGGCTTCCTGATTTCGCGATGATTTGTTCGAGTACGGCAGGCGCGAGCTTGCAGCCGCACCCTCCGCCGTGCGACAGGCTGGTGAGAGATACGGTCGGGTTCACGGCTTTGGATTCTACAGAAGGGTGAGCAGACGTGATGAAGGGTCAGATCGCGATCTGACCCCATCACACACTGCTAACGGGTCCGGCGAAAGCCGGACACTACCTCACGTCCGGCTTAAGCCGGACACTACGTACTACTTCAGGTGCTTGTTGACCAGTTTGGTCATTTCGAACATGTTGACCTGCGCCTTGCCGCCGAAGACCGTCTTCAACGGGGCGTCGGCCTTGATCATCCGCCTGTTCTTGGCGTCCTGCAGCTTGTTCTTCTTGATATAGGCCCAAAGCTTCTTCGTGACCTCGGTGCGCGGAATCGCCTTCGAGCCGACAACCTCGGCGAGCGCCGGGCTCGGGGTCATCGCCTTCATGAACGCAGCGTTCGGCTTTCTCGCGCTCTTCTTCTTCGCGGTCTTCTTCGCAGCCTTCTTCGCTTTCTTAGCCATCTGCTCTCCTTTAAGTGTTCGGGCCTGTCCCGCCGAAGCCTTTGGCGAAGGCGGATACCTACCGGCGCGAGCTCTCGCGCCGCTGTTCGAACGACAAGTTGTTCGAGAAGAACGGCAGGACCTTTTCTTCCAGCCGCTGTGGAATGCGGTTGCCGTGGTCGCCCTCGTAGGTTTCGAACGTGTGCGCGATGCCGAATCGCTTCAGTGCCTCGACGAGGACCTGGTTACTGGTGATCAGATTGTCCTGAAGGCCGATGTCGAGCGCGATGGCCTTCATTTTCTTCAGGTTGGGTACGTTTTGATCGAGCATCGCCACCGGCGAGTTGGCCGCCCATTTCACCGCGACCGCGGGCTGTACTTCGCCGTTCCTGGTCGGCAGATCGAGATACAGCGGCGGATTGGCGGGATTCGGGGCCCACGCTGCGGCGCGGGCCAGTGTGCCCTGCGCGCCTCGGTTGCCTCGTGCTTCTTCAGTGGTGCGAATCGATTCCGCCGGTGACGGCCCACCACCGCGCGGCGGCCGAACGGTGCCTTCATTTAGACAGCATGAGCTGAGCGCGTATATCGCCGCGAAGACATCCGGTCGCTTCATGCCGATCCGCAACGTCCCGTAGCCGCCCATCGAGTGACCAGCGAGACCGCGGCTGTCCCGTGTGGCGAGCGTGCGGTAGTTGCGGTCCATGTAGGCGACGAGATCGTCTGCGATGTAGCCCTCCCAGTTCCCTGCGGTAACGGAGTTCGAATACATGCTCCCACCGTAGGCGTTCATCGCATTCGGCATCACGAGAATCATCTCGCGCGCCGCGCCGGACCCATACACACGCTCGGCGATGCGATGCAGTTGCCGACCGGTCTCACCGAAATAGCCCAAGTCGGTTCCGGTGTAGCCGTGCAGCAGATACACCACAGGATAACGCCTGCTTCGATCCTGTGCGTAGCTAAGCGGCAAATAGATCGACACTTCGGGCGACGCGGACTCGCCCATCAAGTTGCCTTCGAGCGACTTGCCAGGGACCTTGACGCGCTGGAGCGAACCCTTCAACGCCGGCGCTGTCTCCTGTGCCGTCGCGACGATGCCACCGCCGATGCCTACGACGAGTGCAAGGGCCGCTGTGCGAATCATCATTATTTCCTCCCGAGCGAGGCCTTGATATCTGCGACTGATGTCAGTCGATCGGGATTCAACGAGTGCACCGACAAGATCCGCTCCGGGTCGAGCTTGAGCCGCTCGATGTTGTCGAGGAACACCATCGTCCCGACGACCGGTGGATTCGGCACGGGCTGCGCTGCCGTCGGCAGGTTGAACATGTCGGCATAGGCGAGGATCCGCTCCTTCGGCAGATACACGATCAGGTTCCCGTCCACGTGAGGCAGGCCCTTCACCAGGTGCACTTCCACGGTGCGGGTCGCATCCTGGAAGACGCGCTTATCGCCGGTGATGCCTTCGATCTTCAGCTTCTTTCCGGACTTAGACATGGAATCCGGCGCGAGTGTGCGCGGCGCGCTCAGGGCGCGCTCGAAGAACGGCACGTTCACCTGATGCGTCACGATGGTGATGCCTTCTGCGACCGCAGCCGGTAATCCGCTCGTGTGATCGAAGTGATGATGCGAGATCACACCGTAGCGAATCGGCTTGTTCGGGATGACCTTCTTGGCCTCGGCGATGATCGCCTGCGACCGCGCCTCGTTCTGCGGTCCGGGCTCATACAGGAAAATGTGATCGGCGAACTCGACGGCCAGCGCGTTGTAGGCGCCGTTGATGCGGTAGACGCCGTCAGCCAGCTTCTCGGACGTCGGTCCCTGCGGCGCGCCAGGACCGCCAGGGCCTCCCGGACCACCGCCACGACCGGCCGGAGACGGCGGGATCGTGACCAGCTGTTGGATGTTCGCCGGATTCGCATTCGCCCCGAGGATCTGCGCTTCGAACGTCGGCGACCCGCCCCGGTTCTGCACGATGGAGGCCGGGTACTTCAGACCACCGAGCGCCTCGCGGTACTCGGTGTAGATCGACTCGACCAGCATGTCACCAAAGATCGGATTCTCGAGCCATGTCTCGACGCGCTCAACCATGTTTGCTGGATTGATGTACCCGACGACCTTGTACGGCTGTCCGCCGGACGACTTCACCGGCGCATTCCAGGTGACCACCTGGAATCTTCGTCCGCCCACCGTCTGCGCTTTCGCGGACGCGTTGTTGGCGGCAGCGCCTTTGAGGAAGCCCCACGGCGTCACCCAGATCTCGAGCTGCTGTGCCCAGGCCGCGTTCTCCTTGGTGATGTTCTGCTGGAACGGAGCCTGCGCCGCAGGGCCGCCGGTCACGGGCGCCGCGAAGGTCACGCCGGCCGCGCGCGATACCGGCTGCGTGAAATCAATCGACCGGACGTAGTCATTGACGTTCGTGCGCGGCCATTGCCCGTTGGCGTTGTTCGATTGTCCAAGGTTGAAGTTCGCGCCCGACCCGTAATAGGTGATCGAGTTGAGACCATCGACGCCCATCGCCTTCGAGGCGGTGGCGATGACCGTCTTCGCGTCCTGCGCCGCCGCGGTCGAGGCCATCAGGCTGACGACGACGAGGGTCGCACCCCACTTGCTGATCATGATTTCCTCCGGGATGGCGCTGCTCGCGCCCGCCGCTACATTATGTTGTTGCGCGCTTCTGCTCAAGCGTTTGTTTCGATTTCATAGTGACAGGAGCGACTGTGCGCGTGCTTTGAGCCGCGCAATGCACGCATCGATGTCAGGCCCCTCGGCGAAGACGGTACAAATCGGCTGCCCTTTCGTGAGCCGCTCGCCCGGCTTCGGAATATCCCGCACCGTCTCGTTGCCGAGCCACGCCCGTGTGTCACCAACGACGGCATTCTCCCGCGCGAAGACGATGGCCTTGCCGAACATTGACCGAATCCGGCGCGCGCTCGAGAGGTCGAAGTCCGGCAGCACGCGCTCCGCGCACGCCGTGGCGTGGACGCCGAACATCGACACGCCGTACTGCCGCTCAACCAGCTCCATCGACGAGGTCCAGCGAGGATTCACCTCGATCGCATAGGGCACGTCGTCACTGACGATGCAGTCGATGCCATTGAGGCCGATGAGCCCGAACTGCTCCGTCACGGCGCGCGCTATCGCGATGAGCGACTCGACGACTCTATCCGTGAACAAATTGTCGTCTGCGGACGCGAGAACATTGCCGCAGTATCGATATCCCGACGCGCCGAATGCCGCGTCGCCAATCAACTGACGCGAGATACCGAGTGGTACCGCTCGCCCACCAGCAGCCACAAAGACGACCGATACCGGTACGCCGTCGATGCGCTCCTGCGCGTAAGAACCCGGGGACACCGGTGTGTCTGGAGTCCACGGCCTCACTCCGTGACCGCCCCCGGACCGGAACGGTTTCACGAGCCACTGCTTGCTTCGGGCCAGATCGCGTGGAACGTCTACCCGCGTGAGTGGCGTGGCGAACCCGCGCCTGCGAAGCGCGCCGGCCAGCAGGAATGGATCGCGAACACGGCGGAGCGCGTCGGGCGCATTGCCCCACAGCGCGCGACTTGCCCTGAGCGCAGTCGAAGGGCCAGACGTCAATGCGTCGATCGCGCGGAAGTGATTTTCGAACGGCGAGAGGTAGACCACCGCATCGGCAGCGATGTCGCGCACCGATTCCGCCGCAGCCTGCGCCGTGAACGGCGCGCCGTCGTCACGTGGCAGCACAAGGCTCCGGGCGGAGGGATGCTGGTCGAGATCGCCGAACGCGTCGATGGCGACGACATCGAAGCCGGCGTTCGCCGCAGACTCGGCCGCTGCGCGCGTCGAGACACCGGCCACGAGCACTCTCGTCGTCACGAGTTGATGCCGAGTCGTGCGCGGGCGTCCTCGCGAGCCACCAGGAACAGATGATCGAGCACCGTGCCACTCGCGCCGCGGATGTCCATACGGTCGACGAGCGACTTCGCCTGACCCCCGCTCAGACCGTCGGCGATGAGCGCTGCGCCCTGCGCGGCCTGGCTCGTGGTGGCCTCGAACCCCTGGAGCGCATGGAACGAAACGCCATCGACGACGCCGCGCAGCCGATGCGCGAGCTCATCGCGCACACGCGGGCCGCGCGCACTTCGTCCCGAGAGCACGACCTCATGCGCCTGCGGCACTGCGACGGCCAACGCGGATACCGCCTTGGCGGCGCTCTCCATGAACGCCTCCCATGCGACACGAGCTGCGGGAACTTGTGACGATGCGAGATCCTCGGCAGACGCATCGGGCAGACCGGCGACGGCGGCGGCTCCGCCCGAGAACACCAGGCTCTTGCTGATGTTGCCGGCCAGGAACGCGACTTCTGCGTCGAGCGCCCCTGCGGCCCGCAGGCCGAGCGGGCCCGATGATCCGCCGACGCCATCGACAATACGTCCGCCATCAACGGCCAGTGCCGCACTGAATGCGCCGCCGAGTTCGAGCAGGATGAACGACACATCCTGCACTGCGCAACGCCGGCGTTCGGCACGCTCGCGAATCGCCAGCGCCGCGGCGCACACCTTATCGGCGGTGCCCATGTCCACGCGATTGACCTTGCGATGCGCGGGAACGGTCGCGAGCTGGACGACCCCGGGCGTGAGAAGGACCGGCGACGACAGACGACCAAGGGCGCGGACCAGCGAACGGAGCCCGCCGATGCCACCCGACTCGCCTTCGGCCGCGAGAAACGCCAGACGCAGGTCTGCGTCGGTCAGATCACGCGCCGCGGTGAGCGGCAGTCCGTAGCCCGACGGTCCTACGACCAGATCTAGCGGCGCGTACTGTTCAAGAAGATCGGGAAGGCGTGACGGCGATGCGAGGGCTTCAGCGGTCGGAATCGAGAGATCGAGAAAGACCCAGCCGTCATTCAGACCAAAGAGATCGACACTGACGGTGCCCGGATCGATTCCGATCACTCGCGGCAATGGTGACCTCGTAACTCACACAGAACCTGCAATGTCTGCGATGGTCTCCGCGTCGAGTACCTGATCGTTCTTCTCGAAGAGCCTCGCGATGCAGGCTTTGTGGATCTTCATCTTGAGATTACCGACGCCGAGCGCACCGAACGTCGTGACACCCTCGCGATCGGTCTTGTTGTCGGTGACCTCAATGCCTTCTACGCCGAGCGGCGGCACCGCGTTGACGTCCACGGCCACCTTCAGTCCTGAACGGCCCATCCATGCGTCCTGCGGCACGAGACACACACCCGCCGGACCGGCGCTGAGGAACACCTCCGCACCATCGAGCGCCGCGTTGGCGCCGGAGGCATCGGCCAACGTCACCTCGCGCACGGCGACGCCAAACCGTTCCTGAATGCGCCGGCTCAAACTGCCATCCGCGGCGCGGCGCGTCGTCACCGTCACCTGCGCGCCTGCCTTTGCCAGGAGTCCTGCCGCGCGAATGCCCACCGGACCCGATCCGGCGAGCACCACGACACGCTTGCCGGTGACATCGCCAAGCGCCTGCTGAATCCGGACGACCGCCGCAACGGCCGTCGTGTTCGAGCCGTTCGAGTCGAGCATCACCGACACGCGCATGGGACCGAAGAAGGCTTTCTTCACTTTGGCGAGCATGCGCTCGCCGACGGGCATATTGGTCCCGCCGATGAAGATCGCGGTGTTGTGCAGGTCTTTCGGTCCACGCGTGAAGATCGCGCCGTGGACGAG
>DAINQP010000010.1:0-55605 GCA_036742665.1 Vicinamibacterales bacterium | reverse complement strand
CGAGCAACGGCGCCATGTTGGCGAGCTGCGGCAGAACGTAAAACAGCATCAGGCGAACTCCGCCGCAAGACGATCCGCCACCAGATCTGTACGCGTGCCGCGCGATCCCTTGACGAGCACCAGGTCACCGCGCCTTACCTGGGCCGACACCGGCGCAATCGCTTCGGCGCTCTGCGCGAAGTACACGGCCGACTCGCCCGGCATCCCAGCCGCGACCGCTGCATCAGCGAGCGCACGCGCCGGCGCACCGCCGATCGCAAAGAGCATCGTCAGGCCCGCGGCGGCCGCGGCGCGGCCGCATTCTTCGTGCAGCGCCTGTGCGTGGTCGCCGAGCTCGAGCATCTCGCCCAGCACAGCGATCTTCCTCTCGCAACGGTTTTCGTGGGCGACGACCTCCAGCGCGCGACGAAGCGCACTCGGACTCGAGTTGTAGGAATCGTCGATGAGTGTGATGCCACCACCCAGCCGCGCAACGGCACCACGGCGATCCGCCGGCCGAAGCCTGGCGGCGACGTCAACGATGGTGTCGAGCGCGATGCCGGCGTCCAGTGCCACCGCGATGGCCGCGAGCACGTTGGCCAGGTTGCCTCGGCCAAGCAGCGGCGTTTCAAAGCTGCGCTCGCCCGACGGTGTCGTCACGCGAGCGCGCATGCCGTCCACGCCGCGATCGTCGATCGATGCCGCATGCACATCGGCGTTCTCGACGGTGCCGAACGTGATCGTCCGGCCAGCAAACGCGCGAGCCCGCGCCATGACGCGCCAATCGTCGGCGTTGCAGACCAGAAGCGTCGCGGCGGTCGCCCGCTGCAGGATCTCGCCCTTGGCATCGGCGATCGCGTCGGGAGACGCAAAGAAGCCGAGGTGTGCGTCACCGACGTTCGTCCACACACGAACATCGGGTTCGGCAATCTCGACCAATCTGCTGATCTCCCCGGCGTGATTCATGCCCAGTTCCATGACCGCCACATCCGGCCTCGTGCGTAGCTGCATCAACGACAGCGGCAGGCCAATGTGGTTGTTCAGGTTCCCCTTGTTCTTCACCACGCGGTGGCGCGTGGCCAACATCTCTGCGATGGTTTCCTTCGTCGTCGTCTTGCCCGCACTGCCCGTGATCGCGATCACCCGTGTCTCGGCGGCCAACCGAACTCCGTGCGCCAGGTCCTGCAGCGCGCGCAGCGTATCGGCGACCTCGATGACCGCTCCATGGTGGGTCCACACACCAGGACCCGCCCTACGGCTATCGCCACCCTCGACGATCGCTCCAGCCGCCCCTCGCTCCAGCACTTCTTCGATGAACGAGTGGCCGTCGAACCTCGGACCCTTGAGCGCCACGAACAGATCGCCTGCTCGCAGCGATCGGCTGTCGGTCAGGACGTCTCCGACCGGCAGCGCGGGATCTCCGGACTGCAGCGTGCCCCCAACCGTCTTCGCGACCCACCCGAGGGTCAGTTCGAGCTCGTTCACTACGCTCGCGACTTGACGCGCCGCGCCTCCAGCGCTTGCAGAGCCACGTCGATGTCGTCGAATGCCAGCCGCCGTCCGCCGATCTCCTGGTACTTCTCGTGACCCTTGCCGGCAATGAGCACAACGTCGCCGGGACTCGCGCCGTGCACTGCCTGCAGAATCGCCCCGCGCCGATCGATTTCCGTAACGATGGATGCGTTGCTCTGACGAACTTCCGCATCGGCGCCACGTTTGACTTCTTCGATGATCCGCTCGGGATCCTCGCTGCGCGGGTTGTCCGACGTAATCACCACTACGTCGCTCAATCGCGCCGCGACCATGCCCATCAGCGGCCGCTTGGCCCGATCGCGATCGCCACCAGCGCCAAACACCGTGATCAGCCGTCGCGTCGCCAGCGGCCGTGCCGTCTCGAGCAGGTTCCGCAGCGCATCGTCGGTGTGCGCGTAGTCAACGACGACCGTTACATCGTCTGCGGCGCTGGACACGAGCTCGAACCGCCCGGGCACACCCGGGAGCTGTTGCAGCCCTTGCTCGACTGCCTCGATCGGCACACCGAGCTCGACTGCCGTTCCAACCGCACCGAGGATGTTGTAGACGTTCGGCTTGCCGACCAGTTTCGAACGAACGTGCACGGCGCCATGTGGTGTCCGGACGTCGAAGTCGAGTCCGGCGAGCGAGTACGACAACGGTCCAGGCGAGACGTCGGCGGTCTTGTTGATCGCGTAGGTCACCGGTCGCTTCACCACCTCGATGAGTGACGCGCCCCGCGGATCATCAACGTTGATCAGCGCCGGCGCCTCAGCGGGGAGGATCTCGAACAACCGTCGCTTGGCGGCGAAGTAGTCCTCCATGTCCCCGTGGAAGTCGAGGTGATCGCGGGTGAGGTTCGTGAACATCGCCGCGGCGAACTGGATGCCATCCACGCGCTTGAGCGCCAGCGCGTGCGACGACACTTCCATCACGCACGCGCCACAGCCGCCCGCCACCATGTCGCGCATGAAGGCCTGCAGATCGGGGGCTTCAGGCGTCGTGCGCGTGGCGTCGAAGGCGAGATCGCCGATGCGATACGTGACGGTTCCCATCAAGCCGCACTGAATCCCTGCCGCATCGAGGATCGCGCTGACGAGAAAGCTGCTCGTCGTCTTCCCATTGGTGCCGGTGATGCCGACGACGCTCATTTCGCGGCTGGGGTGATAGAAGAACTCCGCTGACAGCCACGCCAGGGCGAGCCGGGCGTCGTTGACGACAATCCACGGAACGGTCACGTCAGCCGGCGCTGGCGACTCCGAGACGATGGCCGATGCGCCGGCGGCGACCGCCTGCGGTGCGAACGCTGCGCCGTTCGCCTTCAGCCCGACAAGCGCCGCGAAGATCGCGCCACGCCCGACACGTCTCGAGTCGTGCGTCACGCCCGTGCACTGCGCGTTGAGCGCCGCACCCACGGGCAGCGGCGAATGCACCAGCCCGGGCACACGGTCGAGCGCGCGCAGGAGATCACCGACGGTCATGGCTTGTGGCCGTGCTCGCGATTTGATCGGACTCCTGCCGTCCGAGCTTGAGCACGACGGTGGTTGCAGATTCGATGGGCTCGCCGGCCGGCGGATACTGCTGCGTGACGACTCCGGCGCCTTGCAGGCGGGCGGTCATCCCGAGCTGTGCGAGCACTCGCAGCGCGTCGCGCGCGTTCATGCCGGTGAGATCGGGGAACACCGTGATCGCACCACCCAACCCGCCGAGCGGCACGATCTTCGGCGGGCCGCTCGGACCAGAGGCCTGCTGCTCGTTGGTGTCGTGGGGATCACCCGCGAACACGGGCTCTGGCGCATTAATCGACTGCGGCACACCATAGTGGCGCAGCGCGGTCTGGGCAATCTTCTGGAAGATCGGCGCCGCCACCACGCCGCCGTACGGAGACACACGGTGCGGCGAATCGACGACGACCACAATCGCGAACACCGGCTTCTGCGCCGGCACGAATCCGACAAACGACACGTTGTAGTCGGAGTGACCGCGATAGCTGCCGTTGACCAGCTTTTTCGCCGTGCCGGTCTTTCCGGCCACGGTATATCCAGGAATCTGCGCCGCCTTCCCGGTACCTTCAGTCACGACGCCTTGCATGATCTCGGTGAGCGTCGCCGCGGTGTTCGTGGTGATCGGACGCGCCATGACCTTGCGCGGCACGGGCAGGCGCCGGCGATCGCGAACCACTGCACGCACCACCCGTGGCTGGACCAGCTCGCCGCCGTTGGCAACGACGCTGACGGCTTGCGCCATCTGCAGCGGCGTCACTCCGACCTGATAGCCCATCGCCACTGACGCAAGCGCACTGTCGGTGAGTTTCGATGGATCCCAGACGATGCCCGGGCTCTCGCCACGGAAGTCGGGCGAGGTTGGCTTGCCGAAGCCGAACCGGCGCACGTAGTCGCTGACCTTCTCCGGTCCGAGCTTGAGCGCCACCTTGATGGCGCCCACATTGCTCGACTTGATGATCGCCTGTGCAAACGACAGCACGCCGTAGTTGTGGTCGTCGCGAATCACCCGGGGGCCGAAGCGGATGTTGCCGGCGCTGGCGTCGATAATCGTGTTCGGCGCCGCCGCGCGTTCTTCGAACGCCGCACTGGCCGTGACGATCTTGAACGTCGATCCCGGTTCGTAGATGTCCTGGATCGCGCGATTGCGGCGCAGCTCCTCGCGCGCATCGCGATACGCGTTGGGATCGAAGTCCGGGGCGTTGGCGAGCGCGAGGATCTCTCCAGTGGAAGGATCCATGACGATCGCCGATCCACCCGACGCCCCAGCCCACTTGATGCCGTCGCGCAGCTCGCGCTCGGCGACGTGCTGCAGATACTCGTCGATCGTCAATTCCAGCGACGCACCCGCGGTCGGCGGCCGCTCGACGCGGCTGAACGCGCTGCCGCGGGCATCGCGCTCGACGAGCACGGTGCCGGCGCGGCCGAGGATCAGCGAGTCATAGGCGGCCTCGATACCAGACAGGCCGACGTTGTCCACCCCGACGTAGCCGAGCACGTGCGACGCCAGATCAGCGTTCGGGTAGGTGCGCTTGCTCTCCTTGATGAAACCGATGCCCGGCAGGTCGAGCGCGGCCACGCGCGCCGCCTGATCGGGCCACACCTGTCGGCGGATGTAGGCGAAATACTTGCCCTTGCGAATCCGCTCGATCATCGCCTGACGATCCTTCGCGTCGCAGTCGGCCAGCGCACGGCACAGCGCCGCCGCCGCCGCGTCAGCGTCGCCGAGCTCGCTCGGCACCGCGTAGATCGTGTCCGCGTCCACGCTGTAGGCGAGGATGTGGCCGTGGCGATCGAGGATGTCGCCGCGCTTGGCTGGTGCCTTGACGGTCCGTGAGTGCTGGCCCTCGGCTCGCTCCTTCAGCTCGCTGTAGCGGAAGACCTGCAGATACACCAGGCGCGCCTCGATGGCGACCGCCCAGAGCAGGAGAAAGCCGAAGGCCAGGGCGACCCGGCGCTTCAGCGTTGCGCGCAATACGTTGGCGGGCTGGTCGGCGGCCACGCGAAAGACTCCGTTCCGTACTAGCGTCGAGCGACGACGGACCGCGGCGGGGCCGGGGTCCGGATGACTCGCTCAATCACGATCGCATCGTCAGCAGAGGGCGCCACCATCCGCAGCCGTCCAGTGGCCATCCGCTCGATTCGTTCCGGCGAGCGCAGCGTCTCGATCTCGAGACGCAGGTGCCGGTTGATGTTCTCTTCGCTGGCGCGCTCTCGCTGCATCTCCTCGAGGCGATATCCATGTCGGAGCAGCTCGAAGTGCTGCCAGGCCGAGAACAACAGGACCAGCACGAGGAAGATGCCAATCAACGTCGAGCGCCACATCTCACGGTGACGCTCGCGATCGACCTCGCGGACGATCGGGTTGTTGCGGACGTCTTTCTTGATCGCGTATTCGAAGGTCTCGGCCGTCATGTCCGCACCGCCTGTCTACCGGTTGGCTGCCCGCAGCTTCGCGCTTCGCGCACGGGGATTCCGTTCGATCTCGGCTTCCGTCGGCACCTGCGGCCGCTTGGTCCGGATGGTGAGCGCGCCGTTCGCCTGCAGTGTCCGCAGCGTGTGCTTCACCACGCGGTCCTCCAGCGAATGGAACGTAATCACCACCAGACGCCCGGCCGGCGCGAGCCGGCCGGCGGCGCGCGTCAGGAACCCATCGAGGTCCTCGAGCTCGCGATTGACCCAGATGCGGATCGCTTGAAACGTCCGCGTCGCGGGATCAATGCGCGAATACCCTTTGCGCGGCACCGCCTTCCGCACGATCTCGGCCAGTCGTCCCGTCGTCTCGATTCGCCGAGTGCGGCCGGCCTCGACGATCGCCCGTGCCACGCGCCGCGCGTGGCGTTCTTCCCCGAACTCGTAAATCACATCCGCCAACGTTCGTTCATCAACGGAGGCGAGCATTTCGGCCGCCGTCGCGCCGCTCGATCGATCCATGCGCATGTCGAGCGGCTCATCTCTCCGGAAGCTGAAGCCACGGTCCGGCGAGTCGAGCTGCATCGACGACACGCCGAGATCGGCCAGCACCCCGTCCACCACATCGATCCCACACGCGTCGAGTACCCCGACGAGGTTGCGGTAGTCGCTGTGCACGAGCGAGACGCGATCGCCATACACGCGCAGCGCCTCGCGCGCCTGTTCGAGCGCGTCAGGATCGCGGTCGATCCCGATCACTCGCGTCGCGCCGGCGTCGAGCATGCGGCGCGCGTGTCCTGCCATCCCAACCGTGCAATCGACATACACGCCGCCGCGCGACGGCTCGAGATGCGCGTCCACCTCGTCCACCATCACCGGTGTGTGCACGATCCACTCCCATCAGATCCCGAGCTCCGCGAGACTGCGGCCGTCCTCGTCGGTCCATGGTTCGCGCTGCAACTTCTGCGCGAAGCGTTCGTCGTTCCACACCTCGAGGTAATCAATGCGCCCGAAGACGCGAACGTCGCCTACAATCGTGGCGCTGTCGCGGAGGTGCGTCGGAATGACGACGCGGCCTTGCACGTCGAGTTCGCTGGACTGGCCGTAGTAATTCACGCGGTCCAGGAATTTCAGTCGAGCCGGATGGTTACGGGATCCTTCGAGGAGCTTGCGCTCAGTCTCGAGCCACACGGACATCGGGTAAATGCGGACACAATCCCCCGTCAGACTCGTGACGAAGACGTCCGCGCCCTGTTGGTCATGGATGACCGTGCGAAAGATCGTGGGCACTTTAAGCCGGCCTTTGTCGTCGATACGGGCCGGAGCGCTCCCTCGTAAGCCTTTTTGCTCCACTTGACTCCACAAAAATCCACCCGGATAGTAGAACCGGCGCCTGTGGATGTCAACCGCAAGCTGCTGATCGGCAGTGAGTTACGCCAAACTTTCGCTGTGTTTTCGATTAGCCAGAAATGGGGGACTGGCCCTAGCGACACTCGTGACCGACCGCAGCCTCGGTCAGATCTGGGCCAAGCCCGCGCCTGACCCCACGTGCTAGGCTGAAAAACTCATGCTTCGTGCGGCTCTGATCGGTCTTCCCTCCAGCGGCAAGACGACCCTCTTCCAATTGATGACCAGCGCCAGAGAGGCGCCCCGCGGAAAAGGCGACGTCAACATCGGCATTTCCAAGGTTCCCGACGCCAGGCTCGACATCCTGACCGGGATGTACAACCCGAAGAAGCGCGTTCCGGCGACGGTCGAGTTCACCGACATCATCGCTGCGACGAAATCAGGCGCGCAGGCGCTCGTCGATGTGGCCGGCTACAAGAACGCCGACGCACTTGTGCACGTCGTCCGTGCCTTTGGCGACGCGGCAGTCCCGCATGCGGCAGGGTCGATCGATCCGGCGCGCGACGCGCAGACGATGGAGGACGAGCTGATCCTCGCGGACCTCGTCATCGTCGAACGGCGTCTGGAGCGCCTCGAGAAAGATTTGAAGAAAGGCCGTTCGACTGAGCTCGAGAAAGAACGCGAGCTGGTGCAACGCTGCAAGGCCGCACTCGAAGAAGGCAAGCCGCTGCGTTCCTTGCAGCTGACCGGCGACGATCTCAAACGTCTGAGTGGCTTTCAATTCCTCTCGGCAAAGCCGCTGTTGCTCGTCATCAATCTCGACGAGTCCGATATTGGCGACGTCGTCGCTGGCATCGAAACTGCCGCGGCGAAGGCCGGCCTGAAGTCGTTTCTTGCCCATGCGGAAACGAAGGCCGTCGCGCTCTGCGCCAAGATCGAGCTCGAGATCTCACAGCTCGAAGGCGCCGACGCCAAAGCGTTTCTCGCTGATCTCGGTCTGAACGAATCCGGACTCGATCGCGTGATCCGATCGACGTACGACCTGCTTGGTTACATGTCTTTCTTTACTGTGGGCGAAGACGAATGCCGCGCGTGGTCGATCGCGCGTGGCACGGCGGCGCAGGCGGCGGCTGGCGAAATCCACAGCGACATACAGCGCGGATTCATCCGTGCCGAAGTCGTCGCGTACGATGCGCTGACGGGCCGCGGCTCCATGGCCGCGTGTCGCGACCACGGCGAGGTGCGACTGGAAGGCAAGGAATACGTCGTTCAGGACGGAGATATCATCAACTTCCGTTTTGCAACCTAAGCGCATCCTCGTCGCCGACGCGCACGTGCCGTTTGTCACAGGCGGTGCCGAACTGCACGTCCGATCGCTCATCGACGTGCTGCGGCATCGCGGTCACGATGTCGATCTCGTCGCGCTGCCATTTCGATCGCAGCCCAAGGAAGAGCTGCTCGCGCAAGCGGCCGCCTGGCGCTTGCTCGATCTCTCGTCCAGCAACAGCCAGCCGGTCGATCTGCTTATCGCGACTCGCTTCCCCACCTACTTCGCCAGGCATCCGCGCAAGGTGGCGTGGGTGATCCATCAGCATCGCGCCGCCTACGAGTTGTGCGGCACACCGTACAGCGACTTCGAGCACACTGAGGGAGATGTCGGACTGCGCCGCAAGCTGTTCGAGCTCGATGCGCGCATGCTCGGCGAGTGCCGGCACGTGTTCGCCAATTCGAACAACACGGCGCGGCGGTTACAGACGTTCAACGGCGTGCCCGCCGAAGGCCTGTATCATCCGCCGCCGCTCGCCGATCGTTTGCGTCAGGGACCGTACGGTGACTACGTGCTGGTCGTTGGACGGATCGAGAACGTGAAGCGCGTGGATCTCGCCATCGCGGCGATGACGCATGTGCCGCCGCCGCTGAAATTGATCATCGCTGGTGACGGTTCGCAGCGCGCTGCCGCGGAGCGATCGGTGGCGGAGCATGGCTTGCACGGCCGCGTCGTGTTCGCCGGCGCGATCGGCGGCGAAGCGCTGATCAATCTCTACGCCGGAGCGCTTGCTGTCGTCTATGCTCCGTTCGACGAAGACTACGGTTACGTGACGCTCGAATCGTTCCTCTGTGCAAAGCCCGTGATCACCGCGACCGATTCCGGTGGAACGCTGGAATTCGTGGTCAACGATCAGAATGGGTTCGTGTGTGCGCCGGAGCCCGCCGCCATCGGTGCGGCAATCGTCAGTCTCGCCACCGATCGCGCACGTGCCGCGCAACTCGGCCAGGCAGGACTCGCGCGCGCGCGGCAGATCACCTGGGACGGTGTCGTGGAGCGCCTGCTTGGCTGATCCGTCGAGCGTCTCCATCGTGATTCCGGCGTTGAACGAAGAGGACGCGATCGGCGACGTCGTGTCGAGCCTGCGTGCCGAAGCCGAGTGGAGAGAGATCCTTGTCGTGGACGATGGCTCACGTGACGCGACCGGTGAACGGGCGGCACGTGCCGGCGCCCTCGTCGTGCGCCACCCGTACACCAAGGGCAATGGTGCCGCCGTGAAGACCGGCATTCGCCGCGCGGAAGGTCAGTTCATCCTCATCCTCGACGCCGACGGCCAGCATGCACCATCGGATGCACGTCGCCTGGTCGAGCGTCTCGGTGAGTTCGATCTCGTCGTCGGCGCACGCTCGGCGCAGACGCAGGCGACGGTCGGCCGGCGAATCGGCAACCACCTGCTTAATCGTCTGGCGAGCTATCTCACTGGACGGTACGTTCCCGATCTCACCTCAGGGTTTCGCGGTGCGCGGCGCGAGCACCTGCGCGAGTTCCTGCACCTGCTGCCCAATGGATTCTCGACGCCCACGACGACGACGCTGGCGTTCATCAAGGCGGGCTACAACGTCACCTTCGAACCTGTCGATGCACGCGCGCGCACCGGTCAATCGAAAATCAAATTCGCCAAAGACGGCACGCGGTTCTTTCTGATCCTCCTGAAGGTCATCACCATCTTCAGCCCGCTGCGCATCTTCATCCCGATGAGCGCGGCGTCATTGCTGCTCGGCGTGGCGTACGGTCTGTTGAACTTCGCGATGTGGGGACGGATTCCGAACGGCGCCGTGATCCTGATTCTGTTCGCGGTGATCGTCTTCCTCGTCGGCTTGATCTCGGAGCAGATCTCCTCGCTGCGCTTCGACGGGCGGTCGCGGTGGTAGACGGTCGTCGGTAATGCGGCCGCTCGTGCTACTGCCGACCTACAACGAGCGCGATAATCTGCGGCCGCTCGTCACGGCGCTGATGGCAGTCGACGGCGTGAAGGTGCTCGTCGTCGACGACAACTCGCCGGACGGCACCGCTGACGAAGCCGAAGTGCTCGCCGCCGCGAGTCACGGTCGCGTTTCGGTGATGCGCCGCGCGGGCCCACGCGGTTTGGGCCGCTCCTACATCGACGGTATGGCCGCGGCGCTGCGCACCGACGCGACGCACATCTGTCAGATGGACGCGGATTTCTCGCACGACCCCGCGGCGCTGCCGCAGCTCCTGACAGCCGCGACTGCGGCAGATCTGGTCATTGGATCCCGATATGTCCCAGGCGGCGAGCTCCGTAATTGGCCCGCACACCGCCGCGTGTTGAGCCGGTTCGCGAATTGGTATATCCGCGCGATCACGCGTTTGCCGGTGCACGACTGCACGAGCGGCTTTCGCTGCTGGACACGCCACCTGCTCGTGCGGCTGCCGCTCGATCGAATCGTGTCAAACGGCTACGCGTTTCAGGTGGAAATGGCCTGGGAAGCCCACATCGCTGGCGGTCGCATCGTCGAAGTGCCAATCAGCTTCGTCGAACGGCGTGAGGGTCAATCGAAGATGTCGGGCCGCGTGATCGCCGAGTCGATCGTCCTGCCGTGGCGGGTGGTCGCCCGGCCACGCGGCCGTTAGTCAAAAGGTGATATATCTTTGCCCGTGCCGAAACCATCGATTTCGGCGTTCTTTCCCTGCTACAACGACGCAAAGACGATCGGTGACCTGGTAGGACAGGCGGATCGCGTGCTGGGCGAGCTCACCGACGACTACGAGATCATCGTGGTCAACGACGGATCAAGGGATGAGAGCGCTGCTGTGTTGGCGACGTTGACCAACGAAGTGCCGAGGCTGCGCGTCGTGCACCACCTGATCAATCGCGGCTACGGCGCCGCACTGCGCAGCGGCTTCGAGCACGCCACCAAGGATCTCGTCTTCTACACCGATGGCGACGGGCAGTACGACGTCAACGAGATCTCGATCCTCTTGGTGCTGCTGACCGACGACACGCACTTCGTCAACGGCATGAAGATGACGCGCCAGGATCCGCCGCATCGCGTCTTCATCGGCAACCTCCACCGTTTCGCCACACGCTGGTCGTTCTGGCTGCCGATCAGCGACGTCGACTGCGACTTCCGTCTGATTCGCCGCTCGATCCTCGACAAGATCAGGTTGTCGAGCAGCAGTGGCTCGATCTGTGTCGAACTCGTGAAGCAGGCGCAGCGTGCTGGTGCGCAGTTCCGTGAAGTGTCGGTCCATCATTACGCGCGACGTTCGGGCGTCTCGGAGTTCTTCACTCCACGGCGGATTCTCCGCACCTATGTGGATCTCGCGGTGATGTGGGTGGAACTCATGATCGTGGCCAAACTGAAGGGTCTGCGCGCTCTGATAGAATCGGCCGCGTGAGCACGGCCGGCGCAGACGCCGTTCGCACGTTCTATCGCGACCGCCGGGTGATGATCACCGGCGGACTCGGATTCATCGGCAGTAATCTCGCCCGTCAGCTCGCCGGCCTCGGCGCGCGCGTGCTGATCATCGATTCGCTCATCTCCGAGTACGGCGGCAACCTGTTCAACATTCGCGGCATCGAAGACCGCGTGACGGTGAACATCGCCGACATCCGGCAACAGAGCACCATGAACTATCTGGTGCGCGAGCAGGACGTCATCTTCAATCTCGCCGGTCAGGTCAGCCACATCGACAGCATGCAGGATCCCCACACGGATCTCGAGATCAACTGCCGTGCACAGCTGTCACTGCTCGAAGCCTGCCGCATCCACAACCCGCGGGCGAAGGTCGTATTCGCCGGGACGCGGCAGGTCTACGGCCGTCCCGATTCACTGCCGGTCTCTGAGTCGCATCTCGTCCGACCGACCGACGTGAACGGCATCAACAAGGCGGCGGGTGAGTACTATCACCTCGTCTACAACAACGTGTTCGGCATCCGCGCCTGCTCCCTGCGTCTGACCAACGTCTACGGACCGCGTCAGCTGATCAAACACAATCGTCAGGGCTTCATCGCGTGGTTCATCCGACAGGTGGTCGAAGATCGCGAGATTCAGCTGTACGGCGACGGCGGTCAGTTGCGCGACTTCGTCTTCGTGGATGATGCCGCCGATGCGTTTCTGCGTGCAGGTGCCTCCGATGCCTGCAACGGCCACGCGTACAACGTTGGCGGCGCCCAGCCGATTTCGCTGCGCGATCTGGTCGAGCTGATGATGGACATCGCCGGCACCGGACGGTTCCGCCTGGTCGAGTGGCCGCCCGAGAAGAAGGCCATCGACATCGGCGACTTCCACGCCGACTCCTCGCTTATCCGTCGTACGCTCGGGTGGCACCCGATCACGCCGTTGCGCGAGGGTCTCACACGCACGATCGAGTTCTACCGCGCGCACCTCGACAAGTACGTGACGGACGCGTCGCACGTCGGCGTGCCGTGAGTGCGCCCGCACCGATCCCTTTCATCGATCTGGGACCCGGCGAAGACGAGGCCGCGGTCCGTGCCGCCATCAATCGCGTCGTCGCCCGCGGCTGGTTCGTGCTCGGCCCGGAAGTGGACGCCTTCGAACACGAATTCGCCGCCGCATCAGGCGCCGCGTTTGCGATCGGCGTTGGCAGCGGCACTGACGCGATCGCCCTGTCGCTTCGCGCACTCGACATCGGCGTCGGCGACGAAGTGATCGTGCCGGCGATGACGGCCGCGTTCACTGCTCTCGCGGTGATCATCGCTGGCGCGACGCCGGTCCTCGTTGACGTCGAGCCCGACACGCTGACCATGAACGCGAACGCGTGCCTCGCCGCCGTGACGAGGCGGACGCGCGCGATCGTGCCGGTGCACTTATATGGACAACCGGCTGACATGGACGCAATTCGCAGCGTCGCCAGTCGTCACGCGCTCGCTATCGTTGAAGATTGTTGTCAGGCACACCTGGCCACGGAAAGCGGGATCCCGGTCGGCACGAGGTCGGAAGCCGCGGCATTCAGCTTCTATCCGACGAAGAATCTCGGGGGCGTTGGTGACGGTGGGGCGGTCATCACCAGCAATGACGCGATCGCGTCGCGTATTCGCCAGCTCCGCAACGGCGGACAGCGCGAACGCGGCAACCACGTCGAGGCGGGCGTGAATAGCCGTCTCGACGATCTGCAGGCCGCGGTGCTTCGCGCACGGCTGCCGCTGCTGCCGGCGTGGACGATCGGGCGGCGGGCGCTGGCCGGCCGCTATCGTCAGCTGCTGCCGGAGTCCCTGCGAACGATTCGTGAACGTGACGCCGGCCACGTGTACCATCTGTTTCCGGTGTTGGCGCCCGAACGCGCGGAGCTGCAGGCGCATCTCGCAGCGGCCGGCATCGACACGATGGTGCATTACCCGGCCGCGCTGACACAGCAGCCGGCATTCGCGGCATTCGCCTCGCACGAGTGTCCCGTTGCCGTCTCCGCCGCTGGCCAACTGTTATCGCTGCCGCTGTCTCCGCGACTTACGGACGAGGACATCATCCGTGTCGCCGACAGCGTGGCCGCCTTTGCGAAAGGACATCGTACCGCGTGAAAGCTCTGATTACCGGAGGCGCCGGGTTCATCGGATCCCACCTCGCCGAACGACTGCTGCGCGACGGCCACGAGGTGGCGGTGCTCGACAACCTGTCTACCGGTTCCATCGACAACATCAGCCATCTCAAGCAGACACCTGGCTTCTCGTACGCCATCGATTCGGTGACCAACGAATCGCTGCTCGCCGAGATGATCGACCGCAGCGACGTCGTCTATCATCTCGCCGCAGCCGTCGGCGTGAAGTTGATCGTCGAGCAGCCGGTGCACACGATTGAAACCAACGTGCATGGCACCGAGGTCGTGCTGAAACACGCGAACAAGAAGAAGAAGCTGGTCTTCATCGCGTCCACATCCGAGGTGTACGGCAAGAGCACCGACGTTCCGTTTCGCGAAGGTGCCGAGCACGTGCTCGGCGCGACGGTGAAGCATCGCTGGGCGTACGCGTGCAGCAAGCTCATCGACGAATTCCTGGCGCTGGCCTACTGGAAAGAGCGCAAGCTGCCGGTGATAATCGTGCGGCTGTTCAATACCGTCGGCCCGCGACAGACGGGTCAGTACGGCATGGTGCTGCCGACCTTCGTCAGACAGGCACTGGCCGGCCAGCCGATCACGGTCTTCGGCGACGGCACGCAGACGCGCAGCTTCACCTATGTCGGCGACGTCGTCGATGCGCTCATGAAGCTGACGGACGAGCCGAGCGCCGTCGGCGGCGTGTTCAACGTCGGCAATACCCACGAGGTGTCGATTCGCGAGCTTGCCGATCGGGTCAAGACGCTCAGCGGAAGCCAGTCGATCATTCAATACGTCCCGTATGACGAGGCCTATGAGGCTGGCTTCGAAGATATGCCTCGGCGGGTACCTGATATCTCCAAAATTCGCGACCTGGTCGGGTATCAACCGAAGCTCGAGCTGAACGACATCATCAAAACGGTGATCGAGCACATCCGCCAAAAATAGCTGGTAGACGGTAGCCGTTAGCCCCAGCGCTACCAGCTACGAGCTACCACTTACCTGCTAGTCGTATACTGGGGACTCACCGCGAGAGGCTCACATGAAGATGTTCCACGCGCTCGCCGTTGTCGCGCTGCTCGCCGCCGGGGCCATATCAGCCGCCGCACAGGGAGTGACCCTCGAATTTCAGGACAGTGGCAAGGTCCGCCTGGTCGCGCAGAACGTCCCGGTGAGTCAGATCCTCGCTGAATGGTCGCGTCGCGGCCGCACCACGATCGTGAATGGCGAGCGAGTGTCAGGACCGCCGGTCACGCTGGAGTTGCAGAACGTGTCGGAACAGGAAGCGCTCGACATCCTGCTGCGAAACGTGAGCGGATATCTCGTCGCGGCGCGCGAAACGTCAGTCAGCGGAGCCTCCGCGTACGATCGCATCTACATTCTCCCAACCAGTTCACGGCCCACAACCGCGGCCGCCACATCGGCTGCGCCGCAACAGGCAATCCAGGTGCCGGACGATTCTGATGACGACCTGCCGCCGCCCAACGGCCCTCGCGGACCGAACACGCCTCCTGGTACGCGGCTGCCACGCGACGTGAATCAACCGCCCAACACCGTGAGACCACCGGTGATGGTGGATGACGACCGGAGTGAGCCTGAGAATCGACCGGCGCCAACCAGTCCATTCGGCGTCGCCCCCGGCACCGCGCGTCCGGGCGTAGTCACGCCCGGCACACCCTCGCCGACTCCTCCTGGCGCGACGACGCCGGCGATACCCGCGCCGAATACTCCTGGCGTGATCTCGCCGGTGCCGAATCGACCGAACAACCAGTAGCGATCATCTGATTCGCCCTGGTCGTTCTCGTAGAATAGGACGCAGCGGTTCTGCGTCTTCATGTCTGACATCGATCGATTCCGCCCCGAGGACCGGCGCGGTGTGGACACGCTGCACCGGCGCGTGCACGGCGCCGACGCGGCTGACGCCACGCGCTTCCGCTGGGATTGGCAGCATCGGCGGAATCCGCACAACGCCCTCGGTCAACCAGGCATCTGGGTCGCACGCGAAGGTCCGACCGTCGTCGGGCACTATCAGACGCTGCCCGTCCGGCTGTCGCTGAAGGGACTCGAGGTGGACGGTGCCTGGGGCACCGACGCGATGATTGCGCCCGAGCGCGATCGCCAGGGCCTCGACGAAGCCCTGCTGCGCGCGTGGGATCGCAACAGCGGCGCGGTGCTCGCCATTCGGCTGTCGAAGGAATCGCGTCAGCTATTGGATCGGCTGCACTGGCCGGAATCGCACGTCGTGCCCGCGCTCGTGAAGCCGCTGACGCGGCGCGCGATGCGTACGCCGCATCTGCCTGTCGCGTTCAATCGGCTGATTTCCGCCGTCACGCATCCGCTCGTGCAGATCGTTGCACGCTCGCGTCCGCTTCGCGCCGAGTGCGAACCGATTCGCCGCTTCGATCATTCCTTCACCGCGCTCTGGGAGCGGCTGGCGCCGAAGTTCGATCTGTCCGTCCGGCGCGATTCGCCGTACTTGAACTGGCGCTACATCGAGCCGCCGCACGTACGCTACTCGGTCGTCGCGCTGAAACGCCAAGGCGAGGTGCATGGCTACGCGGTCTACCGTCACCGGCACGAGCCACTCGGCCGCGTGACGATGCTTGTGGACTTCCTCGTCGATCCAGATGATGTGTCGGGGCTGAAGACGTTGCTGCGCTGGGTGGATCGCGTGGCCGCGGCTGAAGACTCGGATAAAGTGCGGTGCTCGGTGATGCACGGAGCGTTTCGGCGCGTCCTGCGCCGGGCCGGATACTTCAACGTCAAGTCCACGCTCGATGTGTGCGTGAAGGTGAATGCAGTGCAGGTGCCGAAGGGCTTCTACGATGACACCGACGGCTGGCACATCACCGGCGGCGATTCGGATCAAGATCACTAGGCGGACTACGACATGAGTCTCAACGACAAAGTCGCCGCGGCGACTCAGATGAGGGGGCATGAATGAGCCTCAATGAGAAGGTCGCCGCCGACATCACTGCCGCCATGAAGGCCAAGGATGCGGCCAGGCTCTCCGCGCTGCGGATGCTCAAGGCGGCGATCATCAACAAAGGCGTCGAAAAAGGCCGCGACCTCGAAGACGCCGAGATCCTGCAGGTCGTGTCATCGCTCGTGAAGCAGCGGCGCGATTCGATCGAGCAGTTCGGCAAAGCCGGCCGCACCGATCTCGTCGACAAGGAAACCGGCGAGGTCGCGGTGCTCGAGGCCTACCTGCCGCCGGCGGCGAGCGCAGCGGAGATCGACGAGGCCGTGGCCGCGGCCATCGCCGAGACTGGCGCCAGCTCGCCGAAAGACATGGGCAAGGTCATGAAGGCCGTCATGCCGAAGCTCGCCGGCAAAAACGCCGACGGGAAAGTGGTGAACGAGGCTGTCCGCCGGAAGCTTGGCGCCTGAGCGGTCGTCACCCTCGCTCGCGCGGTCGGCCGCGTCTGCCGGCGCGGCGACCATCACCAGCCGAATTCTCGGTGTCGTACGTGAGCAGGTGATCGCCGCGTACTTCGGCGCCAGCTTCGCCACCGACGCCTACCAGGTCGCGTTCCGAATTCCCAACCTGCTGCGGGATCTGTTTGCCGAAGGCGCGATGAGCGCGGCGTTTGTTCCGACGTTCACCCGCTATCTGACCTCGTCGGGCAAAGAGCCGGCGTGGCGGCTCGGCAATCACGTCGTCAACGCGTTGATTGTGGTGACCGGGGCGCTGGTTCTGGTCGGCATCATCTTCGCCGAGCCGCTCATTCTGGCATTTGCCGCCGAACAGTACACGGCATCGCCCGAGAAGCTGGCGCTGACCGTTCAACTCGCTCGCATCATGCTGCCGACGCTGACGCTGATCGCGGTCGCGGCGGCGTTCATGGGCATGTTGAATTCGCTGCATCACTACTTCGTCCCGGCGCTCTCGCCGGCGACGTTCAACGTGCTGACGATCGTCTGCGCATTCGCGCTGGTACCGCTGATGCCGGCCATCGGTCTCCACCCGATCGCGGCGATCGCCATCGGCACGTTGTTGGGCGGCGTGGCGCAGCTGGCCGTGCAGTGGCCGACGCTGCACAAGGAAGGCTTCAGATATCACCTCGACCTCGACTGGCGCGACGAGGGCCTGCGCCGGATGCTCACCATGATGGGACCGGGTGCCGTGGGCATGGCCGCCACACAGGTCAACGTGTTCGTCAACACTGTGCTCGCGACCAGCACAGTCGAAGGCGCGGTGTCGTGGCTGAACTACGCGTTTCGATTGATGTATCTGCCGATCGGTCTGTTCGGCGTGTCGATTGCCACGGCGGCGTTGCCGACCGTGTCGCGACAGAGCACGCTGCAGGATTCCGTCGCCGTGCGCGATACCGTCGCCAGCAGCCTGTCGCTGATGCTCATGCTGAACATCCCGGCGACGGTCGGACTCGTGGTGCTGGCCGAACCGATCGTTCGCGTGCTCCTCGAACGCGGCCGCTTCACGCCAGCCGATACGCTCGCCACAGCTGCGGCGCTGCAGTTCTATTCGATAGGCCTGGTCGGCTACTCGGTCGTCCGTATCGTCTCGCCCATCTTCTATGCGCTCGGGCACAACCGCACGCCCGTTATCGTCAGCATGGGTGTGGTGCTGGTGAATGCCGTCCTCAACTATCTGCTCGTGCACACCAGCTTCAGCTACCGAGGACTGGCGTTGGGAACCTCGATTGCCGCGCTGATCAATGCCGGCACGCTGCTCGTTCTTCTACGCGGGCACCTGCATGGGCTGAACGAAGGACGGCTGCTCGGATCCATTGCGAGGATCGCGCTGGCATCGATCGCGATGGGTGCCGCCGCGATGTGGTCCCACGAGTGGTTTGGCAGGTGGATGCCCGGAGCAAGCTTCCTCGTCCAGGCTATGCGGCTGACGATGGTGATCGGATTCTCGTTGCTGGTGCTCGCCGCCAGTGCCTGGCTGCTCCGGATCCGCGAGTTCAATCAGGGCGTCGCACTCGTTAGCCGGCGGCTTCGACGATCGCGATGACTGCCGAACCGCTCGGTTCGGGCGAACCTGCCGGTTCGGGCCAACCTATCGGTTGGCGGGGACCGTTCGGACTCCACCGAACCGTCCTGCTCCTCGCAGCGACCCATTTCATCGTCGACGGTTACGGCAACATCCTGGCACCGCTGCTGCCGCTGCTGATCACGAACCTCGGTCTGTCGCTGTTTGCCGCGGGCACGCTGCAGATGTGTTTCCAATTGGCGAACTCGGTCAGCCAGCTCGCCTTCGGCCACATCGCCGACCGGTGGAGACCGCGCACGCTGCTGCTTGCCGGTCCGATCCTCTCCATCGCGATCCTGCCGCTGATCGGCCTCGCCCCCACTTCCGCGATGGTTGCGGTGGTGCTCATTCTCGGCGGACTGGGAGGCGCGGCGTTTCATCCGCCGGCGGCGGTGCTGGTCCATCAGCACTCGGGAGAACAGCGCGGACTGGCGATGTCGTTCCACATTACCAGCGGGACGCTTGGTCAGGCGATTGCGCCATTGGCGTTCGCCCCGTTCGTGCAGCGCTTCGGGCTCCCGGCAACGCCACTACTCATGATTCCTGCGCTCATCGTGCTCGGCACGGTGCTGCTGCGGCGGCTGCCCGCCATCCCGCGACTGCAGGACGCACGCGACGCGAGCGGACTGCGCGCCCTTCGGCCCTATGCGCGGCCGCTCGCATTGCTCTACTTCATCGTGGTGCTGCGTACATTGACCGCCAATAGCTTCTCGACGTTCGTGCCCGTGATGCTGACACGCCGCGGCATGACGTTGGCGCAGGCAGGCATGGCTGTATCGCTGTACTTGTTCGCGGTGGGGCTCGGCGGCTTCTTCGGCGGGCCGGCCGCCGATCAATTCGGCCCGCGCCGCGTGATCATCCTGTCGCTCATCTTCGCCGTGCCGTTTCTGGCGATCGCACCGCTGCTGTCAGGCTGGCCCTTCGTGCTCTCGCTGGCCGTCGGCGGTTTCCTCCTGCAGTCCACATTGCCGGTGAACGTCACGTTCGGGCAGACCATCGCCCCCATCAGTGCGGCGACCGTGTCGTCGTTGATGATGGGATTCGCGTGGGGTGTGGGTGGACTGACGGTGCCGTTTGTCGGCATGCTCGCCGATCACATCGGCATCGATCACACGCTGATAGTGATGTCCTTCGTCCCACTCGTCGCGGCTGCATTGGCGGTGCCCCTGCCATCCGCTCACCGTGTCCCGCCCGTTCCAGTGACCCCCTGAGCCGATTTCCCGCTGCTCTGCACCTTACGTGGTGGAGGGAAATCGATGACGCGAGCTCGGTTCGCGGTCAGTCTTGTTATCTGGCTGACCGCATCGATCGCAGGTGCTCAAGAACTCACGTCGAACGTGACACTCTCCCCGGCGACGCTGACGCGGTGGGATGTGTCGGCTCATGTCACCTGGCTCGGAGAACACCGACCGGCCGAATCGTTTCAATCGGGTCGCTGGTTCGGCGTCGCCTCCGGCGGCGGCAGCATCGGCTTTTACTGGACGACGCATCTCAAGACGGAATTTGATCTCTTCACGTCCAGCGAAGGTGAGGCCTACTCGGGCGAGTTCATTCCGGTTCCGGGCCTGACAAGTCCGCTCTTCGTGCAGCGCGATCACGAGATCCGCTTCACGACAGCATCAGCCAGCCTGACCAGCCAGTTCTTCGAAAACGCCTGGTTTCATCCGTTCGTGAGCGCAGGAGTCGAACTCGTGCGGGAACGTGAACACATCGAGACGCTGCTCCCACCCGTTCCGCCACGCGGCCCAACTGTGAGTGCGGCGGTGGAGGAAGAAACACGAGTGCGATACAGCGGGCGACCCTATCTGGCCACCGGCTTCAAGGTGTACCTCTCGGATCACGCGTTCATCCGCACCGACATCCGCAGTTCGTGGTCCAGTGACGGCCTCGCTGCACTCGGATGGCGGAGTGGCGTCGGTGTGGACTTCTGAAAGGATAGCGAGCGATGCGCTACGCGAGTCACGTCGTAACCACGGCGGTTCTCATCGTGCTCACGGCCGTGCAAGGCGTCACGGCACAGACGGCATCGGACGCGTGGAAGACGTTTGTCGAACGGGTGGATGTCGGTACCGAGCTCAACGTTCGGCTGACCGACGGCCGTCGCATCCGCGCGACATTGATAGGCGTTCGTGATGATGCCGTTCTGCTCCAACCGAAAACTCGCATCCCGGTGGCGATCCAAGCGGTGCCCTACGACGCGATTGTCCGCATGGAGCCGCGGAAGGCAGGCCACAGCGCCGGCAAAGCAGTCGCGATTGGAGTTGCCATGGGCGTCGGCGTCTTCTTCGGCATCATGGCGCTGATTGTCGCAGCCATCGGCGATTGAAGAAACGCGACGCCCATATTGCCGATCAGGCACCAGTTGGCACAGACTGATAGGATGCGAGGGCGCTACCCCGGACCCTCGGGGATTTCCTATTCGTTCGGTCCAGGTCCACTGACGACGGCGATCAAGGCCATCATGATCGCCAACGGTCTCGTCTTCCTCGTCACGTTCTTCCAGCCCATCCTATTGCAGCAGTTAGGCGTCAGACCGAAGGACCTGGTCGATAGCCTTGCTGTCTGGGAACTCGTCACCTACATGTTCGTCCATGGTGGGCCGAGCCACCTGCTCTTCAACATGCTCACGCTCTATCTGATGGGCGTGGAGCTGGAGCGGATGTGGGGCACGCGGTACTTCGCCAAGTTCTACCTCGCATGCGGTATTGGGGCCGGCGTGACGCAGGTGCTGCTCGGATTTTTGCCTGGCTCGATCGGTGACCAGTTCTATTACACGTCCACGATCGGCGCCTCTGGTGCGATTTTCGGGATCCTGCTGGCGTACGCGCTTTATTTCCCGACGCGTCCCATCCTGATGTTTTTCCTGTTCCCGGTGCCGGCGAAATACTTCGTCATGATTCTCGGGGCGCTGGCGCTGCTCTTTGCGGCGGGGGGAGGCGGCGGCGTGGCACACACGGCGCACCTCGGAGGGCTCGTCACCGGATATCTGTATCTCAAGCGTCCCCGTCTCAACCTGTTCTCCGAGATTCAGTACCGGTATCTCAAGTGGCGCATCAACCGCACGCGACGGAAGTTCGACGTGTATTCAGGTGGTCGCCGCGACGACATGAACCGGCGGGTTCATTAGTGAATCGGCGGATACCGACCCCGAGATGATCCCCGTCCACCGCTGGGATGAAATCGCGCTCGAAAAAATCACCGAGATGATCTCGCGCAAGATCGTCACGGGCGACCGCGAGATGCTCGCGCAAACCTACCTCAAGCGTGGCGCGCAGGTCCCGATGCACACGCACGAGAGCGAGCAAATGACCTATGTGCTCCAGGGTGCGCTGCGCTTCGTCGTAGACGGCGAGGAAATCATCGTCAAAGAGGGCGAAGTGCTGCACATTCCCTCGGGCACGCCCCACCAGGCCGAAGCGCTCGAAGACACCTTCGAGCTCGATGTTTTCAGTCCCATTCGCACCGATTGGCTAGAAGCGGAGCCGGTGCGATAATTTGAACCGATGAAGGGTTCGGGCCTGGCCAACGGCGCGGAGACCCGCGCCCACGGAGCCAAGGCGCGCGGCCGGGAACACGAAGGGCTGACGTGCGACGAGCTGCTCGCAGCCTACCGCCTCATGCTCCTGTCGCGGAAGATCGACGACAAGGAGATCCTTCTCAAGAACCAGCAGAAGGCATTTTTCCAGATCAGCGGCGCCGGGCACGAGGCTGTGCTGGTCGCTGCCGGTCTGCAGCTGCATCCTGGTGAAGACTGGATCTTCCCGTACTACCGCGACCGTGCGCTCTGCCTGACACTCGGCGTGACACCGCTCGAGATGTTCCTGGCGTCAGTCGGCTCATCCGAGGATCCCGCCAACGCCGGCCGCCAGATGCCGTCACATTGGGGTCATCGTCGCTTCAACATGCCGTCGAAGAGCAGCTGCGTCGGCACGCAGTGTCTCCACGCAGTCGGCTCCGCTGAGGCCGGGCAGATCTACTCGAAAGTCACGGCCATCGAGGACCGCGAAACCCGCTATCGCCGTGACGAAGTGACCTACGTTTCGATCGGCGAAGGCGGCACGAGCGAAGGTGAGTTCTGGGAATCGCTCAACACGGCGTGTCAGCGCAAACTGCCGATCGTCTATCTCGTCGAAGACAACGGCTACGCGATCTCGGTTCCGGTCGAGGTGCAGACGGCAGGCGGCGACATCTCGCGTCTCGTCGAAGGCTTCCCCGCGTTGCTCGTCTTCCGCTGCGACGGCACGGACTTCCTCGCCAGCTATCGCACGATGCGCGAAGCCGTGGCGCACGCGAGGGAGCGCAAGGGTCCGGTGCTGGTGCACGCGACCGTCACGCGGCCGTACTCGCACTCCTTCTCTGACGATGAGCGGTTGTACAAGACGCCCGGAGAGCGGGAAGCGGAAGCGCGCCGCGATCCATTGCGGCGCATGCAGCAATTCCTGAAGACGGAAGGATTGGCGGCGGAACAGGATCTGGCGGACATCGCCGCCTCGGTCGATCGTGAGGTCAATCAGGCTGCGGAAGAGGCGCTACGGGCCCCCAAGCCCAACCCATCCACCGCAGCCGACTTCGTCTTCTCACCCGATATCGACCCCACCTCGAGCGAGTTTTCAACCGAACCCAAGGCGACCGGGAAGCCTGACACGATGGTCGCCGCCATCAACGCGACGTTGAAGGACGAGATGGCGCGCAACCCGCGCATCGTCATCTTCGGCCAGGACGTGGCCGACGCCAGCAACAGCGAGGCACTATCACTCGTCACTGGGAAGGGCGGTGTGTTCAAGGTGACGCACGGCCTGCAACGCCTGTACGGTGAGACGCGTGTCTTCAACTCACCGCTTGCCGAGGCCAACATCGTCGGGCGCGCAGTCGGCATGGCGCTGCGCGGGTTGAAGCCGGTCGTCGAGATCCAGTTCTTCGACTACATCTGGCCGGCGTTCATGCAGATTCGCGACGAGCTGTCGATGATGCGCTACCGGTCGGGCAATCACTGGTCGTGCCCGGTGGTCATCCGCGTGCCGATCGGCGGCTATCTGCGAGGCGGCGCGCCGTATCACAGCCAGTCGGCCGTCGCGATCTTCGCGCACACGCCGGGACTGCGCATCGTGCTGCCCTCGAACGCGCAGGACGCCGCCGGACTGCTGCGCACGGCCATTCGTAGCGACGACCCGGTGCTCTTCTGCGAGCACAAGCATCTGTACCGACAGACCTACAACAAAGGCGCGTATCCCGGGGCCGAATACATGATCCCGTTCGGCAAGGCGGCCGTTCCTCGCGACGGCACCGACATCGTGGTCATTACATGGGGCGCGCTCGTCCAGCGGTCGCTGCTTGCGGCACAACAAGCCGAACGGCAGGGTATCAGTGTTGCGGTTCTCGACCTGCGCACGATCATTCCGTACGACTGGGCCACGATCGCCGAGTACACGAAGAAGACCAGCCGAGTCATCATCGCGCACGAGGATCAGCTGACGGCCGGCTTCGGTGCTGAGATCGCTGCACGCATCTCGCAGGATCTGTTCGAGTACCTCGACGCTCCCGTCACGCGTGTGGCGGCCCTCGATTGCCCGGTCGCCTACGCCCCGGATCTCGAAGACGCCATCCTGCCAGGGTCGGCCGATGTACTGAAAGCGATCAAGTCGCTTGCGGCGTTTTAGCCCGACACTCTTCGCGCTCATCATCCTGGCGTCCCGCCCCGACGCCGCACTGCGCGTCGAGATGCTTCGTTCCACGGGCAGCCTTCCCCCGCACATCGTCGGCAGCTATGAAGAGGCGCTCAATTTTCAACAGGACGCGAGCGGCACCTACTTCGTGTTCGATCGCCGCGGCCACACCGTGCATACAGTGGACGCAAACAAGACCGCGACACGGAAGATTCTGGAGATCGGCCAGGAAGACGGTCGCGTCATTCAGCCGACCGGCTTCGACGTCGCTGCGGATGGACGCTTCGTCGTCGCCGATGTACCTCGGTCGCAGCAGCGCGTGCAGACCTTCGATCGCAGCGGCAAGCTGCTCACGGGATTCTTTCTGCCCGGCATGCCCGCCGCGCGCGTCGTGCTCGGCAACGTGATGTTGAACGGCGCCAGCTCCGTTCAGCACACGGGTTCGACGCTGCTGATCAGTCATCCCGAGAGCAGCGCGCTGTTCACCGAGTACTCACCTGGCGGATTCGCGCAGCGCAGCATCGGACGACTGCGCACGACCGGCTTCGAGGACGATCGCGAGGTGCACATCGCGATGAATGCCGGGCTCCCGCTCCTCGATCCCACTGGCGGGTTCTATTACGTGTTCATCACCGGAAAGCCGATCTTCCAGAAGTACAGCGACACGGGCGCGTTGGTGTTCGAGCGGCACATTGAAGGCCGCGAACTCGACGGCCTCCTCGAAAGCCAGCCGACGCGGTGGCCACGGCGCCGCATCCAGGATCGTGAAGTGCCGCTCGTCACGCCCGTCATCCGCGCAGCCGCCGTCAACCCGAAAGGTGAGCTCTGGATCTCGCTCGGGGTGCCCTTCACCTATGTCTACAACACCGACGGCGATAAGGTTCGGACCATGCAGTTCTCGGGTGCCGGTCTCATCAGCCCGACCAGTCTGTTCTTCAGCCACAGTGGCAAGCTGCTGGTGACGCCGGGATGCTACGAGTTCGATCCAAAGTAGTTATATGGATCTGGTCACTCTCAAACGCTTCGACACGCCCGACGAGACGCGCGTGCTCGTCAAAGGCAAGTTCGAGTTAATTCACGTCGGCGGCATGACCCTCGGCCGCGCCACATACGAGCCAGGCTGGAAATGGTCGGAGCACGTCGGACCGTTAGTTGGCGCGACGCGCTGCACCGTCGAGCATGTCGGCCTCGTGCTCTCGGGTACCGCGACCGCCGCCTTTGACGACGGTCGCGTCGTCGAGCTGCGCGCCGGTCAGGCCTTCCACATTCCCGCTGTGCCGCACGACAGCTGGGTGATTGGCGACGAGCCGTACGTCTCGCTGCATTTCCTCGGCGCGGAGCGCTACGCCACGAAATAAGCTAGTCCTTGGTGGCATCGTCCGTGCTCACTGCCGCTCGTCTCTCACGTCGTTTCGGTGATCGGCTCGCTGTCGACGATGTGTCGTTCACGCTCGAACCGGGTGAGATCTTTGCGCTGCTCGGCCCGAATGGCGCGGGCAAGACGACGACGCTGCGCATCCTCGCAGGACTGATCGCTCCGACGACGGGATCGGTCGAGATTGACGGACAGCGCATGGGGCCGCAGTCCGCGCCGCAGCTGAGGGCACGCATCGGGTTTCTCACTGAGGCACCAGGGCTCTGGGATCGCCTGACAGTGCGCGACAACCTGCTGGTCTACGCACGCTTGTACGGGCTGCCGTCGCCAACCACGGTGGTGGACGAAGCGCTCGAACGGTTCGAGATTCGCGATCGCGGCGATGACCGGGCCGCGCAGCTTTCGAAAGGCCTGAAGCAGCGCGTCGCGCTGGCGAGAAGCCTGCTTCACGATCCGCCCATCGCGATGCTCGACGAACCGACCTCCGGGCTCGATCCGGCGAGCGCGCGCGAAGTGCGTGACCTGGTGCTGAGCCTGCGCGCGCAAGGCCGCACGATTCTGCTCTGCACGCACAATCTCGACGAGGTCGAACGCGTCGCCGATCGCGTCGCCGTACTCAGCCGTCGTCTCATTGCGATGGGCACGCCGGCGTCGCTGCGCAACAAGCTGTTCGCGCCTCGTGTGCGAGTCAGACTGAGTCAACCCGCCGAACCTTTTGCAGCCGTGTTGCGGTCGGCGGGGTTCTCCGACGTCCATGTCGACGGTCGCGTGCTGTTGGTGGGCATCGCGAACACGGCGGTGCTCACACCGGATGTGGTCCGACGGCTGGTGGAGGCAGGCGCTGGCGTGGAAACCGTGATGGCGGAACAGCCACCGCTCGAAGACGTGTATTTGAAGCTGCTGAATCCGCGCGGCGAGGCCTCATGAGCCGTGCGCTCGCCCTGCTCGGGAAAGAGCTCGCCGATCTCCGTCAGAACCTCGCCATCTTCCTGCCGGCCCTGATCGTGACTGTAGTCGCGATCTTTATGCCGGTCATGGTTGCCGTGATCGTCCCGGCAGTGACCGGTGAACGGCTATCAGATTCCGGCGACCTCGAGATCGCGCTCGAGATGTACAAGAAGGATTCGGCGATGCGCTCGCTCGAGCCGGAAGCGGCGATTCAGGCGTACGTGTTTCAATACTTCCTCGTCATGCTGGTGCTCGCTCCAATCACCAGCGGGATGTCAGTCGCGGCGTCGAGCGTGATCGGCGAGAAACAGGCCCGCACGCTCGAGCCGCTGCTGGTGACGCCGATCACCACGCTGGAACTGCTCTGCGGCAAGCTGCTCGGCGCGCTACTTCCGGCACTGTTCGTCGCGGTGTTCTCGCTTGCGCTGTATCTGGCTGTCGTGGCGGCCGTTGCCGCGCACGGCGTGTTCAACGTCCTGCTTGGACCGCGCACGCTCGGCGTGGTTCTTTTGATCGGTCCGCTCGCCGCGATGGTTGCCTTGCAGCTGGCAATCTGCGTGTCGTCACGTGTCAACGACTCGAGGACCGCGCAACAGCTCGGCATCTTCGTGATCCTTCCCATCCCCGCGCTCTTGCTCGGTCAGATGTTCGGCGGTATTGAGCTGACCGGTCCAGTCATTCTGTGGATTGCGCTCGGGCTGTGCGTCGTCAATATCGGCCTGATGTGGGTCGCGATCCGCCTTTTCGATCGCGAGACGATCCTCACGCGCTGGAAGTGATGGCTGCCGTCCTCTCCGAGGTCGATCGCCTGACGCGCGTCGCCGTCAAACACCCACGCGATGCGTTCGTCGATCAGCAGACCATCGCGCGCCAGTGGCAGGAGCTGCAATTCACCGCAGCGCCGGATCTTGAACGGGCGTCCCGCGAGCACGATCTGCTCGTCGAGACACTGAGGGCCGCCGGAGCACAAGTGCACCTGCTGCCACGCGACGAGACAACCACGCTCGATTCGATCTATGTCCGCGACGCGTCGATTGTGTGCGACCGCGGTCTAATCCTCTGCCGGATGGGCAAATCGCAGCGCGTCGAGGAGCCCGCCGCGCAGGAACGCGCCGCAGCGGCCGGCCATATGCCGGTGGCGGTCTGCGGTCGCATCGAGCCGCCGGGACGCCTCGAAGGCGGCGATGCGATCTGGCTCGACGGCCGTACTCTCGTGGTTGGCCGGGGCTATCGCACCAACGCTGACGGCATTCGACAGTTGCGTGCCATTCTCGGCAATCGGGTCGAGGTCGTCGAGGTCCCGTTGCCGCACTGGCAGGGGCCGCATGACGTCATGCACCTGATGTCACTGATCAGTCCCATCGATCACGGTATGGCGGTCGTCTACTCGCGGCTGCTGCCCGTGCCATTTCGCGAGTGGCTGCTCGATCGCGGAATTCACCTCGTGGAAGTGCCGGACGAAGAATTCGACAGCATGGGTACGAACGTGCTCGCACTTGCACCGCGGCGTTGTGTGATGCTGGCGGGCAATCCCAGGACTCGAGCGGCGCTCGAACGCGCCGGTGCGGATGTCGTCGAATACGAGGGCACCGAGATCAGTGTGAAAGGCGCGGGCGGACCGACCTGTTTGACTCGTCCACTCGAACGAAGGGTCGGGAGTCATTTTCCGTCACCGTCAAATCGGAAAATGACTCCCGACCCCATGGAACCGGCTGATAGCCGTGACACGTCTGGTACCACGAGGAGTTGACGACATGCGCCTGCCCAGTCTGATGCTGTTGGTTTTTGTTGGGAGTGTCACTGCGGCTGCAGCGCAATCACCCCAGGAGGCGGAATCAATCTACAAGACACGCTGCGCGACGTGTCACGAGGCCGGCGTTGCGCGCGCGCCGAACCGCGATGGGCTGCGCCGTCTGACACCGGAAGCGATCGGCGCCGCCCTCACGCTCGGCAGCATGCGTGAGCAGGGCCAGGAGCTGACGCTCGCGCAGATTCAGTTGCTGGCGAGAACGCTCGGCGCGGCGCCCGTGACCGGGACAGCGGACGGCAATGCCTGCACATCGAACGACGCCGTCTCTCTCGCCAAGCCGCTCGACCAACCACATTGGAATGGATGGGGCGCGAATCTGGCGCAGCATCGCTATCAGCCAGCGGCGATGGCGCGATTGTCGGCCAACGACGTTCCACGCTTGAAGCTGAAATGGGCCTTCGCATTCCCGGGCGTGAATCGTGCCTTCGCGCAACCGACCGTCGTCGGTGGACGTGTCTTCGTTGGCAGCGCCGCTACTGCCGTGTACTCGCTGAACGCCACCAGCGGCTGCCAGTATTGGGCGTTCAAGCCCGACGCCCCGGTGCGGACCGCGATCACGATTGGCCCTGGCAGCGAGCCGGGCAAGTGGCTCGCGTACTTCGGCGACCAGCGAGCCAGCGCCTACGCTGTAGATGCACAGACCGGCGCACTCGTCTGGAAGCGATCGGTGGAGAGCTTCCCCGGCGCCACCATCACCGGCGCACCGACACTGGCGGACGGGACGCTTTACGTGGTGACCTCCTCGGCCGAGGAAGTGCTCGCCGCCAATCCGAAATACGAATGCTGCAAATTCCGCGGCAGCCTCTCGGCATTGAACGCGGCGACCGGTGAGGTGCGTTGGAAGACGAGCACGATTCCTGACGAGCCGAAGCCAGTACGCACGAACGCTCAGGGCGTTCAGCTGTGGGGACCATCAGGTGCGGGTGTCTGGTCGTCGCCAGCCGTCGATCTCAAGCGCGGTGTTGTGTACATCACTACCGGCGACGCGTACTCCGATCCTGCGGCAGCCACTTCGGACGCGTTCATGGCATTGGACATCAAGACGGGCAAGGTCCTCTGGACGCGGCAAGTGACATCCGGCGACGCATTCAACGTCGCCTGCGGTCTGCCCGAGGCGTTCCGCGTGAACTGCCCCGAAGGGAAGGGTCCCGACCACGATTTTGGCTCCTCACCGATTCTTGTCGACTTGCCCAATGGGCGCCGCGCGTTGATCGCGGGCCAGAAGTCGGGTGTCGTGCACGCCGTTGATCCCGATCGCGGCGGCGAGATTCTCTGGCAGACACGCGTCGGCAAAGGCTCCGCACTTGGTGGTGTGCAGTGGGGCTCGGCGTATGACGGCCGGCACGTGTACGTGGCGCTCTCGGATGTGATTCCAGAAACCGCCGGAACTGCCGCCGCGCCGCCGTCGGCGCCCGGACAAGCCCCGGGGCCGAATGCATCAGGAGGTGGACTCTTCGCGCTCGATCCCTCCTCTGGTCAGATCGGCTGGACCACGCCACACCCGGGTTGTGCGGATAAACCCGGATGCAGCCCCGCACAATCGGCGGCTGTGACCGCGATTCCAGGCATTGTCTTTTCAGGCGGGATTGATGGGCACTTGCGCGCGTATGCGAGCGATAAGGGTGCCATCGTGTGGGATGTCGATACCGCACAGCCGTACAAGCCAGTCAACGGTGTCACCGCCAATGGCGGCTCGCTCGATGGACCCGGTCCAGTCGTCGTTGGCGGCATGCTGTTCGTGAATTCCGGCTATGCGTTTGTCTCGGGGAAGCCGGGCAACGTGCTGCTCGCGTTCTCTATAGACGGGAAATAGCAACGCGTTATGCTGTCTGCGCTGGTGTAGTTAACGGAGGGGTACGGAGGAAACGGATCCACACGGAGAAACAGAGCAACGGAGATTTTCTTTGAAAGAGTTCTCCGTTCCTCCGTTCCTCGTAGCCGTTGCCTCCGCCCTCGCCGTTGCCTCCGGGAGAACAGCATGGATCACTCCGACGATATCCTCGTGACCCGCCGTGAACTGCTCAAGCGCGTGGGCGTCGCGGGCGCGGCGGCCGCCGTGCCGATCGATGCGATTGCGCAAGCGACACGCGAGCCGTTCGAAACCCTGACCGCAGCCGAGGGCGCCACGCTCGAGGCCATCGTCGCGCGGCTGATACCCACCGACGCGAGCGGACCGGGTGCTGCCGAAGCGCATGCCGCGCGCTACATCGATCGCGCGCTCGGCGGATTCCTTGCCCCCTTTCTCGTCGCCTATCGTGGTGGGCTCTCGGGCATCGAGTCGTACGCTCGCACAGCGAAGGGCGCGCCGTTCACTCAGCTTCCCGCGCAGGATCAGGACGCGGTGTTGACCGACGTGGAGAGCAACAAGGGATTTCCCGCAGCCGGGTTGTTCTTCAACGTCGTGCTCTCGCACACGATTCAGGGCACGTTCTGCGATCCGTTCTATGGCGGCAACGCGAATTTTGTCGGCTGGGATCTGATCGGCTATCCGGGCATCCGTCTGACTGCGACGGCCAACGATCAGCGCATGGACGTGTCACCGGCGCCGACGCACATGTCGGCGTACGACTTCAGCATGTTTTCGAGGAAGAAGCCCGATGCCCGTTAACCTCAAGCCCACCGACGTCGTGATCGTCGGGCTCGGCGCCGCGGGCGGCGTGGCGGTGCTGCCGCTCACGCAGGCCGGACTCGACGTCATCGGACTCGAAGCGGGAACGTGGCTGCGGCCGGACGACTTCGCACCCGACGAACTGCGCAACAACTTCCGTGGCTGGCCGCAGGCCGTGCAGAAGGCGAATCGAGAAATCCCCACGCACCGGACCAGCAGTAGTGCGCCAACATCGCCGCGGCTGCTGATTCACCCGATGATGAACGCCGTCGGCGGCACCACGCTGCACTACTGGGCGCAAAGCTGGCGGCTGAATCCATGGGACTTCAAGGTCGTCAGCGAGACGACGCGACGGTACGGCGCGTCACGCATTCCGAAGGGTTCGACCATCGAAGACTGGCCGTTCGGCCTCGACGAGCTCGAGCCGTACTACGACAAGGTCGAGTACGAGATCGGCGTTTCTGGACAGGCCGGCAACATCAAGGGCAAGATCGATCCGCGCGGCAATACATTCGAAGGAGCGCGAGCCCGCGAGTATCCGATGCCGCCGCTGCGCGGCACAGGTTTCACGGAGATGATGGGCGATGCCGCGCGCAAGCTGGGATGGCGTCCGTTCCCCGGGCCCGCAGCCATTACGACACGGGCGTATCAAGGCCGCACGGGATGCGCCTATCACGGCTACTGCGCACGCGGCGGCTGTCACATCAACGCGAAGGGTTCGACGGCGGTCACAACTATCCCGAAAGCGCAGGCAACAAAGCGTCTCTCGATTGTCAGCGAAGCGCATGTCACGACGATCGAGGTCGGCGCGAACGGCCGCGTCAGCGGCGTCAATTACATCAAAGGCGGAACCGAGTACTTCCAACCGGCAAGAGTCGTGCTCGTGGCGAGCTATGTCTACGAGAACGCACGGCTGTTGCTACTCTCGAAATCGAAGGCGTTTCCGAATGGGTTGTCGAACAACCACGGGCAAGTGGGCAGGCATTACTTCAGCCATAACCAGATCGGCAGCGTCACTGCACTCTTTCCGAAGCGCTTGAACAATTGGTACGGCCTACCGGCGCAGGGGGTTGCCGTGGACGAGTGGGCCGACGACAACTTCGATCACTCCGGCCTCGACTTCATCGGCGGCGGGAATCTCTGGGTCTACTCCGACCGCCGCCCGATCTCGGCTGCGGGCATGAGCACCTACGGAAAAGCGCCGCGATGGGGCGCGGCCTGGAAAGCGTTCATCAAGCAGAACGCCGACTCGTGGAACGTCTCGTACCTGCAGAAGACCACACTGCCCTATGAGGCCAACTATCTCGATCTCGATCCAACGGTGAAGGACCCGCTCGGCTTCCCTGTCTGCCGCATCACTGCCGACTACCAGGAGAACGAGCGCCGGGTCTCGACATTCATCCAGGACAAGATGGTCGAGTGGTACAAAGCCGCCGGCGCGACCGCAACCGAGAAGACCGGCATGGGCACCATGGGGCCGACGACGCACGCGTACGGCGGGACGCGGATGGGCGACAACCCCGAGACCAACGTCGTTGACAAATGGGGCTTCTCGCACGAGGCGCCGAACCTCGGTATCCTCGGCGCGTCGGTCATGGGCACGAGTGGCGCCCGCAACCCGACGCTGACGGCGCAGGCACTCGCCTGGCGGACTGCCGATCGTCTCGCGAAGAACTGGAAGAACATCGCAACGTAGAGGCGGGTCTTCAGGCCCGCATTCGCATAGACTGATCGCGTGATCAACTCGGTCGCCGTGCTGGGCGCAGGTGTGATGGGCGCTCAAATTGCCGCGCACTTCGCCAACGCCGGCGTCCCCTCGCTGCTGCTCGACGTCACATCCGACGCGGCGGAACAGGGACTCAAACGGGCGCGTGGCCTCAAACCGGATCCGTTCTTCACACCCGAGACGCACAAGCTCATCTCCACGGCGAGTTTCGACGAGGGCCTCGCGCGGCTGAAGGATGCCGACTGGATCCTCGAAGCCGTCGTCGAGAAGCTCGATGTCAAGCGCGAGCTGCTGGCACGAGTGGACGCGGCTCGACGTGCTGCCAGCATCGTCAGCTCGAACACGTCGGCGATTTCGATCGCCGCGATCGGTGAGGGCCGCAGCGACGACTTCCGCCGCCACTGGCTCGGCACCCACTTTTTCAATCCGCCGCGCTATTTACACCTGCTCGAGGTCATCCCCACGCCGGAGACCGATCCCGCGGTGCTCGAGAAGGTGATCGCGTTTGCCGATCGATCGCTCGGCAAGGGCGTGGTAGTCGCCAAGGATTCGCCGGGGTTCATCGGCAATCACCTGGCTCTGTACGGCGTCGCGCGAATGCTCGCCGCCCTCGAGAGCGGCGCCTACACCATTGAAGAAATTGACGAGATCACCGGGCCCGCGATCGGACGGCCGAAGAGCGCCACCTTCCGCACGCTCGATCTCGCCGGTCTCGATATCCTCGCGCACGTCATTCGCGATCTGAACCAGCGCCTGCCCGATGCCGACGCGCGCGCCACGTTTGCGGTGCCCGCGTTCGTCGAGCGGATGCTCGACAAGGGACTGGTCGGCGAGAAAGCCGGTCAGGGCTTCTACAAGCGTGTGAAGGGTTCCGGCGGCGAATCCGAGATTCTCACGCTCGATCGTGCCACGCTCGACTACGTGCCCAGGCAGTCGCCACGCCTGCCGGCGCTGGAATCGGCTCGCACGATCAACGACATCGGCGAGCGGATCAAAACGCTGTTCAACGGCAACGACCGCGTCGGCCAGTTCCTGCGTGAGACGCTCGCGCCAACGCTGGTCTATGCCGCGCAGGCGACGCCCGCCGTCGCTCATTCTCCCGACGACGTCGATCGGGTGATGCGGTGGGGATTCGGCTGGGATCTGGGGCCATTTGAGATCGCGGACGCGATCGGCGTCGATCGCGTGATCGAGGTCGCTCGTCAGGTCAACCCGGAACTGCTCGAGCGGGGCGTCCCCGAGATCGGGGAGCAGCGCACGACGGCCCCTTCGTCAGAGCTGCAGATCCTCAAGAACGCGAAAGACCAATCGCGCATCGTTCAGAAAAATGCCGGCGCGAGCCTCGTGGACATCGGCGATGGCGTGCTGGCTATCGAGTTCCACTCCAAGATGAACGCGATCGGCGCCGACACGCTGCAAATGCTGCAGGCCGGCGTGCGCGAAGCGGAACGCAACTTCGCTGCGCTGGTGGTCGGCAACGACGCGCCGCACTTCTCGGCCGGCGCGAATCTGATGCTGCTGCTCCTCGAAGCGCAGGAGGAGAACTGGGACGACATCGACCTCATCATTCGGCAGTTCCAGCAGTCCACGATGGGACTGCGCTACTCAAAGGTCCCGGTCATCGTCGCACCGGCGGGTCTCGCGCTTGGCGGCGGTTGTGAGGTTTGTCTCCACGGCGACCGCGTGCAAGCGGCTGGCGAGACCTACATGGGTCTTGTCGAAGTCGGCGTCGGGCTCATTCCCGCAGGCGCCGGCACCAAGGAGATGGTCGCGCGCGCCGCCGAACAGATGCCGCCGGGCAGCAACGACTTTCTTCCGACGGTTCAACGCGCGTTCGAGCTGATCGGCTTCGCGAAGACGTCGGCAAGCGGCCCTGATGCACAGCGTCTGGGCTATCTGCGTCCGGTGGATGCCATCACAATGAATCGCGATCGGCTGATGACCGACGCCAAGGCGCGAGCGCTGCAACGCGTCCGGGATGGCTATCGGCCGCCGTCGCCGCGTATGGCGATCCCCGTCGGCGGCAGCACAGTCGCGGCTGCATTGAAGCTTGGCGTGCACCTCGCCTGGCGCGGAGGGCGCATCAGCGATCACGATGCGCTGATTGGTCGCAAACTCGCCACGATCATGGCAGGCGGAGATGTCCCACATCCGACGACCGTGACCGAGCAGCGGCTGCTGGATCTCGAGCGAGAAGCGTTCCTCAGTCTCGTCGCCGAGCGCAAGACGCAGGAGCGGATTCAGTACACCTTGAAGACCGGGAAACCCCTTCGAAATTGACGTCCGGTCCACGAGAACCGGCACTACGGTTCAGAGAGTACGGCGTAGGGCCCGTCGTTTGGACGGGTCGTAACAATGAACATCATCGACATCGGTACCGGCAATCCCGTCGTGCTCATTCCCGGCATTCAGGGCCGATGGGAATGGATGCGACCGGCGGTGGACGCCCTGTCGAAGCACTGCCGTGTCATCACCTTCTCGCTTGCCGACGAGCCAACGAGCGGTGCGAGCTTCGATGCGTCGGCGGGCGTCTGGAGCTACGTGCAGCAGGTTGCCGACGTCCTCGATGCGACCGAGGTTCCCAAGGCCACTATCTGCGGCGTCTCGTATGGCGGGCTTATCGCGGCCGCGTTCACCGCACGGCACCCCGACAAGGTCTCAGCGCTGGTGCTCTCATCGGCGATTCCTCCGTCGTGGAAACCTGACGCGAGAGCTGAGTTCTTGATGCGCGCGCCGCTGCTGCTGTCGCCGCTCTTCTGCATCGGCTCGCTGCGCATGTGTCCGGAGATCTTCGCGGCGAGAGGAACGGTGCCGGGCGCCGCCTTCGCCGCACAGCACGCCGCGACCGTGTTCGCGAACATGTTCTCGCCGCGCTTGATGGCACGCCGTGCGCGCATGGTGACATTGCTCGATGTTGAGCGGCAGCTGGGCGGCGTGAAATGCCCGACGCTCGTCGTGACCGGTGAGCCATCGCTGGATCGCGTAGTGCCGGTCGCCTTGACGCGCGACTACCACCGCATCTGGCCACATGCGATCCAGGTGGTGCTGGAGCGAACAGGTCACCTCGGCCTGATCACCAGGCCCGACGAGTTTGCGCGCCTGGTCGCGTCGTTTGCGGATCAGAACGCGAATCGCACGTCAACCTGGCGAAGCGCGAGCGGCGGAATGGGCGCCGGCTGAATCAACGTACACCCGTTCACAATGCACTCCGTCCAGGGAGGAATGCGGCCGCTCTCGTAGTAGCGTTCGACGTACCGCCAATCAGTCCCAACGAAATCGCTGTACCACTGATCGAGACCGGTAACGCCGCGCTCGCGCATCAACTGCATACCGAAACGGGCCGCCTCGAACTCGTAGTGGTGCAGCACACGCATGAATCGCGAGCGGTCGGCGCTGTTCTGCAACTCGCCCACCTTGTCGGCCAGCGACGGCGCAACCCACTGCACGGAGTGTCCGAACAGATGCAGCAGCAGGAAGCACTGCATCTCAAAGCCAACGTCAGGGTCGACGGTGATGCGCAAGCCGTCGAAGATGCCGGTTCTCGGCGGTTCGAGGTCGCGATACTCGATGACGAAACCGTGCTTCACGATGCCCGACGAGATGCGGACCCACAGGTCAACCATGTCGGCACTCGGCAGTTCGCCAACCACCCGAGCACCGACAAGTTCATGACTGGGAATGGGTTTCATGCTGCCTCAGCGGAAAGGAACTTCCCGGCGCGCATTACGTCGATCTGGTTACTTACGGGCGCTGGTCAACGGCTCCGTTTAAGTAACCTTGAGCGACTCACACACCGAAGATACACTCCGAGACCTGACCTTCACGATTCGGCAACTCTCGGCCGGGCTCGCCATAACCTTCCTGGCATTGAGCCTGACGGCCTGCGACGGTTCTCGCCGCAACCGGCCCCCACAAAACGACGACGCATCCCCCGCACCATATCAGGCCGAGGTCGAAGAGAGCTTTGGCGCGGCCGTCGCCATTCTGATCGATACCTCCGGATCGATGAAAGAAGCCGCACCCGGCGATTCGCGTCCGAAAGCCATCGTCGCCCGCGAAGCGCTCGAAGCGATGTTCGACGCCACAGAATCCCTTATCGCGAAGCGTCCCGACTTTGCCGTCAAGGTTGGCATCTATAGCTTTTCGAGCGACGCCTCGACCGTGCTCCCGATGCAATCGTTCGATCGCGCCGCCATCCGCAACGCCCTCGCGCGCGTGCCACGCGCCGGCGGCGGCACGGCGATTGGAGAAGCAATGCTCGCCGCGCGGCCGGACCTGTATCGCGCCGGCGTCTTCCGAAAGTACCTGTTGGTCCTCACCGATGGCGAGAATACGGCTGGCCGAAGCCCGGACCAGGTGGCTCGTGAAATATTTCAGAAGAGCGAACAGGGTGTCGGAATATATTTCGTGGCGTTCGACACCAGCGCCGACCGATTCGCATTCCTCAAGCAGGTGCAGGGCGATGTCATCGGGGCCGGCAGCGGCGCGGAGCTCAGACGAGCGCTGGACGAAATCTATCGGGATCGCATCCTCGCCGAAGCCACGACGCTGGGCGAGCGAAATCCTGAGTCGCGGTAACGTCCGGCTGAAGCCGGACACTACGGCAAGACACGGTCGCTTCTCTCGAAGGAGACTCGCGTGATTGTTCAGAAATTCTGGTCGGCGTTCATGGCGCAGATAAACAAGATCGCCAACATCTTCTGGGAGGCCGATCCGATCGCCCAGATGCAATACGAGTACGACCGCGCGGTGGACGAGCTCAAGGAAGGACGCACGGGTCTCGAGCAGTATCGCGGCCTCGTTGAGCGCGTGAACCGTCAGGTCGCCGCGAACCGGTCGCACCTCCAGAAGCTCGAGGCGGAGACGAAGGCCTATCTGAAAGCCGGTGACCGCACGACTGCGGCCAAGTTCGCGCTGGAGCTGCAGAAGGCCAAGAGCGAGCTTGCCGCCAACGAGCAGCAGCTGCAGATGCATGAGACGGCGTACGGCAACAACTTGCGCAAGATCCAACACGCCAACAGCAAGCTGGTCGAACTGCGCCAGAAGATCCAGAAGTACGACGCCGAGCTCAAGATGAGCGCGGCCGAAGCCGAGATCGCCAAGCTCGCCGAGAGCTTCGATCTGAACCTGACCACCGACTTCGGACAGATCGAAGCGGTCATCCAGGAAAAGATCGACAAGAACCGCGGCAAGGTGCGCGTCGCCGCGGACCTCTCCTCGAAGGGCATTGCTGAAATCGATGCCGAAGAGAAGATGCAGGCAGTGCTTGCTGAAGAGGCGCTCACCAACTTCGAGGTGGAGCTCGGGCTCAAGTCGCCGGAGACGACGCGCATCGCGCCGGCGGCCAAAGACCTGGGACCGGCCGCCACCGACAAGGCGACCGAGAAACAGACCAACTGAGAGTGGCCCGTCCAAAACGACGGGCCCTACGCGCTGAATCACGAAGGAGATTCTGCAGATGGCGAACGGACAGCCACGTCCAGCGTTCTATGTCGCAGTCTTTGCAGTCGTCATTGGCCTCGTCGGCCTGGCGATCTGGCGCTACGGCGGCGGAAGCGGCGCCGGCACGGGCATCTTCTCGAGCGATGAGCTGAAAGAGGTCGCCGGAAAGGCGGAGAACCCCGACAGCTCGGGGATCACCACGGTCAAGGAATACAACTTCGTTCCGAGCGCCAAGCTGCCGGAAGTGAAGGGTATCTCCAGCTATACACCGATGAACAACCGCACAGTGCGGTTCGCCATCAACGTGTGGGCTGGCTGGGGCCCCATCATCTACGCGAACAACGGGTTCAAGCCGGGTAAGGCGTGGAAGACACCGTCCGGGAAGGACTTCAATGTCGAGCTCGTATTGATCGACGACCCAGTCGCGATGCGCGACGCGTTCGCGGCGGGCAACATCCACGTCGGCTGGGCCACGCTCGACATGGTGCCGCTCTTCCTCGAGGGGCTGCGCAAGGACACCCGCGTGATGCCTCGCATCTTTCAGCAGGTGGACTGGTCGAACGGCGGCGATGGCATCGTTGTCCGTGAAGCGATCAAGACGATGTCCGACCTGCGTGGAAAGACGGTGGTGCTCGCGCAGAATTCGCCGTCGCATTTCTTCCTGTTGAACGCACTGATCAACGCTGGTGTGCAGCCGGCGGAAGTGCAGTTCAAGTTCACGCAGGATGCGTTCCAGGCGGCCGCCGCGTTCAACGGCGATAAGAACCTCGCCGGCGTCGTCAGCTGGGCGCCCGACATCTATAACCTTGAGAAGGTCCGCGGCAACCGAATGATGGTGACGACCGCGACCGCGAACAAGCTGATCGCCGACGTGTGGTTCTCGCGCGCCGACTTCGCGAAGGACAACCCCGACATCATGGAGGGCCTGGTTCGCGGCATCCTCGATGCGATGCAGGACCTGAAAGCGCAGGAGAACAAACAGAAGGTCGCGAAGCTGATGGCCGCCGGCTACTCAATTCCCGAGAGCGACGCGCTCGGGATGCTCGGCGACGCGCATTCGACCAATTACGCGGAGAACCGTGAGTTCTTCCTGAACCAGAACAATCCGACGAACTTCGAGCGGACGTGGAATACCGCGTACTTCCTCTACAAGAAGATTGGCGTGGTCACGCAGCAGACGCCGTTCGATCAGGTCATGGACTTCTCCGTCCTTCAAAAGCTCGGAAGTGAAGCGAAGTACGCGAGCCAGAAGAACGAATACGACGTCCGCTTTGCGCCGACGAGCGCAGGAGCGGTGCAGGGTGAGAGCGACGAAATCCTCACCAAGACCGTGGTCATCCACTTCTTCCCCAACTCCTGGGATGTGAACAAGAAGATCACACGCTCGGTGGACGGCAAGGACGTCGAGGAACTCTACGACCCGAACGTCGGCTTCGTGGTCGAAGAAGTGGGCAAGCTCGCTGGCCAGTACGGCGCCGCGCGCATCGTCATCGAAGGCCACACCGACGGCTCGATGCGCAATCAGGCACCCAAAAGCGCGGTGCAGGAGCTCTCGCTGAACCGCGCCAACTCGGTGAAAGAAGCGATCGTCAAGAAGTTCTCGACGCTGCAGCCGAACCAGTTCTCCACCAACGGGCTTGGCTGGGACAAACCTGCCGATCCCGCCGATCCCGACAACAACGCGAAGAACCGTCGCGTCGAGATCAAGGTGTACCCGGCCGAAGCGCCTGCCGCCGCGAAGTAATGGGATTGTTCGAGCTCCGCGCCTCGCCACCCCGCACCGTGCGTTATCTGCTCGGTGCGGGTGGCCTGGCGCTGCTTCTCCTCGTGTGGTGGCTCGTGACCATCGGCCCGGTGGAGACGCGGCTCGTGTCACCGGTGGTGCTGCCGAGCCCCGGTGAAGTGTTCGGCAGCTTCGGCAGCCTGCTCAACGAGCGGGGACTCGTCCAGAGCATCGCCGCCACACTGAAGCGCGTGCTGCTTGGCTTCGGACTGGCGATTCTGGTAGGCGTCCCGTTCGGAATCGCGGCTGGTTCGTGGCGCGTCTTCGAGGCGACGGGCGCGCCGCTCGCGCTGTTCGGCCGCAACCTGCCAGTGGCGGCGTTGATTCCGCTGACCATTCTCTGGTTCGGAATCGACGAGGCGCAGAAGGTGATGTTCATCTTCATTGCCTGCGTGCCGTTCGTGTACTCGGATGCGGTTCGCGCGATCGCCAGCGTGCCCGATCGTTACGTCGAGACGGCGGAGACGCTCGGCGCGTCCAGGTGGCAGATCATGACGAAGGTCCTCGTCGCACTCGCGCTGCCCGACATCTATAACAGCCTCCGGCATCTCTTCGGCATGGCGTTCGGCTACATCATGCTCGCCGAGCTGATCAACGCGAGTTATGGACTGGGGTATCTCCTGATGACCAGCCAGCGCCGCGGCCTGTCCGAGCACATCATTCTGATCCTGATGGTGATCGGTCTGCTCGCCTTCGCGATCGATCGGCTGCTGTACTTTTTCCAACGCGGTCTCTTTCCTTATCGTCCGGCCGACGAATGACCGACGCGCTCCCGAACATCGTCGAATTCCGCAACGTCACGAAGCGGTTCGGCGATCTCACCGTGATTCGCAACGTCACCTTCACCGTACCCGACTTGCCAGGTACGGGGGAGTTCGTCACCATCCTCGGACCGTCGGGATGCGGAAAGTCCACGGTGCTTCGCCTCATCGCCGGTCTGCGGCCGCATTACCCGACGACGGAAGGCGTCGTGCACGTCGCAAATGCGCCAGTCGCCGGGCCTGGCGCCGATCGCGGGATGGTGTTCCAGGACTACACGTCATTCGACAATCGAACAGTCGAGGACAACGTCGCGTTTGGTCTCGAATGCCGTGGCATCGGCGCGAAGGAGCGGCGAGATCAGGCGCGGGCGTGGATCGAAAAGGTCGGACTCGACGTAAAACGCGACGCGCACAAATACCCGAGCCAGCTGTCGGGCGGCATGCGCCAGCGTGTGGCGATCGCACGCACGCTGATCCTCCGGCCGCGCATCATCCTGATGGATGAGCCCTTCGGCGCGCTCGATCCGTCCACCCGCCTCCACATGCAGGAGCTGCTCAACAAGCTGTGGAGAGAGGCCGAAGCCACGGTCTTCTTCGTGACGCATTCCATCGAGGAAGCGGTCTATCTCGGCGACCGTGTATACGTGTTCTCCTCGTCTCCGGGTACTATCCTGCGCGAGATTGCCGTGCCGAAATCCGACAGGCCACCCAAGGAGATGCAGCGCGAGAAGGCGTTTATCGAGCTGGTCGCCGACCTGCGCGATACGGTCGATACGCTCCAGTCGTCCACGCGCGCCGGCGATTGACGGCATGGCGAACATCATCCCTCCGCCGATCCCGTCCGATCGGTCCTCGAAGCCGCCGCAAGGGGCTGGACTCAAGGACTACCTGAAGGAGGCGTTCTTCTTCCGGTGGAACCTGCTGTTTTTTGTCGGGGGCCTCGCTGGCGCGGCCATCGCACCGCTGCCCGACATCACGTTTCCGTTGGTCTTCGCTGGCGAGCTCGCCTATCTGGCGGCTCTGACGTCGCTGCCACGCTTCCGCGCGGCGATCGATGCCAAGGCGCACGCGGCGCAGAAGACGACGCCGGACGTCGAGACCGCTGCGCCATCACTGGTCATCATGCTGGCCGGCTTGCCGGGCGATTTGCGACGACGGTTCGAGCAGCTCCACGCGCGCTGCGTTGAAATGCGGCACCTGGCCGTGGGCGTCCGCGGCGCCGCGGGACGCGACGCCGGATCGGCCGAAGAGATTCGCACGCCGGGCCTCGATCGGCTGTTGTGGCTGTTTCTGCGGCTGCTGATGTCGAAGAACGCGCTCGACCGTTTTCTCACGACCATGAGCAGTGAGGAGATCAGTTCGAGGCTCGAGCAAGTGAGGAAGGATCTGGCCAGCGCGCAAGGCGCGGGCGACGAACGCATCGTGCGCTCGCTGCAGGACAGCGTCGCGATGGCGGAATTGCGGCTTGACAACTACGAGCGCGCCAAGAAGAACGCACAGTTCGTCAGCATCGAGCTGGATCGGATGGAGAGCAAGATTCGGGCGCTGGCCGAGATGGCAGTCAACCGGCAAGACCCCGATCTGATCAGCAGTCAGGTGGACTCCGCCGCGGAGAGCATGCGGCAGACGGAAAAGGCGGTCAGCGAACTGCAACATCTCACTGGCCTTGCCGACGAACTGCAGGACCCGCCGCCGATTCTCGACGCGGATCTGCGACAGGTGCTGCGACATGATTCCTGATCACGTGACCGGAGCCGACATCACGAAGAGCGGCACTCCTGTCGGCACGCTTTCCGATCTGCCCTCGTCGTTCCCGGCGTGGGCGAAGCAGCTGGCTGAGCTCTACTTCTCAGGCACCACGTCGGCGTTCGTGCTCCATGGCAACACCTACGATTACGTCCGCAGCCCGCGCGGCGAGACGGAAGAGCACGTCGGTCTCGCCGAGTTCCTCGCCGAGCAACTGTTCGGCCGCTGGTCGCTGGTGCTGCACTACGACCTCGGACGGGGCCTGCGCGTCGCGGCTGGACGCGACGAGCAGCGGCTGAAAGACATGGTCACGCTCGCCAATCGCAAGGTGGGTGATCTCAGCTCGCTGTCGAAGGAACCGTCGGCCACCATTGCCCTGCTCGATCGATTCGTGCGGAATAATCTGATGGCGGCAGAGACCGACCGCTTGAGTATGGCGGTGATCGTCGATCAGGCGTCGTACGTGTTCCCGTCGGGCGATCCCGGCCGTCTCAGCGCTCAGGCGTCATCGCAGCTCGTGACGATGATCAACTGGGCGACGAGCCCGCATGTGAAGCGCCTCAATATGGCCTTCGTCCTGGTCGATGAAAAGCGCGCCGATCTCAGCGAGCGGCTGACCAGCAACCCGCATGTCGCGTCGATCGAAGTGCCACTGCCGGCTGAAGCCGAACGAGTTCGATTCATCAACGCCAGCGTCGATCCGGTCGCCCTCAAGGCGTTCTCGGATTACGACGCCACGCAACTGGCCGCGCTGACTGCCGGCATCTCGCTCACCGACCTGAACGTGATCGTGCAGTCGGCGCGCGAGGGCGGCCGCCGCCTCGATGCGAAGGTTTTCCGTGAGCTCAAGAAACTGCTGATTGAACGCCAGTGCCACGGACTGCTCGAGTTCATCGAACCGAAGTGGGGACTCGACACCGTCGTCGGGCACGAGGCGGCGAAGGAACGGCTGCGCGAGGATGCGGCGCTGCTCAAGCGCGGTTTACTCGACAGCATGCCGATGGGATATCTCATCTGCGGGCCGGTTGGCACGGGCAAATCGTTTCTGGCGCAGTGCGTCAGCGGCGAGATTGGCGCACCGTGCGTGATGCTGAAGAACTTCCGATCGAAGTACGTGGGCGAGACTGAGGGCAATCTCGAACGCGTGCTGTCGGTGCTTCGCGCGATGGGCCCGGTTGTCGTGATTGTCGATGAGGCGGATGTCGCGCTTGGCGGACGCGAGCAGGACGGCGACTCAGGCACGTCGAGCCGTGTCTTCGGAATGATCGCCTCGCAGATGGGCGACACCAGGTATCGCGGGCGCATCATCTGGATGCTGTTGACGGCCCGGCCGGACCTGCTGCCAATCGACTTGAAGCGTCAGGGCCGCGCCGAGGTCCACATCCCGCTCTTCTATCCGACCGACGAGGGCGAAATCCGCCAGATGTTCACGATTCTGGCCAGGAAGATGGGATCCAAGGTCGCCGCCGAGGACATCCCGTCGATTCCGCAACGGGGACATCTCTCGGGCGCCGACATCGAAGGCATGGTCGGCCGCGCGTGGCGCAAGTCGCTGCTCGCCGGCAATGACCGAATCACCAAGGACGCGCTTGGCGACGTGGTCTCGCAGTTCATGCCGTCAACGCAGGGCATGGAGCGTGAGCTGCAGGAAGTCGCCGCCATCATCGAGTGCACCGATCGGCAATTCCTTCCAGCGCCCATCCTCGAGCGCATGGACAAGGAAGGCGGACGCGCCAACTTCCAGACGCGCCTCACGGCGCTGAAGCAGACTTTGAGGGATCTCTAATAAATGGGGTCGAGAGTCATTTTCGGTGGGCGCTAACGAAAATGGCTCCCGACCCTTTTCAAGGACATGACCAATGGCGAAAACGAGCTGGTTCGACGAACACGCACAACATCCGACGCTGCACGAACGTGTCGAGAAGCTGGAGTCGTTCACTGCCGCAATGGCAGACGGCGTCGTCGAGAAGAAGGAACTCGAGGGTCAGGAGGAGCGGCTGACGGCGGCGATGAAGGCGCTGGAGCCCAAGCTGAGCGATGAGCTGCACGCGCAGGTCACCGGCGTGATGATTGAGCTCACGGCCTACAACATCATGCGGCTGCTGCACGAGTTGCAGACCGAGCGCGCCAGGGTGGCGTTCCAGTAAATCGTAGGGGCGGCTTTAGCCGGCCGGTCACTGACACTCGTGGGGGCCGCCGCGAGGCGGCCCGCGTCCAAACGGACAAGGGATCGCGTACGATCCGGAAAGACGGCCTTGTCCGAACTGCTACGAGAAATTCCCGGCCCAGCCGGGCCGCTCGAAATTCTGATGGATCTGCCCGCGGCAACACCGCGGGCCGCCATCATCTTCGCCCATCCGCTACCGACGCAGGGCGGCACGATGCACACCAAGGTCGTGTTTCAGTCGGCCAAGGCGCTGACACGCATCGGCTGCGCCGTGCTGCGCTTCAACTTCAGGGGCGTCGGGCGCAGCACCGGCACGTGGGACGAAGGACGCGGTGAGATGGGCGACTATCGCGCGGCGATAGATTTCATGGCCGCGCAGTACCCCGACGTCGAACTCTGGGCTGCGGGATTCTCCTTTGGCTCGTATATCGCCACGACGGTCGGGGCTGATGACGATCGGATCTGCGCGCTGGTCGCCGTCGCACCGCCCGTCGATCGCTACGAGTTCGCGTCCGTCAAGCTCTCGAGCAAGCCGAAATTCATCGTCCACGGGGAACGCGATGAGCTGATTTCGCTCAGGGCCGTGCGCGAGTTCTACGCACAGCTCCACGAGCCGAAAGAGCTCGTCATTATCGACCGCGCCAACCACCTCTTTGACGGCCAGGCCAGCGAGGTGGGCGACGCGCTCGAAGAATTGCTAGCAGACTATTCATGCAAGACGCTGTAGTCGTTGCGGCCACACGCACCGCCGTCGGCAAAGCACCGAACGGCACACTCAAAACCGTACGGCCGGACGAGATGGCGGCCGCCGTGATCGGCGAAGTGCTGCGTCGCGCGCCCGGCATCAACCCACACGACGTGGACGATGTGATCATGGGCTGCGCGATGCCGGAGGCCGAGCAGGGCCTGAACGTGGCGCGCATTGCGAGCTTGCGCGCCGGCGTGCCCGTGGACGCGTCTGCGGTCACGATGAACCGCTTTTGTGCGTCGGGACTGCAGGCGATCGCCTCTGGCGCCGAGCACATCATGTGCGGCTTCGCCGACGTCGTCGTTGCCGGCGGCACCGAGTCGATGAGCCTCGTGCCGATGGGCGGCAACAAGGTCTGCCCGAACCCGACGCTCGTGGACGAGTACCCGGATGTGTACCTGAGCACTGGGCTGGTCGCCGAGAATCACGCCCGTGATTACTCGATCTCTCGCGAGGAGCAGGACGCATTCGCGCTGCGCAGTCACCAGCGCGCCGTCGCGGCGATCGAGGCGGGACGATTCGCGGAAGAGATCACCCCGCTCACTTTCAAGGTGTCAGCGCCGCAGACAGCCCCACAGATCAGCAAGCCCGCTGGTGTGCGTGACATGACGTTCGCGCAGGACGAAGGCCCGCGGCGTGACACATCACCCGAGGCTCTTGCCAAACTGCGCCCGGCATTTCACGCGACCGGAACCGTCACGGCTGGTAATTCTTCGCAGACGAGCGACGGCGCTGCGGCCGTCGTGCTGATGTCCGCTGCTGCTGCGAGGGAACGTGGGCTCCAACCGCTGGCGCGTTTCGTTGCGTACGCGACGGCCGGTGTTGCACCGGAGCGCTTCGGCATCGGACCGGTTCCAGCTGTGCGGAAAGTGCTCGAACGCGCGGGGCTGACGCTCGATCAGATCGATCTCGTCGAGCTGAACGAGGCGTTCGCAGCCCAGGTCCTCGCCGTCTTGCGCGAGCTGCCGATCGATCCCGAACGCTTGAACGTCAACGGCGGAGCGATTGCGCTCGGCCATCCGCTGGGGTGTACCGGCGCAAAACTGACGACGTCGCTGCTCTATGAGATGCGCCGGCGAAACGCACGGTACGGCCTGGTAACGATGTGTGTCGGTGGCGGTATGGGCGCTGCCGGGATTTTTGAGCGGCTATGACGACTGCACCTCCTTCAACGTCCCTCTCGCGCAAAGGCGGCTCGTGGCTGCTCGACGAGACACCAGCGTCGGATGTCTTCACGCCGGAGAAGTTGTCCGAAGAGCATCGCCTGATGGCGAGGACCACGACGGAGTTCGTGGATAACGAGGTGTTACCAAACCTTGAACGCCTCGAGGATAAGGACTGGCAATTAGCGAGATCACTCGTTCGCCGCTGCGGTGAACTCGGGCTGCTCAGCATCGCCGTGCCCGAAGAGTATGGTGGCCTCGATCTCGACAAGGCGTCGTCGCTCGCGGTCGTCGAACGCATCGGACCATCCGCCTCGTTTGCGACGACGTTCGGTGGCCAGGCGAATCTGAGTATTCTGCCGCTGGTGCTGTTCGGCACGCCGGAGCAGAAGCAGAAGTATCTCCCGCCTCTGATGACCGGAGACCTGATCGGTGCGTATGCGCTGAGCGAATCGGGCTCTGGATCGGACGCCTTGGCGGCGAAGACGCGCGCGACGAAGCTTCCCGATGGAAGCTGGTCGCTCAGCGGGGAGAAGATGTGGATCAGCAACGGCGGCTTTGCCGACCTGTTCATCATCTTCGCGAAGGTTGACGGCGAGCATTTCACCGCGTTCATCGTCGAGCGCGCGTTTCCGGGTATCAGCTCCGGCAATGAAGAACACAAGATGGGCCTGCACGGCTCGTCCACGACGCCTATCCTCCTGCAGGAGGTGCGTGTGCCGGCCGGCAATGTGCTCGGCGAGATTGGCAAGGGTCACAAGGTTGCGCTGAACACGCTCAATTACGGCCGCTTCAGCCTTGGCGCGATGTGCAGCGGCGGATGCCGGGCGGCGATCGGCACGGCCGCGAAGTACGCAGCACAACGCCGGCAGTTCGGGCAGCCGATTGCCAGCTTCGGCGCAATCAAGCACAAACTCGGCGAAATGACGGCGCGCACCTATGCACTCGAGAGCCTGGTGTATCGAACTGCCGGACTCATCGATGCGGCGCTGGGGCCTGGACCGCACGACGGCGCGGCGATCGCCAGGGCGTTCGAGGAGTACGCCGTCGAGGCATCAATCGCCAAGGTCGCGGGCAGCGAAATCCTCGATTACGTGCTCGACGAGAACGTGCAGATTCACGGCGGCAACGGTTTCGTGAAGGACTACATGGCCGAGCGGTATTATCGGGACGCACGAGTCAATCGCATCTTCGAGGGTACGAACGAGATCAACCGCCTGCTGATTCCCGGCATGCTGATCCGCCGTGCACTCAAAGGCGAGCTGCCGCTGATTCCCGCCGCGAAACGTCTGCAGGACGAGGTGCTCTCGCCGTCGGTGGCCACCGCTGGCTTCGGAGAGCAGGGCGTCCTTGACGATGAGATGCGCATCGTCGCCGCGTTCAAGAAGGTGGCGTTGATGGTGCTCGGCACGGCGATGCAGACGTACGGCGAGAAGCTGACCGACGAGCAGGAAGTGGTCAGCTTCGCGGCCGACATCCTGATCGACACGTATGCGTCGGAGAGTGCGGTGCTGCGCGCACGCGAGGTCTCGTCTTCGCGCGAGGCCGCTGCCGATCTGCACGTGCAGGCTGCGCGCGTGTTCGTGAACGATGCCGCACAGCGTGTCGAGGCGGCGGCCAAGAATGCGCTCGCAGCAATGGCTGAGGGCGACACACTCCGCACATTGCTGGCGGCTCTCCGCAGGCTTTTGAAAACCAGCCCGGCGAACACCGTCGTGATGCGTCGCGCGCTCGCCGACGCGGTGGTCGCGCGAGGCGGGTATATTGTTGGTTAGTGGTTGGTGGTAGTTGCCTTTGATGCGCACGGGACTCATCGTGATCGCGGCGTTGGCATGCGCGTGCTCGTCAGGCCCTGGCGCGCCGGATCGGGATTTTCTCCAGAAGGAGCAGGCCCGGCGCGAAGCACGCGATCAGCAGTTTCGCGTCGATAAAGATCCCATCCCCGAGAACAAGCGTAATGCGCTGCTTCCGCTTCGCTACTATCCGCCCGACCCGAGCTATAGCGTCGCGGCGGCGCTGCGCCTTGGTCAGGAACGCCCCGTTGTGCTGATGCCCACCTCGACCGGCACCATTCGTCGCTATCAGCGCGTCGGCGTGCTGGAGTTCACGTTCAAAGGCGAGAACTTGAGCCTGGGTGCATTTGTCGAAGAGGGTGCGCGAGAGATCGACGGCCTGTTCGTCCCGTTCGTCGATGCCACGTCGGGCAAGGAGACCTATCCGGCCGGGCGCTATCTCGACATTCCTCCAACGACAACCGGCTTCTACGAGATCGATTTCAACAAGGCGTATAACCCGTACTGCGCGTACAACGCGACGTACGAGTGTCCGTACCCGCCGCCATCGAACCGATTGAAGGTCGAGATTCGAGCCGGCGAGAAGGCTCCGGGGGCATGAGCGGGACGTTGCAAGCGATCGTGTTCGACTTCGACGGTGTCATCGCCGACAGCGAACCGCTTCATCTCAAGGCCTTTCAGCAGGCGCTGGCGACCGAAGGCATCGAGCTTGCTCCCGTCGAGTACTACGCACGATATCTGGGTTACGACGATGTGGGTCTGTTCGAGGCGCTGGCCAAGGATCGTGGGCTCGCGATGAGCGGCGGGCACGTGTCCGCCCTGGTTGTCCGCAAGGGCGAACGGATGCAGCAGATGTTGCGCGCGGGCACCGTGCTGTTCCCCGGTGCCACCGAGTTCATCCGCGAAGCGGCGGCGGCGGTGCCCATCGCGATCGCATCGGGTGCCATGCGCCACGAGATCGACGAAGTGATCGACGCCGCCGGTGTGAGCGATCTGTTCGCCACCATCGTGGCGGCAGGCGACACACCGCAGAGCAAGCCCTCGCCGGCACCGTACCGGCTCGCGCTCGAGCGGCTTCGCGAGGCGAGCGGCCGCGCGATCGATCCACGACGCGCGGTCGCGATCGAGGATTCGAAGTGGGGCCTCGAGTCGGCGCAGGGCGCCGGTCTGCGTCTGGTCGGCGTAACCAACAGCTATCCGGCGCATGAGCTGACGGGCGCCGAGCTGGTTGTGGACAGTCTTACGGCGCTGACGCTGCCGGCACTGGATCGTTTGTGTGCAACTTAGGGCGACGCATACGTCGCCCCAACGAGTGGTGAAGAAAGACCTCGTTTCGGAGCTCGTCGCGGCGACCAACGCACCGGGCACCGGCCTTGCCGATGCCACGCTCATCATCGCGCGCATCGAGTACCCGCGTCTCGACCCGGAGCCGTATCTCGCCAAGCTCGATTCGATGGGCGAAGCGGCGCGGCGCGCCATCGTTGAGGACGCGGCGACGACAGGCGACGCCTCAACGTCGGCCGGCATTCGCGCGCTCAATTCGTATCTCTTCGACACGTTGCACTTTGTCGGCAACCGCGACAAGTACGAGGACCCGCGCAACAGCTGCCTCAACGAGGTGCTGGATCGACGCACCGGCATCCCGATCACCCTGTCGGTGGTCTATATGGAAGTGGCGCGGCGAGCCGGGCTACAAGTGGACGGTATCAATTTCCCCGGGCATTTTCTGGTGCGCTGCCCCGAGACACAGAACTCGCCGTTCCTGATCATCGACCCCTTCCACGCCGGCGCGCTGCTCTCCGAGCACAAGTGCCGGCTGCTGTTGCAGAAGCACGTGGGCAGCGACGTCGCCTTCAGCAAATCACTGCTCGCACCGGCAACACGAATGCAGATCATCGCCCGGATGCTGCTCAACCTGAAACGCATCTACGTGCATATGCGCTCGTTCCCACAGGCGCGCGACGTTACCGAACTGCTGCTCGCGATCACGCCGTCGGCGTTGAGTGAGCTGCGCGATCGCGGCCTGCTCGCCTATCACCTCAACGATGTCACCGCGGCGCTGCGCGACCTGCAAGCCTACCTGCGCCTCACCAGCATGAGCGAGATGGACAAGGACGCGCGCGACGAGCACCAGCAGATCTGGGAACACGTCAAGACACTTCGCCGCCGCGTCGCCGCGCTGAACTAGACAGACGTAGTATCGGGCTTCAGCCGGACGTTTATAAACGCGCATTCACTTGTCGATTGACACAATAGTAAATGCCCGTTTACTATCGGCGGCCGTGAGCCCCCGCCCGCGCACAATCGCCGACGAGAAGATCATCGCAGCTGCGGCCAAGGTCATCGGACGAGTCGGGCCGGGCAACCTGACGCTCGCCGACGTCGGCAAAGAAGCCGGCCTGTCGGCCGCCACACTCGTGCAGCGATTTGGCTCCAAGCGCGGGCTGCTACTCGCCATGGCCACCTCGGCCGCGGGCTCAATGGACGCCTGCTTCGACATGGTCCGCGCCGCGCATCCCTCGCCGCTCGCCGCGCTGGTCGCCGCTGCCACCGACATCACCCGGTATTTCGACACTCCGGCAGAAGTGGCCAACCATCTGGCCTTCCTCCAGATGGATCTCTCCGATCCCGACTTTCATCGTCTGATGGTGATCAGCTCGAAGAAGACGCTCGAAGGGTATCGCCGGCTGCTGCGTGAAGCCGCGGACGCCGGGGAGCTCGTCGAGTGCGATACGCAGCGACTGGCAAGGGCGATCACCGCAGTGTGCGGCGGCTCGTTGATTCAGTGGGCGGTGTTCAGGCAGGGAACCGCTGTCGCCTGGGTACGAGGGGACGTCGATGCCGTCCTCGAACCCTATCGCGCCAACTCACCGCGTTCGGCGCGAACCACGCGCCGCGTTGCGCGCAAAGCGTCGCGGCAGAAACGAAGCTGAGGATAGTTACGATGGCAAAGCGAACGCCGACTCAGAAACCTCTCGCCGGCCGGGTGGCCGTGGTCGCGGGCGCGACCCGCGGCGCGGGACGCGGCATCGCCCGCGCGCTCGGCGAGGCTGGCGCGATCGTCTACTGCACGGGGCGCAGCGTGACGGGCAACCCGTCGCCATACAAGCGTCCGGAGACGATCGACGAGACCGCCGAGATGATCGGCGCAGCCGGCGGCACGGCGATACCGGTCCGCGTCGATCACAGCAACGAACGAGAAGTCGAAGCGCTGTTCACGCAGGTCGATCGCGAACACGGCCGTCTCGACATCCTCGTGAACAGCGTCGCCGGCGAGGACCCCTTAGCCGGAGCGTATGGATGGTTCTGGGATGCCGATCTGACCAACGCCAGCAAAGCGCTCGAGAACTCGCTCCTCTCCCATGTGATCACGAGCAAGCATGGGTCAAAGCTGATGATGCGTGCCCGCAGCGGCCTTATCGTCGAGGTCACCGAAGGCGACGCGCTCGGTGCGGGCGGCAATCCGGTGAAACAGATCGTCAAGCTGGCGCTCAAAGGTCTCGCATTGTCGATGGCCGCTGAACTGCATCCACATGGTGTGGCCGTGGTGTCGATCACGCCAGGGTTTCTCAGGTCCGAATCCATGTTGGAAGGCTTCGGCGTCACCGAAAAGAACTGGCGCGACGGCGGGAAGAAAGACAAAAACTTCCTGGAATCGGAGTCGCCGCTCTACGTCGGCCGCGCGGTGGCCGCGCTCGCCGGCGATCCAAAGACTATGACGCGCACCGGCCAGTTGTTCAGTTCGTGGGAGCTGGCGCGCGCATACAAATTCACCGACTACGATGGCAGACGACCTGACTGGGGCAGGCTCAAGATCGACTTCTCGGGAATGCCACCCGATTTCCTCACCTACTTTCACATCGGTGGTCGGCTGACACTGGAATGGCTGGAGAGGGTGACAGCACGGACGAGGAGCTTCGGGAAGCAGCTGCCGAAGGAGGGTCGTCCGGGACAGCCGCGTCCGCGCAAAGCGGGTCCAACCGCCTCCGCCAAGGCTACGGCGGTCCGCCGAACCGTCTCGCGAAGACCGAAACCCAGGACGCGTGCCACGGCTGCCAAGAAGGGTACTGGGAGACGTTAGCGTAGGATCAGCAGCGGCATGGTCTCGCGACGTGATCTTTTGAAGGGCACCATCGCAGGGGTGGCTGCATACGTTGGCCGCAACGCGTTCGCGGGAAGTGCTCTCGACGCCGCACAGCGTGGCGCGTCTCCCGCAGACCTGCTGCTCACCAACGGCCGCTTCGTCGATGGCCGTGGGCTGGTGGGGTCGGCACTCTCGGTGAAGAACGGGCGGATCGCCGGCGTCGGTGACGCCCGATCGCTTGGCCCCGCGACGCGCACCATCGACCTCGCGGGACGCACCGTCGTTCCCGGCTTGTTCGACGCACACGTGCACTACACACGCGCCGGCGTGAACCCCGGCTACGAAGCGCGACGTATCGAACGAGCGTTCTCGATCGCGGAGCTGCAGGAGACGATCGCAACGCGTGCCGCGTCCGTCCCTCCCGGCGCCTTCATCACCTGCATTGGCGGCTGGAATCACACACAGCTGGCAGAGAATCGCCGGCCGACGAAGGCGGACCTCGATGCCGCCGCTCCGAAACATGGCGTCTACATTTCGGGCACGGGCGGAGGCACCGGCGCGATCACGAACAGCGTCGGCAGCGCGTTCCTCACCGCGAAAGGTGTGATGGTGGATGACTCGACCGGTCTCGTCACATCGGCACAGGCCGCCGTCGCCGCGCTGCAGGCGGTCCAGACTGCTGAGGACAGGCTCCGCGGCACTGCCGATCTGAATGCGCACGCGAACAGCCTCGGCCTGACCGGTGTGATCAATGCCGGCAACTTTCCCGATCAGGAACTCGCGCTCGCGCTGTGGCGCGAGGACAAGCTCACGATACGGATGCGCCCGGCGTTTCCTGCCGATTCACCGCAGGAGGTCGAAGCGCGTGTTCTCAACAACTTCAATCAGGCGGGCAAAGCTGTCGGCGACGACCTGTTCCGGCCGGCGGGATTCGGCGAGCGTATCGGCGGCAACGACACGATGTCGCCGCAATTCGAGCCGACGGCCCGGATGATCGCGAAGCATGGCTGGCTGCTACAGCAGCATTCGATCACGCCCAAGGAGAACGATTTCCATCTCGACGCCTTTCGCTCGATCGCACGCGAGCATCCGATCGACCGGCTGCGATGGTCCATCATCCATCTGCAGAGCATCGACGAACCGCGATTGAAGGCGCTCAAAGAACTTGGCTGCGGCGCCAGCGCCCAGACCTGGACGTACTTGGGGACGGGCGGCGGACCGCCGTTCAGGCGAATCGTGGAATCAGGAATCCACGCCGGCGTCGGCACGGATTCGACCAACGTCTCGGCGCTCGATCCGTGGATCTCGCTCTTCTACATGACGACAGGGCGCAACGTCGCCGGCATGTTGACGAACGACGGGCAGCAGGTGTCGCGCGTCGACGCGCTGCGCCTGTATACAGAGGGCGCAGCGTGGTTTTCCTTCGACGACCATCACCTCGGGTCGTTCATCGCCGGTAAGTACGCGGACCTCGCCGTCCTCAGCCACGACTATCTGACTGTGCCCGAGCAGACGATTCGACGGATCGAATCCGTGATGACGATGGTCGGCGGCAAGGTCGTGCACGCGGGGCAGCCCTTCATCGGGCTTGCGTGATCACTCAAGCGTCGTCAGCCGGGTCCAAAGAACAGGAACCGGCCTACGGCAGTGAGAACACGCGCTCTGCGTTTGTCTGAAAGAGCTTCTTCTTGTCCTCATCGCTAATCGGCACATCGCCAGTCGCGTCCACTTCGTACAGCTCGAACTGATAGGGATAGTCCATCGCGTACATCACGCGATCGACGCCGAGCACTGACTGCGCGAATGTAATCGCCGGCGCCCACGCGATGCCGCTTGTCGTGATGAATATGTTCTCCTTCATGTAGTCGCTGATTTGCTTCGCCAAGGATGGTGCCCCGGTTCGAATCGCCGGACGTGCGGTCTTGTTCATGTAGTCGAGCCGATACAGCCAGAAGGGAAGCGCTTCGCCGAGGTGGCCGACGATCAGGCGCAGACGTGGAAACCGATCCAGCGCGCCGCTGCGAATGATGGCGAGCACGTGCAGGCCGGTCTCGGCGCCGAAGCCCCACAGCGCGCCCTCCAGTCCGCGCTCGACGTAGGGGCCGATCATCGCCGGCGGCGGCGCCTGCGGGTGAATGTAGATCGGCACGTTCAGCGCTTCGGCGGCTTCGAAGATCTCCCAGAACTTCGGATCGTCCAGCATCTCGCCGCGCGTGTGCGAGTTGATGATCACGCCCTTGAGCCCGAGCCGGCGCACGGCGCGATCGATCTCGCGGACCGCCGACGATGGGTCCTGCGGCGCGACGGCGGCGAGCCCGGCGAAGCGAGCCGGATAGCGACCGATCGCTTCGGCCAGCTGATCGTTCGTCTCGACCGCGACTGAGGTCGCCGTTGGCGCATCGAACACCTGCACACCAGGTGATGTCAGCGAGAGGATCTGGACATCGATGCCCGACGCGTCCATATCCGCAATCCGCCGCTCTCCGATGTCGCCAAGCCGCTCGACCAGTTGGCCGCGCGAGCCCAGTCGATTCCACAGCGCCACGAACCCGGGATCGTCGATCGACTTCTTCGCCGCCATGGTTCGGTAGGTCTCCAGGAGGCTGGGCGGCGCCCAGGCCTCCTCCGTCGCGATTCGTTTGTATGGCACCTGCCGTGGCGTCACTCGTTGCTCCCGTTGTGGTGTCCGGCTTCCGCCGGACCCGACAAATGAAACCGCATGAAGCGGATGATCTCCCGGATGATCTCCCGAGTTGCCTCGCTGTCGTCAAACAAATCGAAGGCGTGCGGAGCGCCGGCATGATTGACCAGTCTCAGCGGCAGGTCCCTGCGTAGCGCACCGCCAATGAAGCTGTCGAGCGACTCGTTGACGCCGAATTGATCACGACCGGCCCTGACCACGAGCATCGGCACGTCCCGTCGGACATCGTCCATCGACCTTCCCGCGCAGGGATTGGCGAACCCGTAGCTTTTCTGCATGTCGGCGACCGAGGTAAACCCGTTCAAGTCGAGCATGTAGCCGGAGACGAGCACCGCGCAGCTGACCGCACGCCGTTCCGCCTGCACGAGGAGTGACAACGCCAGAGGGACGTGGCCTGACGTCGCGAAGACACCCAGGCGGCTCCCATCAATGCCAAGGCTTGTCGCGTGATCGCGAAGATGCTGGGCAGCAGGTTGAAGAACAGCCGGAGCGTCGTGG